>DATELR010000091.1:0-5228 GCA_035276345.1 Streptosporangiaceae bacterium | reverse complement strand
TCCCCATGACCCAGGAAGCGCTCGTGCACCTCGGCGCCGCCGACCCGAATGACGATCGGATCAAACCGGGCTGGATGCTCAGGCGCGCAACGGCGACGCTGGGCAAACACATGTCTGCCGACAGGACGCTGCTGTACGTCTTCGCGGAGACCTTCGGCGGGCCGGGGGCCCAGGAGGCAGTCGGCTGGCGTCAGGGCAGGCTGTTCTTCGGACCTGTCGGGACCTGCGACCTCGAGGTCGACCGCGAGCTTGGCTACCAGGTGGCCACACGGCGAGACGGCGCGGTCAACCGCGGCCTGAGGGCAATCGGCGTGCATGCAGCTCCAGGCACCGATGAATACGAAACCGTCGGTCTAGCACGGCACGGGATGATCGATCGGCCCCGATAGTTACTAGTCGCCAATGAACTTCACGATGCCTCCATGGCGCCTGCAAATCGCTGTGGTGAGCGTTGACGGACACGGGCCAGCGCCGACCTGAAGCCGGGCTGCGAGGCAGCCAACCCGGAACTTGGGGGGATGACATGCATTACGTCGTACTGGGGAACCACTCGCCCGAAATTTGCCCTCTCAGCAACGCGAAGACGAAAGCGATGCTGCTTGAGATAGGCCCGCAGATACCCAACATCGCCAAGCAGCACGGCGTGCACATCGTGGCAGGTCCGTACGTCAACCGCGAGCACATGACGGTCGTGATCGTCGAGACGGAAAGCGCCGAAGACCTGGATGCCTTTCTAGAATCATCCCGGCTCCACCAGTGGAACCAGCTGCGCATCCTGCCGTCGTTCGCGATGGAAGAGGGCATGAGAGATCTCCAGGAGTCGACCTCGCTCTTCTGAGTTCTCGCGCCCTCACGCGAAGGCCGGCATTGAGGAAGCAGAACGTCCGGAACTGGCGCTATCGTGCCGACCATGACATCAGCCAACGATCAGCAAGCTCAGCCGCCCTCCGACCACGATGCCGCATCGGAGGCGCAGTTCGGACCGCACCGGTTCTACGCCGGGGAGGGCGGCGGCAGCGAGCAGTTCCGCGCAGCTAGGTTCGACGTCGCGGACCTTCGGGGCGCCCGGTTCACCGACTGTGACCTGAGCGCTGTGACGATCCGGGACGGCTGGCTGGTCGACGTCGACATCTCCGGCTACCTGAGCAACTTCACCGTCAACGGCGTCGACGTGACCGACTACGTCAATGCCGAACTGGACCGGCGGCACCCGGAACGCGTCCAGCTCCGCGAGGTGAAGAACGCCGATGATTTCCGTGCGATGTGGAACACCATCGAGCAGCTGTGGATGCAGGCAACGCAGCGGGCAGGCAAGCTCCCGAAGGCTGCGCTGACCGAGCAGGTCAATGAGGAGTGGTCGTTCGCGCAGACGCTGCGCCACCTCGTGTTCATCACAGACGCCTGGGCGAGCCGCACAGTGCTCGACGAGGAATCGCCGTACCACCCGCTCGGGCTACCGCAGACCTGGTATCCGGAGACCGAGGCGGCCAAGCTCGGCATCGACCTGACCGCGGAACCCAGCTATGAGGAAGTCCTCGCGGCCCGCGCGGACCGGATAGCAGTGATGCGCCGGATCGTAGCGGGGCTGACCAATGACGGCCTCGGTCGGCCATGCCGACGGACACCTGCCCCTGGTTACCCGGAGGAAGACCGTCCCGTCTTTGAATGCGTCGCCGTCGTGATGGATGAGGAGATCGAGCACTACAGGTTCGCGGTGCGCGACCTGGCGGTGCTCGAATCCAGGTAGCTAACTCCTCGCAGGTCGGCGTGCAACATCAGAGACTGGGCCGAGATGGCCGAGCTTATCCGGATTGACCACGGCGTTTATCGTCTGGACAAGGCCATCGGAGACCTCAAGCTCGACGACGCTGACAACACGTCCTTCGGCGTCGTAGAGCACGGCGCCAGGCTGGCCGTTGACCCAGGCCAGCCGGGTGGAGATGCCGAGGACCGGGACTCTGCGGAACAGGCCGAGGATCATCCGCGTGATGCGCTGGCGTCCGGCGACCGGCTTCCCGAGTGCCTGCGCCTTGCCTCCGCCATCCCCGTGCAGCACGACGTCAGGCGCGAGCATCCCGAGAAGCGACTCCATGTCGCCTCCTGCGGCGGCATCGAAGAACCGGCGGGCCAGGTCCTCTCCCTCGGCTCGCCGTGCTTGGGCTGGCACGATATCCGCCGCCTCCCCCGCGGCGGCGATGCGCCGCTTTGCGCGCGCGAAGATCTGCCGGCAGTTCACCTCGCTCTTCGCGGTGATCCTGGCCACGTCCGGGTAGCCGTACCCGAACGCTTCGCGCAGCATGAACACCGCCCGCTCTAGCGGCGAGAGAGTCTCGAGCAGGACGAGAAACGCCATGGACAACGAGTCGGCCAGCTCGGCGTGCTCGGCTGGGCCGGTCGAATCGGCTGGCACGACGACCGGTTCTGGAAGCCAGTCCCCCACATACGTCTCGCGCCGCACCCGCGCTGAACTCAGGTAGTTGATTCCGAGCCGCGTCACCGCCGTCGCCAGGTACGGCTTCGGGTCGGCGATCGTCGTTCCCGCTCGCTGAGCGCGCGTCATGCCGAGGAAAGCATCCTGAACGATGTCTTCAGCATCGGCCACTGATCCGGTCATCCCGTAGGCAATGGAGAACAGCAGCGGCCGGTACTCCGATGCGCTCGTCTCATCCCTCGATCCAGGCACGAAATCCCTCCCGCCAGCTCGCGTACCGCGGCTCCCAGCCGAGTTCCTTCCTAGCTTTTTCGTTCGATGACCCGCGTGAGCTCGTCATCTGGGCCACGACGAACTCTCCGGCGAGCAGCCGCCCAAGCCAGGCCGGTACTCGCAACGGCGGCTTAGCGCCTGCGAGCTTCGCCAGGTATGGCAGCCACTCGGCAACAGGCGCCGGGTCGTCGTCAACGACGTTGTAAATGCCTGGCTCGCCCTGCTCGACCGCGGCGTGCGTCGCGGCTGCGGCATCGGTGATCTCGATGAACGACCAGACCCCTGCCCCGTCGCCGATCACCGGCACCCAGCGCTTGCGCACCATGTCCAGTAGAGCATCCGAGGCTCCCGGCCCGTAGAAGCCGCCGTACCGCAGCACGAGCCCCTCAGGCACACCCTGCGGCACAGCCTGCTCGACATGCTTGATCGCTGCCTGCGCGTGCAGGGTCGACCGGACCGGCCGCCAGTCAAACGGATCGTCCTCCGACTTCAGCCTGCCGCCGGCAGCCTGGTCCGGACCAGGGCCTGCATAGCCTTGCGCAACAAACCGGCGCGTGCCCGCCTGCTCGGCGGCGGCCAGCAGATTGTCGGTGCCGCGGGTGCGGAGCTCGTTAGTGACAGCGAACAGCTTGTCCGGATTCCGGAAACTCCGCATCCCCGCCAACGCTGTCATCTCGTGCACGATCACTTCCGGCGCAGCGGCTCGTACTGCCGCGATCACCGCCTCGCGATCAAGTCCGTCGAGCACAACAGGTGCCGCGCCCGCGCCGCGCAACTGCGCGACTTTGCCGGGCGTCCTCGTGGTAGCTGTGACCTCATGACCAGCCGCTACCAGTCCAGGAACGAGATGCCGCCCTAGGGCACCAGTGCCGCCAGTGACGAAGACTCGCATGATCTTTCCTCTCCCCGTGGTCCTTTCCCCTTGAAGACAAGGCAGCACGGGGAGCTGTGACACTCACGCGAACTTGGTGTACGAGGCGCGGGCGATTCGGCTAGGGCAGCCGTGCCTCGAGGACTGCTAGGTCGCGCTCGGCGTACAGGCGGTGCTCCCACTCCTCGTTCAGGATGACCAGCAAGACCTCGCGCACAGCGAAGCTGCGAGCCGGCGGCCAGCCTGGACCCTCGACTGGCTCAGTGTCTGAGGCAAGGAACTCCTCTGTCAGGCCGTCGATAACCCCTCGCACGCTGGACATGCGGTCCCGGCGCAGTTCAAGTACCTCGTCGAGCGACGGGCGCGCGTCTCGGTCGCGTGGTACCCCGGGCGTGTCAGGCATCTCGTCCCACGGCAATCCCAGGGGGTCCCACGGGGCAGGGTCGCCTTGAATCGCCCGCCTGATCCAGCAGTCGGTTGCGAAGGCGAGGTGGCGCAGCGTCTCGATGAAGGACCACTCGCCGTCGACTGACTCGTGCAGCATTTCCGGCGGCAAGCGGCGGGCTCGCTCGACCGTCTGGCCCCAGAGCCGCTCGAGGATGTCCCACGCCTCGGCGAAACCAGCCGGGTCCGCCGGGCGCATCTTGGCCCGGTCCGGGTACCGCCGGTTGAGCTCGGCGTCGACTAGCGGCCAGATGTCGACACCGTTAACGGTCACGTTCGCGATCTCGCCGTAGATGTCGACATTGACCAGCTCGACGCCTCGCATCGAGGCCCCGCTAAGGTCGGCGCCGCGGAACTGGGCGTCGGTCAGGTCCACGGCACGCAGTTGCGCGCCGCTGAGGTCGGCGCGCTCGAACACAGATCCACGCAGATCGGTACCAATGAAGTCAGGCATGCACCGACACTAACGTCGAGTGCCGACGGTCCGCCGTAAGAGCTGGGGTCTGATGTGGTGAAGCGTCCAGTGATGCGACGTTCCGCCCCAATTCGGTCGACTGTCGGCCCGGTCGCTGGCACCCTGGCCAGGTGAGTCAGTCACTGCCAGGAGGGTTCGTCCTGCGGGCCGCCCAGCCAGCCGATCTCAGCCAGATCGCTGCCTTGCTGACCGAAAGAGGTGAGCCCGCGGACGCGGTCGACCACCGCCTGGTCGTGGAGGACCCTGACGCAGGCTGGGAGTGCTCGGCGGTCGTGGCCGCCGGTGACCGGGTCGTGTCGACCGTCACGCTGCTGGACGAGAGCCTGGTCCTGGACGGGGTTCCGATCCTGGCTGGTCAGGTCGAGCTCGTCGCCACAGACCGCGAGTTCGAAGGGCGCGGGCTGGTCAGGGCGCTGATGCAGTGGGCGCATGAGCGATCGGCACACCGGGGCCATCTGGTCCAGGTCATGGTCGGCATCCCGTACTTCTACCGCCAGTTCGGATATGAGTACGCCATCGCGATCCCTCAATCGCGCACTCTCCAGACGGTCCCGCCACCAGACGGCGAGCACGTCGTAAGACAAGCCGACGCCGATGACATCGCCGCGATGGCTGCGCTTCAGGATGCTGCCCAGCGCGACTACGACCTGCGAATCCCTCATTCGCCGGCGTGCTGGCGCTGGCTCGTGGCCAGGGACGGAACTTCACAACTGATTGTTGAGCGGGCCGGGAGT
>DATELR010000090.1:0-6728 GCA_035276345.1 Streptosporangiaceae bacterium | reverse complement strand
TGGCTGATCGGCACGAGGCGGCCAGATGAACTGGCTGCGGCGATCGAGAGCGGGCGGACTGCCGCGCAGCAGCACGGTCATAAGGACGGGGCCGGACAACCCGCCGGCGGCACCGTGGGATGATGCTGCGACAGGGGCGGGCAAGCGCGGCTCACGAGGGCGCCGAACGTGAAAGGGACGGCAATGCCTGATAAGGGCAGTGATAAGGGCAGCAAGGCGGTCACGACGCTGGCCGGAGCGGCTGCCGCGTTCGTCGCGCGCAAGTTGATCGTATTCGCGTGGACCAAGGCCACCGGCAAGGAGCCGCCAGGCAAGGCCGAGGACCCCGAGGTCGCGATCGGCGAGGCGCTCGTCTGGACCGTGGTGCTCGGCATTGGCGTCGCGATCGCGAGGGTGCTCGCGGTGAGGCTTGTGAACAGGCAGGCTGCCGAGCGACTGTCCTCGGCAGAGTAACTCCCCGGAGCATTCCGGCCGATCATCCGCGACCAATCCGGGTGAAGGTGCGGGTCATGTCTGGACCAGCGGGCGCGGGTGCGCCAATGTGAGGTTCAGCATGATGGGAGCACTGTAATGCTGACTTCGGCAATGCCGAAGGCCGCCGTTGACAGGAGTTCCGGATGGCCGAGCCGCAAGTACTCGCGATCGTTCTCGCTGGCGGGGCCGGGAAGCGACTGGCGCCGCTGACCGCTGACCGGGCTAAGCCAGCCGTCCCCTTTGGCGGGCTGTACCGGCTTATCGACTTCGCGCTCTCCAATCTCGTCAATGCCGGAATCCGGCGCATCTGCGTGCTAACCCAGTACAAGAGTCACAGCCTTGACCGGCACATCACGACCACATGGCGGCTAAGCAGCCTGCTCGGGAACTACGTCACTCCGGTACCGGCGCAGCAGCGGCTCGGACCGCACTGGTACACCGGATCGGCCGACGCGATCTACCAGTCGCTGAACCTGATCTACGACGATCAGCCCGATATCGTGGCCGTCTTCGGCGCCGACCACGTGTACCGGATGGACATGAGACAGATGGTCGACCAGCATGTGGCGGCCGGCGCCGGGATCACGGTGGCCGCCATTCCTGTCGACCGGAAAGAGGCGAGCAGCTTCGGGGTGATCCAGACCGGTCCCGACGGCCGGTCCGTCGAGGCATTCCTGGAGAAGCCACCCGATCCACCAGGGCTTCCCGGCAACCCTGACCTGACCTACGCGTCAATGGGCAACTACGTGTTCAGCACCGACGTCCTGGTCGAAGCGCTCCGGCAGGACGCTGTCGACGACAGCAGCGGGCACGATATGGGCGGAGACATTCTGCCGATGCTGGTCAGCCAGGGCTGCGCCGAAGCGTACAACTTCCTCGACAACGAGGTCCCAGGGGCAGATCCGCGTGACGCAGGTTACTGGCGCGATGTCGGAACCCTTGATTCCTACTACGACGCTCAGCTCGACCTGTGCGCGGTGCATCCGGTCTTCAACCTGTACAACGACAGGTGGCCGATCCTTACCCACGTGCCGTCGCAGCCGCCGGCCAAGTTCGTCCACGACAGCGGCGACCGCATCGGGCGCGCCATCAACAGCGTGGTGAGCAACGGCGTCATCGTTTCAGGCGGACTGGTCAGCCAGTCCGTGCTGTCCCCAGGTGTGCGGATCAATTCCTGGTCGAGAGTGGAGCGCTCGGTGATCCTGCACAACTCCACGATCGGCAGGAATGCTGTAGTCCAGAACGCAATTCTCGACAAGAACGTCGTGGTGCCCGATCACGCGCAAGTGGGAGTCAATAAGGAGCACGACAAGGCACGCGGCTTCGTGGTGTCCGCTGGCGGCGTCACGGTCGTGGGGAAGGGCCAGGAGGTCACTCGGTGACCGGCCGTCCCTTCGGCAAGGTCAATGTTGCGCTGCTCACCAGGGAGTACCCGCCGGAGGTCTACGGTGGCGCCGGCGTCCATGTCGAGTACCTGGCGCGCGAACTACGCGACCTGGTCGACCTGACCGTGCACTGCCAGGGCGCGGACCGGCAGGACGCGATCGCGCACCGGGCGTGGGATCTGCTCGGGAGCGCGAACGCAGCGCTGCAGACGGTGTCGGCCGATCTGTCCATGACGGCGGCCGTTGCTTCCGCCGACGTCGTCCATTCGCATACCTGGTATACGAACCTGGCAGGGCACCTGGCTGCGATGTTGTATGGCGTCCCGCATGTGCTGACCGTGCACTCGCTCGAGCCGCTGAGGCCATGGAAAGCCGAGCAGCTAGGCGGCGGCTATGCGCTCTCGTCGTGGTGTGAGCGGGTCGCGGTTGAATCGGCGGCGGCGGTGATAGCTGTGTCTGGCGGGATGCGCGCTGACGTGCTAGCCACTTACCCGTCCCTGGCTCCTGGACAGGTGCACGTGATCAGAAACGGCATCGACACCGCCGAATACGCTCCTGACCCCGGCACGGAGGTGCTCGAGAAGCACCGGATTGATCCCGGTCGGCCGACGGTCGTCTACGTGGGCCGGGTCACCAGGCAGAAAGGGCTGCCGGTGCTGCTGCGCGCCGCTGAGCTGCTTGATCCGCAGGTGCAGCTCGTGCTCTGCGCTGGGCAGGCGGATACACCTGAACTGGGCGCCGAAGTCACCGGGCTCGTCACGCACCTGCGCGAAGGCCGGTCCGGCGTGATCTGGCTGGACGAGATGCTGCCTAAGCATGAAGTCATCCAGATTCTCAGCCACGCCACTGTCTTCGCCTGCCCGTCGTTGTACGAGCCGCTCGGGATCGTGAACCTGGAGGCCATGGCCTGCGGCACGCCGGTGGTGGGGTCCAGCGTGGGCGGCATCCCTGAGGTCGTGCTGGATACGCAGACTGGGCTGCTTGTGCCGCCCGACAACCACGTGCTGCTGGCCGAGGCACTCACGTCCCTGCTCACCGATCCGCCCAGGGCCGCGGCCATGGGCGAGCTCGGGCGCGAGCACGTGGCTGCGGAATTCAGCTGGTCCAGCATCGCCGCTCAGACCGCCGCGCTCTACACCGACCTGGTAAGGAAGGCTAAGCCGCTGCGCGGCGAGCCCTGAAGCCTTGCCGAACGATGTATTGTTGCTGAACGCTGTTTTCTCCAGTCGGCGGAGGGATTAAGATATATCGCATGGAGGAGATCGCGATGATCCAGGCCGGCAACGGAGAACCAGACCGCGCACCAGCATCGGGGACGCTCGCATCCAACGCCGAACGGGACGCGGCGGCACACCGCCTGCAGGCCGCTTTCGCCGAGCACCGGCTAACCGACGAGGAGTTCGACCAGCGTGTCAGGAGCGCGCTCGTCGCGAGGACGACGACCGAACTCGACGGCCTGACTGCCGACCTGCCCGCAGTCGCGCCGGCATTGCTGGTAGCAAGTGGTACCGGCAAGAAGCCGGGCCGGTTCGCGATCGCGCTGAAGAGCTCGATCAGCAGGGCCGGCCGGTGGACGCTGCCCGGCAGGTTCACCTCGATCGTGTACAAGGGCAGCGGCCTGCTAGACCTGCGAGCTGCCCAGTTCACGTCCGAGGAGACGACCATCACGGCGCTCTCATACAAGTCGTGCACCGAGATCCTCGTGCCGCCGGGAGTCCGGGTCGAGCTGGCCGGCCCTGGCGTCTCGGCGATTGGCGACGCGTGGCCCGCCGAGCCGTCGGCCGGCGCTCCCGTCGTTCGGATCAGGGGCGTGGCATATAAGGGGAGCATCGAGGTCAGGACGGCACCGAGCGCGTAACCTGCGCGAGTGTGAACTCCAGCAGCGAGCCACAGCTCAGGATCGACCCACTGACCGGAACCTGGGTGGTTCTCACCCCGTGGCGGCAGGACCGGCCCAACAAGCCGTCTGGTCAGTGCCCGTTCTGCCCTGGTGGGCTCGAAGCTCCGGGCTCGTACGAAGTGCGGTCCATCCCGAATCGCTGGCCGGCGCTGCCCGGCCGCAGGCACGAGGTCATCCTGCACAGCCCCTTGCATTCCGGCACATTCCCCCAGCTAGGCGCGGCAGGGGCAGCGCGAGTCATCGAGCTGTGGTCGGACCGGACAGCACGGCTCAGTGCGCGCGATGATGTCGGCTACGTCTTCGTTTTCGAGAACCGCGGTCCGGCGATCGGCGCCACCATTGACCACCCGCACAGCCAGATCCTGGCCTTTGGCGACGTACCGCCGGTCGCGCTCGCCGAGCTGACGCGCTCTGCCTGCTGGCTGTGCCAGCCACCTGCAGACGAGCTGACCGTCGCGCGACTTCCCGCCTGGCTTGCGAGCGTGCCTTGGGCGCCCTCTTGGCCTTACGAGATGGTGCTCGCGCCACGCCAGCACGTCGCCGACCTGCCGGACGCGGGACCGGACCTGCGCGCGGAGCTCGGCGTGATCCTGATCGAGTGCCTGGTGAGGCTCGAATCGGTGCTCGGCCAGGCTGAGCCGTATCTGCTGTGGTTTCACCAGCGGCCCGCAGATGGTGGCGACTGGCCCGCGGCGCACCTGCATCTGCACGTAGCACCGGTGCAGCGCGCCCCAGGAACGATCCGCCACCTGGCTGCCGCCGAGTTCGGTGCCGGCGTGTTCTTCGACCCGGTCGATCCCCTGGCCGCGGCGGCAGCGCTCCGGTCGGCCGTGGTCCAGTGACGAAGCCTCGCGGTCAGGTGATCGACCCTGCCGCGGCGCCGGTCACCTGATCGCCCCAGCGCGCGATCTCTGCCTCGAGGTCAAGCGGCGCGATCATCTGCCCGTTCGCAAGCTCGCGCTCCCACTGGTCGGCCGGCACCCGCCACATGACCTCGAACTCGATGCCGCTCGGGTCTTTGGCGTACAGCGACTTGGAAACCCTGTGGTCGCTTGCTCCGACCAGCGCACCGAGCTCGACGAGCTTCGCCCTGATCTCGGCAAGTTCCGCCAGCGTTCCCACCTCCCAGGCGAGGTGGTAAAGGCCGATGTAACGACCCTGCTGAGCCACCCCGTCCGGGACCGCGAAGAGGCCGAGATCGTGATCGTTAGCGGTACCCTGCGCGCGCATGAATGCAGCCTGGCCAGGGATTTCCATGCGGACTTCGAAGCCGAATGCCTCCCGGTAGAAATCGACCGAAGCGGTCAGGTCTCTGACGTAGAGCACGGCGTGGTTCAGGCGGCGGACAGGCATCTGCGCTCCCTTGACTCTTCTTACCTATCGGAGGAATGCGCTGGGGATCCAGGAGATTCCCGGCTAGCGGGCTGGCACCGCGCGATAGTCCGCGAGGCCAGCGTGCTCGGCATTGTCGAAGTCGTCGTCAATCAGGACGACGTCCCGCCCGGCGGCGTCCAGCAGCCCTGCCGCCACCGACGCCCGGTAGCCTGACTGGCAATGGACCCATACCTGGCCGTCTCCGATCTCGCCCATCCGCGCAGCAAGGTCGTGCAGCGGGATGTGCACAGCCGAGCCGATCCATGCCGCATCCCGCTCTGACTGCCTGCGCACGTCGAGCAGGATGATCTCGTGCCGCTCGCGCGCTCTGGCGTAACCAGCGAAATCGGTGACGTCATAACTGCCGAGGGTCCGGCCGCCTGACCACTGGTCAGGGCCGCCGGTGGCGGCCGACCGTACCCGGTCAATGCCGATCCTGGCCAGATCTCGCTGCGCCGCGGCCACCTCCGCCGCGCTCTGACCAAGCAACGTGAGCGAGCTGCCCCACGGGATCAGCCAGCCCAGGTAGGTGGTCATGAGATCGCCATGTTCGAATGACAACGTCCCTGGCAAGTGCCCGGCCGCATAGGCGACACGTGAACGCAGGTCCACAACCCACTCGCCCGCCTCGATGCTGCGTCGCACCTCGGCGCTGTCGGCTTGCCGCGGTGCCGCCAGATCAGCCGCGAGCGGGCCAGCGGTGTTGGCCGGAGCCATATGGGCGTAGTAAGCGGGATAGACGTCGAGCGCAGCGAGCGTCGACTTGACGTAGTCGGCCTCGCCGAGTGTGAGCGCAGGGTTGACCGTGGTCTCCATGCCGATCGTCGAGTCAGCGCCTGTAGTGGGAGTCGCCGAGCAGAAACTGCCGAAGCCGTGCGTCGGGCAGACCAGCGCGTCCGGCGGCAGCGCCGCGGCAAGCTTGCGCGCCGAGGCGTGCTGTGCGCGAGCTAGCTCCAGCGAATGTTCCGCGCCGAGCAGGTCCGTCCGCCCGGTCGAACCGTTCAGCAGCGAGCCGCCGGTGAAGACCGCGACCGCGCGTCCTGCGCGTTCGACGGCGTAGGAAAGGTGGTTGAAGGTGTGACCCGGCGTCCCGATCACCTTGACGCCCATCTCGCCGGCCTCGATCTGGTCGCCGTCGGCGATCCCGATCCGGTCGAACTGCACGTCGTCGCTAGCGCACACGTGGTAGCCGGCCCCAACCGCCCTAGCCAGCGCGAGCCCGCCGGTGACGTAGTCGTTGTGGATGTGAGTCTCGAAGACGTGCGTTATCCGGACCCCGCGGGATTCCGCGACGGCGAGCACGCGGTCGATATCGCGCTGCGGGTCGATCACGATCGCTACCGTGCCGTCTGTCGCCAGATAGCTGCGGTCGCCCAGCGACGGCGTCGCGATGGGGGCGATCTCGATCACTCGCATCTCCTCCCTCATCCTGCGCACCCAGACTACCGAGATGCCGCCGGCGGGCCCGTGTAGATGCCCCGCGGCCTGATCGGAGTACCTCGTGCGTATTCCTCGAGGGCGTGCGCGATCCACCCCGCGGTGCGGGCGACGGCGAACACCGCCTCGCCGCCGCCGGCGACCATTTCGGTAACGGC
>DATELR010000089.1:0-67207 GCA_035276345.1 Streptosporangiaceae bacterium | reverse complement strand
GGCATCAAGCTGAGCGAGATCGCGCATGTGGTGCTCGTCGGCGGCTCGACTCGCATGCCCGCCGTCGTCGACCTGGTCAAGGAGCTGACCGGCGGCAAGGAGCCGAACAAGGGCGTCAACCCTGATGAGGTCGTCGCCGTTGGTGCTGCCCTGCAGGCCGGCGTGCTCAAGGGCGAGGTCAAGGACGTCCTGCTGCTGGACGTGACCCCGCTGTCGCTGGGCATCGAGACCAAGGGCGGCATCTTCACCAAGCTGATCGAGCGGAACACCACGATCCCGACCAAGCGCTCGGAGATCTTCACCACCGCCGACGACAATCAGCCGTCCGTGCAGATCCAGGTGTTCCAGGGCGAGCGCGAGATCGCCGCGTACAACAAGAAGCTCGGCATGTTCGAGCTGGCCGGCATCGCCCCGGCGCCGCGTGGCATCCCGCAGATCGAGGTCACCTTCGACATCGACGCGAACGGCATCGTCAACGTCTCGGCCAAGGACCTTGGCACCGGCAAGCAGCAGTCCGTGACCATCTCGGGCGGCTCGGCGCTGAGCAAGGACGACATCGAGCGGATGATGGCCGACGCCGAGAAGTACGCCGACGAGGACCGTCAGCGTCGCGACGAGGCCGAGGTTCGCAACCGGGCGGAGACGCTTACCTACACGACTGAGAAGTTCCTGTCCGAGAACTCCGAGAAGCTGCCCGAGGACGTTAAGGCCGAGGTCAGCGAGTCGATCGCGGAGCTGAAGAAGACGCTCGAGGGCACCGACACCGAGGCAATCAAGACTGCGACCGAGAAGGCCGCGCAGGCGAGCCAGAAGATGGGCACCGCCATCTACGCGCAGGCTCAGGCTGAGGGCAGTGCACAGCAGCCTGGCGAGCCCGCAGGCGAGACCCCGGCCGACGACGAAGTTGTCGACGCGGAGATTGTCGACGACGAGAAGCCAGGGGGTGCATCAGCCTGATGTCGGCATCGGAAGAAGAGAGCCAGGGGCCCATCATCAGGGACCGCAGGCGCATCGATCCGGTCACCGGCCAGGTGCGGCAGCCGGGTCAGTCGGCTAACGCTGCCGGCGGAGATTCCTCCGGCACGGGTCAGGCCCAGCGCGGGCCTGGCCCGGGCAGGCCCGGCAAGCACTCGGCGTCCAAGCCCGGCAGCGGTTCTAAGGATTCTGCCGGCCAGGCCGCCGCCGGATCGAAAGGCACGGCGACGCCCGCCAACGGACAGAACGGCGGCTCAGGCAACGGCGGCAGTCAGTCCGGCGACCTGGCCGTGAAGCTGGCCGAGCGGACCGCCGACCTGCAGCGGGTTCAGGCCGAATACGCCAACTATCGCAAGCGAGTCGACCGTGACCGCGCCGCGGTGCGCGAGTTCGCCCTAGCGGGCGTGCTCACCGAGCTGCTGCCGGTGCTCGATGACATCGGCAGGGCGCGCGACCACGACGAGCTGACCGGCGGCTTCAAGGCCGTCGCAGAGAGGCTTGAGTCCGCGGTCAGCAAGCTCGGCCTGAGCACGTTCGGGAAGCAGGGCGAGGCGTTCGACCCGAACGTTCACGAGGCGCTCATGCACTCGTACTCGCCTGAGGTGACCGAGCCGACCTGCGTGCAGGTGCTGCAGCCCGGCTACAAGGTCGGCGAGCGGATCCTCCGCCCGGCCCGGGTTGCGGTGGCCGAGCCGACCGATCCGGCTGGAGCCAGGCCTGCGGGCGACGAGGCACCGGCTGACGACCAGCAAGACGACACATCCGGCGACGCTACCGCCGCTGATGATGACCGCGCACAAGAAGACGGCGAGTAATCCCCGACCAGGAGGAGCCTGTTGAGCACGAAGGACTTCCTCGAGAAGGACTATTACAAGGCTCTCGGGGTCAGCAAGGGCGCGTCGGCCGACGAGATCAAGAAGTCATACCGGAAGCTCGCACGCAAGTACCATCCGGACGCCAACAAGGGTGACGCGTCTTCTGAGGAGCGGTTCAAGGAGATCTCCGAGGCCTACAACGTTCTGTCCGATCCGAAGCGTCGTGCCGAGTACGACGACGCACGGTCCCTGTTCGGTGCTGGTTCGCGGGTACCCGGCGGCGGATCCGGCGGTCAGTTCGGCGGCTTCGACCTTGGTGACCTCTTCGGGTCAACCGGTTCCGGCGGGCGCCTGGGCGACGTTCTCGGCGGCATGTTCGGCGGCCGGGGCCGTACGACCACGACCCAGGCCAGGCCGCGCCGTGGCGCTGACGTCGACACCGAGGCGTCGCTGTCGTTCAGCGACGCGATCGACGGTACGACCGTCAGCCTGCGGCTGACCGATGAGGGCCCATGCCAGGTGTGCCGCGGTACCGGCGCAAAGGCCGGTACCGTGCCCAAGGTCTGCCCGACCTGTCAGGGAACCGGCCAGTCGAGCCGGGACCTGGGCAACTTCGCGTTCTCTGAGCCGTGCGCTACCTGCCGTGGACGAGGTCTGGTGGTCGATGACCCCTGCACCACCTGCGGCGGCAGCGGACGGGCGATGAGCGCGCGGACGATCCAGGCCAGAATTCCCGCTGGCGTGGCCGACGGACAGCGGATCAAGCTCAAGGGCAAGGGCGCGCCCGGCGAACGCGGCGGGCCGCCAGGAGACCTGTACGTGCGCGTGCACGTATCGGGCCACCCGGTATTCGGCAGGACCGGTCACAACCTGACCGTCACCGTGCCGGTGACCTTTACCGAAGCCGCCCTGGGAGCCGACATCAAGGTCCCGGCACATCGCGGACAGCCGGTGAATCTCCGGATCCCGCCTGGCACTCCCAACGGGCGCACGTTCCGGGTTCGCGGCAAGGGCGTGCGCAGGTCCGACGGCACCCAGGGCGACATGCTCGTGAAGGTCGACGTTCAGGTGCCGAGCCAGCTGACCGACGACGCGAGGAACGCGCTGGAGAAGTTCCGCGAAGCCACGACCGGGGCTGACCCCCGAGACGAACTGTTGCGGAAAGGCCGGACGTGATGTTGCGCAACCACGCAGGACACGTCCGGGAGAGGCAGTCACATGGCGGACGAATTTAGACGGCCGCGCGGCGGCTCGTCCGAAGCGCGCGATGCGATGAGCACGGAGCTGACGGACGACACCCCGGTTTATGTCATCTCGGTCGCTGCACAGCTGTCCGGCCTGCATCCGCAAACGCTGCGCGCCTACGACCGGCTCGGTCTGGTCTCGCCAGGACGGACCGCCGGTCGGGGGCGCCGCTACTCGCTGCGGGACATTCTCATCCTGCGCGAGGTGCAGCGATTGTCACAGGAAGACGGCGTGAACCTATCCGGGATCAAGCGAATTCTTGAGCTTGAGTCCGAATGGCAGCGCAGCAGGCTGCGACTCGCGGAACTGCACGCTGAGATCACCCAGCTCAGGGCCGAACTTGAATCAACGAGGGCGGTTGCGGCGCGCCTCGCAGCGCTGCTCAGGAACAAATCAGAAGGCGGCACTCTGGTGCCGGTGCGAATGACGGGCGGCACGACGGTGAATGAGCCCGTGAGGCCTGAAGGAAGGCAGTAAATGGACGACAAGCTCACGCGCAAGAGTCAGGAAGCGCTGAGCGACGCGTTGCAGCGTGCATCCGCTGCAGGCAACCCGAACGTTGACGGGCTGCACCTGCTGGCCGCGCTACTCGAACAGGACGGCGGAATCGCCGTACCGCTGCTCAGCGCCGCAGGTGCCGATCCGGCTGCGGTCGCGAAGAAGGCCAGCGAGCTGATCAGCCGGCTGCCGCGCGCGGCCGGCGCGACGCTCAGCGCCCCGGAAACTTCCCGCCCGCTGCTTGCCGCCCTCGCGGCGGCCGCGAAGCGGGCAAGGGAAATGTCAGACGAATACGTCTCGACCGAGCACCTGCTCGTCGGCCTGGCCTCCGAGGGCGGCCAGGCATCGAAGGTGCTGCGCGACGCGGGCGCCGGCCCGGATCAGCTGCTGGCCTCGTTCGAGCAGGTCAGAGGTAGCGCGAGGATTACCTCACCTGATCCCGAGGGCACGTACCGGGCCCTGGAGAAGTACGGCATTGACCTCACCAGGAGCGCCAGGGAGGGCAAGCTCGATCCGGTCATCGGCCGCGACGCCGAGATCCGGCGCGTCATTCAGGTGCTCTCCCGCCGGACGAAGAACAACCCCGTGCTGATCGGCGACCCAGGCGTCGGCAAGACCGCCGTGGTCGAGGGGCTGGCGCAGCGGATCGTGGCCGGCGACGTGCCCGAGTCACTGCGCGGCAAGCGCCTGGTCGCTCTTGACCTCGGCGCCATGGTCGCCGGCGCCAAGTACCGCGGTGAGTTCGAAGAGCGCCTCAAGGCCGTGCTCAACGAGATCAAGGAGAGCGACGGCCAGGTCATCACGTTCATCGACGAGCTGCACACCGTCGTCGGCGCCGGAGCTGCCGAGGGCGCGATGGACGCGGGGAACATGCTCAAGCCGATGCTGGCCAGGGGTGAGCTCCGGATGGTCGGCGCGACAACGCTCGATGAGTTCAGGCAGCGGATCGAGAAGGACCCGGCGCTTGAACGGCGATTCCAGCAGGTGTTCATCGGCGAGCCGTCGGCCGAGGACACGATTGCCATCCTGCGCGGCCTGAAGGGCCGTTACGAGGCGCATCACCAGGTTCAGATCTCCGACGCGGCGCTGGTTGCCGCGGCGACCCTGTCCGACCGCTACATCACTGCCAGGTTCCTGCCCGACAAGGCGATCGACCTGATCGACGAGGCGGCTTCCCGGCTGCGGATGGAGATCGACTCGCGGCCAGTCGAGATCGATGAGCTGCAGCGCGCGGTCGACCGGATGAAGATGGAGGAGCTCGCGCTGGCCAGGGAGGCCGATCCGGCGAGCAAGGAGCGGCTCGAGCGGCTGCGCGCCGATCTGGCTGACCGGCAGGAGCAGCTGACCGGCTTGCTGGCCCGCTGGGACCGCGAGAAGTCGAGCCTGAACAAGGTCGGTGAGCTCAAGAAGCAGCTGGATGACCTGAGGACTCAGGTGGAAAGAGCCCAGCGCGACGCTGACTTCGAGACCGCGTCGCGGCTCATGTATGGAGAGATCCCGGCGGTGGAGCGGGAGCTAGCGCAAGCTTCTGCCCAAGCTGGCGACGACGCGCGGTCGGCGACCGTGACAGTAAACGGCGCTGTCCCGGACGGAGCCGGCGCCGAGGTTCCGGCCGACGCCGACTCCCGCCCGATGGTCAAGGAAGAGGTCGGGCCCGACGATGTCGCCGACGTCGTCTCGGCGTGGACTGGCATACCGGCCGGTCGCTTGCTTGAAGGCGAGACCGGCAAGCTGTTGCGGATGGAGGACGAGCTCGGCCACCGGATCGTCGGGCAGGCCAGGGCCGTCCAGGCCGTATCCGACGCCGTCCGCCGATCCAGGGCCGGAATCGCCGACCCTGACAGGCCGTCTGGTTCATTCCTGTTCCTCGGCCCGACCGGCGTCGGCAAGACGGAGCTGGCCAAGGCGCTCGCCGAGTTCTTGTTCGACGATGAGCGCGCCATGATCAGGATCGACATGAGCGAGTACTCCGAGCGGCACTCGGTCGCAAGGCTAGTCGGAGCTCCGCCTGGATACGTGGGCTACGAGGAGGGCGGCCAGCTGACCGAGACGGTCCGCCGCCGCCCCTACTGCGTCGTGCTGCTTGACGAGGTGGAGAAGGCTCACTCCGAGGTCTTCGACATCCTCCTTCAAGTGCTCGACGATGGCAGGCTGACCGACGGCCAGGGCCGCACGGTCGACTTCAGGAACACGATCCTGATCCTGACCTCGAACCTCGGCTCGGCGTTCATCGCTGACCCGTCGCTGGACGACACGGCCAAGAAGGACGCCGTCATGTCGGTGGTCAGGTCAACGTTCAAGCCGGAGTTCCTGAACCGGCTCGATGACGTGATCCTCTTCGACTCGCTGTCGACCGAGGAACTCACCCAGATCGTTGACCTGCAGATCGACAAGTTGTCGAAGCGGCTGGCTGACCGCCGGCTGACGCTCAACGTCACGCCTGCCGCCAAGGAGTGGCTCGCTGTAACCGGGTTCGACCCCGTCTTCGGCGCCCGCCCGCTGCGGCGCCTGATTCAGTCGGCGATCGGCGACCAGCTAGCGCGCAAGTTGCTGGCGGGAGAAATTGCTGATGGCGGCGAGGTACTTGTTGACGTCGACACCGAGTCAGATGCACTGATGGTGAACGCCGCTCGCCCGGCTGCGGTCCGCCGCTAGCGCGGCCGGGCGGCGCTGCCGCTCACGCGCTCAGCATGCGGTCGAACTCGTCCTCGGGGAGCCGCAGGTCGTTCCGGATCCGGTAGCGCAGCCTGAGCAGCTCATTCAGGCCCGGGTACGGCGTGGACTCGGCCCGCGCCGCTCCCTGCAGGATCAGTTCCACGCCCACGGTCACCCACTCAAGGGCACCGTTAAGGTCGGACTGCTCGAGCAGCAGCTCCCCGATCACCTCGCAGGCACGGGGATCGGACCTGCCCTCAGACAGCATCGTGTCGATGATGGCCGTGGCCTCGTCTTCCTTGCCAAGCTGAACGAGCGCCCGGCACAGCGGAGCCCTGGGGTCGACCTCAACGGGCCCGCCATCGGCGATCGCCATCCGGAAACCGTCCGCCGCGGCCGCCGGGTTGTCGGCGAGCAGCCATTGTTCGCCCGCTCGGACAAATGCTTCCGCGCGCGGCATCGACTCGCTCTGAATGCCGGTCTTGGCCAGCTGAGCCATGCGCGCAGCGGCTGATTGGTGGTCTCCTGTCAGAGTCGCCTCGAATTCGATCGCGTCGAATTCCTCACGACTCAGAACTGCCACATTTACCAACGTACCCACCGGGCCGCGGCTTCCAACGCCAGGATTAGATTCAACACGGTCCGTTATCGCCGGGCGCTCTCGAGCGCTTCCCAGAAGCCGCGCCGCAATGAGTGGCGGACCTCGTCGTGCAGCAGCGAATCGATTGGCAGCACCGACCCCTGCAGCAGCCTCGCTTCTAGGTCGGAGGGCATCCTGGGCTT
The DNA here is from genome assembly GCA_035276345.1 of Streptosporangiaceae bacterium. Classification (GTDB taxonomy): domain Bacteria; phylum Actinomycetota; class Actinomycetes; order Streptosporangiales; family Streptosporangiaceae; genus Chersky-822. The sequence continues at coordinate 60,236 of DATELR010000089.1, read as the reverse complement.
ACGGGCTAGTACCGCTTCCAGCCACAGGCCAGGCGCGTCCCTGCCGACCGACTCACCGAACGTATATCCCTCGCTGTGCGCGGCCTTGACCGCCTCCGGCAATGAGATCGCGACGGGCTGCGCGGGCCGTATGGCCGGGACCGGGGGTGGCGGCTGTGCGCCTTGTGGCGGCAGTTGCTGGTGAGCGTGATAGGCCGGCGCCGACTGCGCCGCGCGCGGCTGGAAGGACGGCTCAGGCTGAGGCGGGCCATAGGCGTCCCTGTCAGGCCCGTAACTGTCCCTGGCTGGCGCATACGCGTCTCTGGCATGCGTGCCGGTACCCTGCTGGCCTCCAGGGTGCGATGCCTGCTGGCCAGCGCCCTCCTGACCAGGGAAGTAGCCAGGGTCCATCGCCCCATAGGGCGTCGGCTGCCCGCCAAATGGCGCCGCGTCGAACCCAGCCGGATTCATGTTCGCCCGCCCGCCACCGGCGGCATTGCCGTTGACCGGCGCGCCATTCCCGGCTGGATTGGCCGGTCCGCCGCCAGGCAGGCCGGCATTGAGCTGGCTCCCATTACCGGAGGCTCCTGGCTGGTAACTGCCGAATGAGCCGTATTCGCCGGAAGTATTACGTGACGAGCCATTCTGATAGGGAGGCGCTCCGTGGACGGCGGTTCCGTTCTGACCTGATCCGTTGGGATAGCTACCGTGGTGACCACTTGGTGGCGTTGCTCCATTACCGGACGCGCTGCCGGGGGCGCCGTTGTGCGATGAGCCGGCGGTGCCTGCCGGGAAGCTCAGGCCAGAGAGATGGTGAACGGTAGGGCTCGGCGCGGGTCCTGCCGCACCGGCGGGTCCCGCCGTTCCAGCCGAGCCCTGGTAGCCGTCGTGCTGGCCAGCGTCGGCCGGTCCGGGCCCGGCAGGGAAACCCGCGCCCTGGAAGCCGCCGTTCAGGAAACCGCCGCTGCCGCCGGCCCCAGCGCCCTGCTGCCCGGCGCCAGGCGCACCAAGTCCTGGCGGGCTGGCGTGGCCGTGCTTGACGTTGCCACCTGACGGGACGTTGCGCGGGCCGTCTGCCGCGTAGCCGCCACCCTGCTCGAGCGCCTCAAGTGCGGCGTGCGCCGGGTGCTGCGCGGTTCTCCCTTGTGAGGCGTGGTGGGGCGCGCTTCCCTGACCTGCATGCTGCCCCGGTGCCTGCCCGCCGTGTTGCGCATGCGACGGCGAGGCGTGCTGCGCGGTGCCGCGGTCGGGGGCTGCGTGCTGCCCAGATGCCGGCTGACGCTCAGCGCCGCCGTACTCACGGTAAGGAGCGCCGCCCCCCTGAGACGGGCCGTCATGCGGCAGGCTGGCTGCCTGGCCCGATCCGTTGACCTGCGCGGCTGCCGCATCCTGCTTGGGCGGCGTGAACTGGCTCGTGCCGAACTGAGCAGGACCTGCGGCAGAGTCCGGGCTGCGCACGGCCATGAGTGCCTGCTCAGGCGCCGGCGAGCGGCTGCCGCTGGCAGCGGGCTCAAAGGCGGGCGACGCGCTGCCGGGGTAGGGCTGCGCCGAACTGTTCTCACCGCGGCCCGATGCAGGATAGGCGGCCGACGCCGGCAGAGCCTGGGCCGGTACGCCAGAAGCTGAGCTCGCGTCGGCCGCCAGGCCGGCACCGTCTGCGCGCGATCGAGAGCCGTACCCGCTGCCCGCGTACTGCTCATCCGGCCCCGCTGGCTCGGCGCCGCGGATCAGGTCGACGAATGGCCGCAGGTGCACCGCTGAGATCTCGACAATGTCGTCACACTCCTGGCGCAGAGGCTGCGGAATGGTCCAGCCGCCGTCCGAGGCAATGTGCAGCACAACAACCCGCAGCCCGAGGTCCTGGACCTCGGCGACAATTTCCGCGAGGTGCTCGTCTGCGCTTGCAATGAATGCATCGGCGATGGCGCCGCTTTTAGCCAGCGTCACGATGTCGCGCCTTAGCTGGCTCTCGATCCCCTCGCGGCGGCCGGGCCTGGTGTTGACCAGGCGAAGCTTAAGCCCCGGCATCTCGGCCAGAGCGTCATGTTCGGCAGTGCGACCGCCATCGGCGGCCTCATACCAATAGCAGCGCAGTACAGGCAGGCCGGTGCGGTCTTTCGCAAGGCCGGCGAGCAGCTTCAGCAGCCCGGCGTGGTCCCAGGAGACGGAGTCCCTGCGGCGCGTGCCATGAACGGCCATCGCGCCATCTGCGAGCGCATAGCCGGCATCGACGAACAGCGCACAGCGTTCCACGCGACACCATCCTTTCCTGACGCGAGACGTTACCAGCGCCTAGCGGCCTTCGTGACCAATCGCCCAGATCACAGGCCTGACAGGGCTGGTCCGGCTAAGGGCTGGGTTGGGTTTTGTTATGGCGATTCGGTGGGTGGCATTCATGTTGTTGCCTCGGCCGCGATTCGCGCGCGGGCGAGGCTGCCGCCCCGATCAAGTCATGGGGGAATTAACCGGTATGACCGTACCAGTCGGCGGCGCTCCGGACGGCCAGATCGGAACGGTTACCGCCGAATCGCAATCGGCCGCGACTAGGCTCAGGTGACGTGAGTGACCGGAGCGAACTGCTGGACCAGATCACATCCAAGGGCGTCGTCCACGGCGCCGTGACATTGTCGTCTGGCCAGCAGGCCGATTGGTACGTCGACCTGCGCCGGGTGCTGCTCAACGGACCGGCGGCGCGGCTGGCTGGCCGGGTCATGCTCGACCTCACCTCCGGTCTTAGCTTTGCCGCCGTCGGCGGCCTCACCCTGGGCGCTGACCCGGTCGCGACGGCGATGATGCACGCGGCGGCCGAACAAGGCAGGCAACTCAATGCGTTCATCGTGCGCAAAGAAGGAAAGGCGCACGGCTTGCAACGCCAGATCGAGGGCCCGGACGTCGCCGGAGCGCATGTGCTGGCCGTCGAGGACACCTCGACGACCGGCAACTCGGTGCTGACAGCCGTGGACACGCTGACTGCTGCGGGAGCGAAGGTCGTCGGGGTGGCTGTGGTCGTGGACCGCGGCGCTCGTCCGCTGGTGGAAGAACGCGGCCTGCCGTATCTTGCCGCCTACGACCTCGCCGACCTCGGCCTGAGCTGATCCGGCTGAACCCACCTGCTGCCTCGCCCACCCGTGCCGCGAGATACTAGGGACGCACACGCGAGCAGAGGGAGCGTCCAGTAATGCCTATCGCGACACCTGAGATCTACGCGCAGATGCTCGACCGCGCGAAGGAGCAAGGCTTCGCCTACCCGGCGATCAATGTGACGTCCAGCCAGACGCTCAACGCCGCGTTGCGCGGATTTGCCGACGCGGGCAGTGACGGGATCGTCCAGATCTCCACCGGCGGCGCCGAGTACCTGTCGGGATCGCTCAAGGACATGGTCACCGGCGCGGCCGCGCTGGCCGACTTCGCTCACGTTGTTGCCGAGAAGTATCCCGTGCACATCGCGTTGCATACGGACCACTGTCCGAAGGACAAGCTCGACGGTTATATGCGGCCGCTGGTCCAGATCTCCAAGGAGCGCGTCGCTCGCGGCCAGCAGCCGCTATTCCAGTCCCACATGTGGGACGGATCGGCCGTCCTCCTCGACGAGAACCTGAAGATCGCGGCCGAGCTCCTCGAACAGTGCGCGGCGGCCAAGATCGTGATGGAGCTCGAGATCGGCGTGGTCGGCGGCGAGGAAGACGGCGTCACCGGCGAGATGAACGAGAAGCTGTACAGCACCCCTGAAGACGCGCTTGCTACGGCCAAGGCACTCGGGCTCGGCGAGCGCGGCCGGTACATTCTGGCAGCCACCTTCGGCAACGTGCACGGCGTGTACAAGCCGGGTCACGTCAAGCTGCGGCCCTCGATCCTTAAGGAGATCCAGGACGCGGTCGGCGCCGAGTACGGCAGGGCCAAGCCATTCGATCTGGTCTTCCACGGCGGATCAGGTTCCGCGCTGGACGAGATCAGGGAAGCGATTTCGTACGGCGTGGTCAAGATGAACGTCGACACCGACACGCAGTACGCGTTCACCCGACCGGTGGCCGGCCACATGTTCACCAACTACGACGGCGTGCTGAAGATCGACGGTGACGTGGGCCGCAAGAAGGACTACGACCCGCGATCGTGGGGCAAGGCCGCCGAAGCGTCCATGGCGAGCCGCGTCGTGGTGGCCTGCGAGGACCTGCTCTCGGCGGGCACCCAACTCGGCTAGCAGCCGGGGCTGCTGATGCGGGTTGCAGTACTTTCCGATATCCACGGCGTGCTGCCTGCTCTTGAGGCGGTGCTCGCCGAGCCTGACGTGACGGCCGCCGACCTGGTGGTGCTGACCGGTGACCTGGCGGCAGGGCCGCAGCCGCTCGAGACCATCGACATGCTGCGCAACCTCGGTGAGCAGGCGGTCTGGGTGCGCGGCAACGCTGACCGCGAGCTCGTCGCCTATCGCACAGGCGAGCAGTCGTCGATCCCTGACCCGATTTCGCCCTGGGCCGCCGAGCAGCTGCGCCAGGATCAGCTTGAGCTGCTGGCGGGCCTGCCGCTATCGGCAACGATCGAGGTCAGCGGGATCGGAACCACGGTGTTCTGTCACGCGACTCCCCGCGATGACGAAGAGGTCGTGCTCGTGGACTCCCGGCCCGACCGCTGGGCCGAGGTCTTCGCCGGCCTCGACGACGCTGTCAGCGGCGTCGTGTGCGGCCATACGCATATGCCGTTCACCAGGCTCGCGGACCGGCGCCTCGTGGTGAATCCAGGCAGCGTCGGCATGCCGTACGGCGGCGCGGGAGCGCACTGGGCGCTGCTCGGTCCAGGCGTCGAACTGCGTGTTACCGAGTTCAACCTTGATAAGGCCTGCGACCAGATCGCCGCTGAGTCCGGATACCCAGATGCGCGCGAGTGGGCCGAGTACTACGTCAGGTCCTCGGCCAGCGACTTCGACGCGATCACGGTCTTCGGCCCGCGCGACGGCCGTGCGGGCGGGTAGCGGGACTCGGAGCGGCGAGTCCAGCCGGGTCGGGCAGTAACTCAACCGACCAAGGCGGGAGGATGGGGTTATGACCTATCAGAACCTGATGGCTGAGCCGACGCCGCCGCCGACGTTCCTCCCCGATGATGCCGGGGCGGCCAGGACACTAGCCGAGGTGCAGGATCCGCGCGAGGCCGCTGCCAGGTTCCCTGCGTACTGCGCCGCGTGGGCGGTCCTCGCGGAGAAGGCGCTGGCCAGCGATCCGGTCACGGCGTACGCGTACGCCAGGACCGGGTATCACCGCGGCCTGGACCAGCTGCGGCGGGCCGGCTGGCACGGCTACGGGCCGATCCCCTGGGAGCACGAGCCGAATCAGGGCTTCCTGCGGGCACTGCATTTCCTCGGCGCCGCTGCCGCCGCGATCGGCGAGGAAGAAGAGGTCAAGCGGATCAGGGAGTTCCTGCGCGAGTCGAGTCCCGCGGCCGCCGAGGTACTCGAGGGTGAAGGCCCGTAGCTGACCTCGGGCCGCCTCCGACGCTCCACGGAGTGCGGGCTCCGACGCTGGCGAGCCGACCCTCGCTAGCCTTGTAGTCATGCCCGCCATCGTGATTGTTGGCGCCCAGTGGGGCGATGAGGGCAAGGGCAAGGCGACGGACTTGCTCGGCGACAGCGTGGACTACGTGGTCCGGTACCAGGGCGGCAACAACGCCGGGCACACCGTAGTCATCGGCGACGAGAGCTACGCGCTGCACCTTTTGCCATCTGGCGTGCTTTCCGATCACGCGACGCCGGTGATCGGCAACGGCGTCGTCATCGACCCGGCGGTGCTGATCGAGGAGATCGACGGGATCGAGGCGCGAGGGATCTCCTGCGATCGGCTGCTGATCTCGGCCAACGCCCACTTGATCATGCCGCACCAGGTCGCCCTCGATAAGGTCACCGAGCGCTACCTGGGCAAGGCGCGGATCGGCACCACGGGGCGCGGGATCGGCCCGACCTACGCCGACAAGGCGGCCAGGGTCGGGATCAGGGTCCAGGACCTGTTCGACGAGGCGATCCTGCACCAGAAGCTCGAACTCGTGCTCAGGGAGAAGAACCAGGTCCTCACCAAGGTCTACAACCGCCGAGGGATAGAGGCCGGAGCGGTCTGCGAGGAGTACGTCGGCTACGGCAAGCGGCTGGCGCGCTACGTCGCCGACACCGGGCTGGTGCTGAACCAGGCGCTCGACGAAGCCAAGGTCGTCCTGCTCGAGGGCGCGCAGGCGACGCTGCTCGACGTCGATCACGGTACCTACCCGTTCGTGACCTCCTCATCGCCGACGGCCGGCGGCGCCTGCGTCGGTTCCGGCGTCGGGCCGACGAGGATCACCAGGATCCTGGGCATCCTGAAGGCCTACACGACCAGGGTCGGCGCGGGACCGTTCCCCACCGAGCTGAACGACGAGCAGGGCGAGTACCTGCGCAAGGCAGGCGGCGAGTACGGCGTCACTACCGGCCGGGCGCGCCGCACAGGCTGGTTCGACGCCGTGATCGGCAGGTACGCCACCCGGGTGAACGGGATCACCGATTACTTCATCACCAAGCTTGATGTCCTGTCCGGACTGGAGAAAGTCCCGGTCTGCACCGGATACGAGATCGACGGCGTCACCTGTGATGAGTTCCCGATGACCCAGACGGAGTTCCACCACGCCAAGCCGATCTACGAGTACCTCGACGGGTGGTGGGAGGACATCTCGCACGCCAAGGAACTGTCTGACCTCCCGCCGAACGCACGCTCCTACGTGCTCGCGCTCCAGGACATGATCGGCGCCCCCATCGCGGCAGTCGGCATCGGCCCGCGCCGCGATCAGACGCTCCAGCTCCGCGATCTCATCTGACCAGCGCATGCGCACGGGCGCGACGTGCCGTTAGGCTCGCCGGGTGCGGGTTCTGCTACTTGGCTCAGGCGGCCGCGAGCACGCGCTCGCCAGGTCCCTGGCGGCGGACCGCGACGTGACCGAGCTGCACGCGGCACCGGGCAACCCAGGCATCGCCCAGCAGGCGGAACTGCACGAGGTTGCCATCACAGATGCCGAGGCGGTCACGACGCTGGCCAGCAAGATCGCCGCAGATCTGGTCGTAGTCGGGCCCGAGGCACCGCTCGTGGCAGGCGTCGCCGATGCGTTGCGCAGGGCAGGCATCAGATGCTTCGGCCCGCAACGGGCGGCCGCGATGATTGAAGGATCGAAGTCCTTCGCCAAGCAGGTCATGCTCGCAGCCGGGGTCCCGACCGCCGCGTCCCGAACCTGCCGCTCGGAGATCGAGGTGAGCGAAGCACTCGATGACTTCGGCAGGCCGTACGTGGTCAAGGCGGACGGCCTGGCTGGCGGAAAAGGCGTCGTTGTCACGAACGACCGCTCCCTGGCGGCCGAGCACGCCAGGTCATGCGGTCAGGTGGTGATCGAGGAGTACCTGGCAGGGCCCGAAGTCTCGGTATTCGCGCTGGCCGACGGCAAGCGCGCCGTCCCGCTGCTGCCCGCCCAGGACTTCAAGCGCGCTGGCGAGGGCGACACCGGGCCGAACACCGGCGGGATGGGCGCGTACGCGCCGCTGCCGTGGGCGCCGCCGGACCTCGCCGAGCGAACGATCACGGACGTGATCAACCCCACCCTCGCCGAGCTCGCCCGCCGCGGCACTCCTTACCGGGGAGTGCTCTACGCCGGCCTGGCGCTGACCAGCGCCGGAATCAAGGTGATCGAGTTCAACGCCAGATTCGGCGACCCGGAAACGCAGGTTGTCCTCGATCGTCTGGAAACCCCGCTGGCCGGCCTGCTCGCCGCCGCCGCCGACGGTGATCTGCCGAACGCAGCCCGGCCGCGATGGTCAGCAGGCGCGGCGGTCGTCGTCGTGATCGCCGCTGAGGGCTACCCCGCCGCGCCGGTAATCGGCGACGAGATCACCGACATTGACTATGCGCAACAAATTCCTGGCTCGTATCTGCTCCACGCTGGCACGACCTTGCGGGACGGAACTCTGCGGTCGTCCGGCGGCCGGGTGCTGAACGTGATCGGGACCGGCCGGGACATTGATGCGGCCCGGGCTACGGCCTACGCGGCCGCCGCCCGGGTTCGCCTCCGCGGCAGCTGGTACCGCACCGACATCGCCGCCCAGCCGTGGCCGTCGGTGCCAATGCCGAGATGACCAGCGGCGAGCCGGACCGCCGCGGCCGGGTGGCCGATGGTCAGCCGATCCGGGTGACCACGCTCGAGCTGTTCTTTGATCTGATTTTCGCGTTCACCCTGACCCAGCTCGCGGTGGTACTCGGGCACGGCATGACGGACGTCGCGTCGCTCAGCAAGCACGTGCTGCGGGTGCTGCTGATATTCGGGCTGCTCTGGTGGATGTACGCGGGTTACGCCTGGCTGACGAACACCAGATCCCCGGTCCGCGCTCCTGAGCGCCTGCTGCTGGTCGTCGGCATGGCCGGGTTCTTGATCGTCGGACTGGCGATTCCGGCCGGCTTCAGCCGCGACGGCATCGCCCTCGGCCTCGGCTACCTGCTGGTCGTGATCGTCCATTCGGTGCTCTACGCCCGCGTGAACAAGCACATCCTGCGGATCGCGCCCTTCAACCTCGCGTCGGCCCTGCTGATCCTCGGCGCCGGGTTCACCGACGGAGCGCTCACCTATGTGCTGTGGGCGGTCGGCCTGGTGATTCAGGCGCTGTCGCCACTGGTGGTGCGACTAGGCGGCCGGTTCGAGGTCGGACCTGAGCACTTCGCCGAGCGGCACGGTGCGCTCATCATCGTGGCGATCGGCGAGTCGGTCGCCGCGATCGGCATCGGCGCCATCGGGAAACCGGTCACCGGCAAGCTCGTCCTCGCGGCCGTGCTCGGGCTGGCGATCTCGGTCGCCTTCTGGTGGACCTACTTCGGCAGCGACGACGACGCCCGCGGCGAACGAGCGATGCGCGCCGCCCCAGCGACCAAGCGCCCTGGCCTGGCCATCACCGCGTATTTCTATGCGCACATACCGATGCTGCTTGGCATCATCTTCGTGGCCGCAGGGGTCGCTGAATCCGTCCGGCAAGGGCTCAAACCGAGCTTGCCCGCCGCCCTTGTGCTCGGCGTCGGCGGGGCGGCATTCGTCGGCGGGACCGCGGCGTTCCGCGCCGTGCTCAGGACCGGGCCGATAGCGCTGCGCCTGGCGGCCACCGTGTTCGCGCTGGCGATTATTCCCCTGGGCGCCCTGGTCGCGATCGAAGCGCAGGTCGGTGTGCTAATCGCCGGAGGAGTCGTCGGGCTGGTGATGGAGTCCGTGGCCGGCGCCGACCCGGTCACCAGAGCCGAGGCCGCCCATGAGGCTGCGGGAGAATGACCCAGTGATCGATCGCTACACGCTGCCTGAGATGGGCCGGGTCTGGAGCGAAGCGCACAAGTACGAGCTCTGGTGCCGGGTCGAGACGCTGGTTCTCGAGGCCAACGCAGCCGCCGGGATCGTGCCAGCCGACAGCGTCGATCCCGTCAGGTCGGCGCCACCGCCAACTCCAGAGGCCGTCGCGTCGATCGAGGCGGTCACCAACCACGACGTGATCGCCTTTCTCACCGCGTGGGCCGATAACACCAATCCGCGCGAAGCGGCGGCGTATGTGCACTACGGCATGACCTCGTCTGACCTCCTCGATACCGCGCTGGCCGTCCAGCTCACCGAGGCGACCGACCTGCTGCTCGCCAGGGCCGTCGCCCTGACGGCCGCGCTGCGGGAGCACGCACTGGCGCACCGCGACACGCTGCGCCCCGGCCGCACGCACGGCATCCACGCAGAACCTGATGTCTGGGGTCACCGGGTCGCCGACTTCGCGTTCGCCATGGCGCGCTGCGTGCAGCGGCTCACCCGAGCCAGGTCCGCGGTCGCGATCGGCAAGCTCTCCGGACCGGTCGGCACGTACTCGAGCATTGACCCGGCGATCGAAACGACCGTGATGGCCGGTCTCGGGCTCCGCCCTGCCGACGTGGCAACCCAGGTCGTACTGCGGGACGGGATCGCCGAATGGGTGAACGTGCTGGCATTGATCGCTACGGTCTGCGAGGCGGTCGCGATAGAGGTGAGGCACGGTCAGCGGACCGAGGTGCGCGAGCTCGCCGAAGCCTTCGGCTCAGGCCAGAAGGGTTCATCGGCGATGCCGCACAAGAAGAACCCGGTCCGCTCGGAGCGGATCAGCGGACTGGCTCGGATCGTCAGAGCCCAGGTCGTACCGGTGATGGAGGGGATACCGCTGTGGCATGAGCGGGACATCTCGCACTCCTCTGCCGAGCGCATCGCGCTGCCCGACGCCGCGATCGCGACCGACTATCTGCTCGAACAGACGACCGGGCTGGTCAAGGGGCTCGTCGTCGACGCCGCCAGGATGCGCGCGAACCTCGAGGCGACCGGCGGGCTGATCTACTCCTCGGCGGTCCTGCTTGAACTGGTCGCGGCCGGGATGTCACGCGAGGACGCGTACTCGCTCGTCCAGCAGGCGGCGATGCAAACCTGGGAGACCGGCCAGCCGTTCCGCGAAACGCTGCGGGAGCACGCTGCCAGGCAAGGCCGGCAGCTTGATGAGGAAAGGCTGGACGAGGTTTCCCGCCCTGAGCGCTACGTGGCGCGCCTCGGCCCCGTCTTCGACCGGCTCGAGAAGCTAGATCCGGCCGGCAGCTGATGAAGCACCTGTACTCCGGCAAGGTCAGGGAGCTGTACCAGGCAGATGACGGGTCACTCCTGCTGGTGGCGACCGATCGGATCTCCGCATTTGATTACGTGCTCGACACGCCGATCCCCGGCAAGGGCAAGATCTTGACCGCGCTGTCGCTGTGGTGGTTCGAACGCCTCGCGGATCTGGTGCCGAACCAGCTCATCGACGCACCGGTTCCGCGCGAGTTCGCCGGCCGCGCGATGGCCTGCAAGCCGCTGCGGATGGTTCAAGCCGAGTGTGTCGCGCGCGGCTACCTCGCTGGCTCAGGTCTCGCGGAGTACCGGCGCGACGGGCGGGTGTGCGGGATCGCGCTGCCGGACGGTCTCGAAGATGGCTCGCGGCTGCCCGAGCCGATTTTCACGCCCGCCACCAAAGCGCCGCGGGGAGAACATGACGAAAACATAACCTTCGATCAGCTGGCAGCGTCGACAGGCCGGGAGATAGCGGACGAGTTGCGGAGGGTCACGCTCTCTGTTTATGAGCGCGGCGCGGAACTGGCCGCCAAACGCGGGATTATCGTTGCCGACACCAAACTCGAGCTTGGCTTTGACGTTGCCGGAACGCTGACGCTCGGCGACGAAGTTCTCACCCCCGACTCATCGCGGTTCTGGCCAGCCGATCAATGGCAGCCAGGTCGCAGCCAGCTGTCGTTCGACAAGCAATACGTACGAGATTGGCTGCTCTCGCCGGAATCTGGCTGGAACCGAAACTCCGGTCAGCCGCCTCCCGCGCTCCCCGCCCGTGTAATCGAGCGAACAAGGGAAACATACATCGAGTCATACGAGCGGATCACGGGCCTGACCTGGGCCGACTGAACCACGTCGGGCGCTCAGGCCCGCTCGTTACAAACCGTATGTGTTCGGTTACGTTATGTATCGGCGTCGTCATCGTCCGGGGGGTCAGGCAACAGTGGAATACTGGACTGCGCGCGATACGGCCGGCACGGCGTTGTCGGATCCGGTCGATGGCCTTCCATATCAGGCCAACTCATATGCCTTCAGCCGGGATAATGATGTCCCGCCCCCCAGGGACAGGAGTTCCATCGCTATGACCAGCGGTCACCAGACCCGCTACCGCGTTGTCGGCGGCAATCCCCTTCAGGGAACCGTCTTCGTTCAGGGTGCCAAGAACGCGGCCCTGAAGATGATCGCCGCCTCCCTTCTCGCCGAGAAAGGCCGCACGGTCCTGCGGAATGTCCCCGCGATCGAGGACGTCCGGCGTGCTGTCGAACTCGCGCAGGCGGTCGGCGCGATGGTGAAGTTCCACGAGGTGGAGCGAACGCTGGTGGTCGATGCGTCCGAGTTGACCAGCCCGGTGCTTCCCGGTGACATAGCAAGTCAGTTCCGCGCCTCGGTTCTGTTCGTGCCAGCGCTGCTGCACAGGCTCGGCGAGGCGGTTCTCGAAGGTGAGCCAGGCGGCTGCAACCTCGGCAGCAGGAACCTGGACTTCCATTACCGAGGTTTTGCCAGGCTCGGCGCCACCGTCGTCGAGGGCGAGAACCAGATCCACGTCAAGGCCGACGGCCTGCGCGGCGCGCACTTGTATCTGGACACCCCGTCGCACACCGGAACCGAGAACCTGATCATGGCTGCGTCGCTTGCGCCGGGCACCACCGTGATTGACAACACCGCGCAGGAACCCGAAGTGCAGGACGTCATCGCGTTCCTGAGCAAAATGGGCGCCAAGATCAGCGGCGGCGGTACCGGATTCATCACGGTCGAGGGCGTCAACGAGCTGACCGCGGTCGAGCACACCGTGATGCCGGACCGGATTGACGCCGCAGTGTTCGCGATGGCGGCGGCCATTACTGGCGGCGAGCTCAGCCTGGTCGGCGCGTCCCTGGACCACCTCGGCGTCGTGCGCTGGAAGCTCGAGCAGATGGGCGTGGAATTCGCGACCCAGGGCGCGATCTTGCAGGTGCGCCGGGACAAGCCGCTTCGCCCGATCAACGTGATCACGAGCCCGTACCCCGGTTTCGCGACCGACTTGCAGTCACCGATCATGGCCGTGAGCTGTCTCGCGGAGGGGACGAGCTACATCCGCGAAACTATCTTCGACGGCCGCTACATGCTGGCGGGTGAGCTGAACAGGATGGGCGCGAAGGTCGAGGTGGCGGACACCGTCGCACTCGTGCACGGGCCGACGGCGCTGCACGGCACCGAAGTGACCGCCCATGACTTGCGCACTGGAATCGCCCTGGTGCTCGCGGGGCTTGCCGCCCATGGCGAGACGATCGTCTCGCCCGGCTACAAGATCGACCGCGGCCACGCCTCGATCGGGCCGAGGCTTACCGCACTTGGCGCTGACATCGTCGAGGAAGAGTTCAGCTAAAACCCGGGACCGGGCAACCAGCTCAGCCGGCCAGGTAAGCCCTGGTCACGTCGAGGAACCGGTCGTTGGCCGCCTTCTCCCCGATCGACACGCGCACGCCCTCGCCTGGGAAGGGGCGGACGCTGAGCCCGGCCTGGTCGCAAGCGTCGGTGAATGACGACGTCTCGTCGCCGAGCCTGAGCCAGACGAAGTTGGCCTCGGTCGGCGGCACGGTCCAGCCCATCTCGATGAGCGCCGAACGGACGCGGTCTCGCTCGGCGACCACCAGGTCCACCCGGTCGAGCAGCTCGGCTTCGGCGGCCAGCGACGCGACCGCGGCCGCTTGCGCCACCGCGTTCACCGAGAACGTGAGCATGGTCTTGCGCGCGGCAGTGGCTATCGCCTCGTTCCCCACCAGGAACCCGACCCGCAGCCCGGCCAGGCCGTAGGCCTTGGAGAACGTCCTGAGCACGGCTACGTTCGGGCGATCGGCGTAAAGCTCGATCCCGTTCGGCACGTCAGGGTCGCGCACGTACTCCGCATACGCCTCGTCGAGAACGACGAGGCAGTCGCTCGGCACCTGGTCAAGGAACCTGGTGAGCTCCGCGGTGTTGACGACCGTGCCGGTCGGATTGTTGGGTGTGCAGACGAAGATCAGCCTGGTCGCGTCGGTGATCGCGGCCGCCATGGCCGCGAGTTCGTGCCGTTCATCTGCCAGCGGCACGGTGACCGACGTCGCACCGGCCAGGTCAGACAGATACGGATAAGCCTCGAAGGAGCGCCACGCGTACAGCACCTCGGCACCTGGCTCGCAGACTGCCTCGAGCAATTGCTGGACCAGCCCGACCGAGCCGCAGCCGAGCGCGATGTGACTGGTGGGAACGCCGTACCTGGCCGCTATCGCCTCGGTGAGCTGAACTGCGCCGTTGTCGGGATACCTGTTGACCTCGCTGGCCGCGTCGGCAATGACCTTCAGCACCGAGGGAAGCGGGCCGAACGGCGACTCGTTCGAGGCCAGCTTGTACGTCGGGCCGCTCATCGCGGCGGGCGGCTTGCCAGGCTTGTAACCGGAGAACTGGTCAAGAATCGGTCGGAACCGTGGTGTCTGCACGGACATCATTGTCCTCTCTGTCGCTTCCGGGGAACGAGCCCCCGGAACCACCAGGCCGTGTTGGAACGGCCGGCTTGTGCTCGCCGGCCTGCGGGGCGTACCGGCTGGCGACCTGGCCTGGTGTCGCCCGCTGGCCCTCGCCGTCGGTCACGTCAACGGGACCGCCTGGCGACTGCCTCACCGGCTCGACGCCCTGGAACAGCCGTGGCGCTGGCCTAGGCCTGAGCATAGGCGGATGCAGCACATCGGTGTCGCCGCGCTGGTACAGCACGGCAGGCCTGCCGCCCGACGAGATCGCCGTGCCGGTATCCACGAGAAAGCGCTCCGCCCCCGTCACTTTCCTGTGGAAGTTCCGCGGATCCAGGGGCGTGCCCCAGACGATCTCATAGACCTTGCGCAACTCCGCGACCGTGAACGTATCCCGGCAGAAGGCGGCCCCGAGAGTCGTGTATTCCAGCTTCGCCCTGGCCCGCTCAACGCCGTCCTGCAAGATCCGCAGGTGATCGAATGCCATCTCGCTCAGCCCGTCGACCGGCTGCCAGCTCATCCGCGGCTTAGCCGGCGCTGGCAAATCGGGCGCCAGACCCAGATACGCAACCGCAACGACCCTCGCCCGAGGATCGCGGTCCGGATAGCCGTAGGTCTGCAGCTGCTCAAGATGGACCGGTGCGTCGGGCAATCCCGCCCGCTCGGCCAATACCCTGCTGGCGGTGGCCGGGAGGTCCTCATCCAGCCTGATAAAGCCACCAGGAAGGGCCCAGCGACCCAGATGCGGCTCGGCGTGCCGCCGCCAGACCAGCACGCAAAGCTGGCTCGCTCGCACCGTGAGGATCACCAGGTCGGCGCTCACGGCGACCCGAGGGACCTCCATGCCTTGAACTTAGCGCGGACCCGAAAGCTTCGCTAAGGCTCTAAGCTGGGTGCCGCCAGCTGCGCGATCACTATTGGGGAGGGACCGGCCGCAGCGGACGGCAGGCGGGCCACTGCCGCGAAAGAGCCGGGTCTCCCGGCTATGGCGGGTCCGTGGTCGTCTCGTATCGTGAATGTATGAACCGCCTGGGAGAGCTTGAGCGCGCCATCATGGAAGTTCTGTGGGATTCGCCTGACACCATGACCGTCCGCCAGGTCGGCGAGCGGCTCACGGACCGTGACCTGGCGCATACGACGGTAATGACCGTGCTCGACCGGCTCGCCAAGAAGGGATTCGTCCGCCGCCAGCGGGCGGGCAGGGCCTGGCGTTACCGCCCGGCCGAGACCCGGGAGGCGTACGTGGCCGAGCTCATGCTCACGGCCCTGGACCAGACCGGTGACAGGCAGGCCGCCCTTACCAGGTTTGCCAGGAGCGTTTCAGGCGCCGAGGCCGAAGCGCTCCGCGCAGCTCTCGAGGCCCTCAGCGGGGGCGGCAGGACCTGAATGCCGTGTCCCTTGCTGTCTTCCTGCTCGGCGCCGTCGCGATCGGTTGCGTCGCCGCCGCGCACCTGCTTGCCGGGGCGAGCTGGCCGCGGCGGTCACCGGCCGTCGCGATCGCGCTGTGGCAGGCACTCGGCCTTAGCTGGGGCGTGGCTACGGTCGGCGCACTCGCCGGATTCGGTGCCTCTGACTTGCGCGGGAAGGCCGGCAGCGGCCTGACAAGCGTCGCGACGGCGGCAACCCGCGCGGCCAGGCTGATGCTCGGTGCAGGAGCCGGGCGGCGCTGGGACGTGCTCACAACGCTGCGCCTGCTCTCACTTATCGCGGGCGTCATGCTGCTCGCGCTGTTGTGCTGGATACTTCTCGCCGCGGTGGCGACCGTGCTCCGTGCCAGGCACCGCCAGCGCGCGCTGCTGGGGCTGCTCGCTCACGACGATCCGAAGGTGCCGGGTGCGCTGGTCGTCGATCATCCGGTGGCGGCCGCCTACTGCGTGCCTGGCCTGCGCTCGGCGATCGTGATCAGCGCCGGCACGCTCGACCTGCTCGATCAGGCTGAGCTGGCCGCTGTTCTGGCGCATGAGCGGGCTCATCTTCGCGCGAGGCACGACCTGGTGCTGCTTCCGTTCACCGCACTGCTGCGCGCGTTCCGCTGGTCGGCGATCGCCAGGGAGGCGAACCGCGAGGTCGCGCTGCTCGTCGAGATGATGGCGGACGACCGCGCCAGGCGCCGCCGTCCCGCGAAGGAGCTCGCGACCGCGCTGCTCAGGGTTGGCGTCTCAGGCGGCGGGGTCGCGCCCACTGGCGCGCTTGCGATCGGCGGCCCGGTCCGAGCCGCCCTGGCTATGACCTCGGGCACGCCGGCCGTTGAGCTGCACGCCGCACCGATCGGCGCCCGGCATGCAGGCTCGTCGGAGCCGGCGACCGATGGCCAGCTGGCGGCGCGAGTCACCAGGCTGCTCAGGCCACCGCCAGGGCTCCCGGTGAGCGCCGCGATAGCAGTTGGCGTCGTCGCAGCGGCTCTTGTGGCAGCCCCGGCCCTCGCGATGCTGCTGCCGCTCTGACGCGTTAGTCCGAGATCCGGATCCGGAGCCGGCGGAATCCCTTGCCCTTGTTCTCGATCTTCACAACCTCGATCCGGCCGATCTGAGCGGTCGTCGCGACATGGGTGCCGCCGTCGGCCTGCTGGTCCAGGCCCACGATGTCGACGATCCTGACCTCTTTGACTTCTGGCGGGACCAGATTCGTCGCGGTACGAATGATGTCGGGGATCGCGAACGCGTCGTCGCGCGGCAGCACCCGCACGTCGATCCGGCGGCCGTTCGCGATCTCGGTGTTGCAGGCGTTCTCGACGGCGTCCCTGAAGCCCTCAGGCAGCTGGGGCAGGTCGAAATCCATCCGGGCGACAAATGGCTCCATATTGCCGCCGGTCACCAGCGAGCCGAAGTCGCGGTAGACGACGCCGCACAAGACGTGCAGACCGGAGTGGGTGCGCATCAGCGCTGTCCTGCGGTCGTCCTCGAGTGCGCCGCGCACCGCGGTTCCCGGCGGCGGCAGCGGATCGCCTTCTGCCGGGATCAGGTACAGGTCATCGCCCTTGCGGGCGCCGACGATGCGAGTCTGCACGCCACCCCAGAGCAGCACGCCATGATCCGGCGGCTGACCGCCGCCGCCAGGGTAAAAGGCCGACCGGTCGAGGACGAGCCCGTCTTCGCCGGACGCGAGAACTACCGCGTCCCACTCACGGAGGGTCTGATCGTCCAGCTCAAGCCGGTGGGTTCGCCATGCTGTCTCAGTCATCGGGCATCACTCATAGTCCGGAAGCTTAACGGCCCGAGCGGGCGAGAGGCGGCGGCCAAAGCCATGAGGCGATGCCGGCGCGCGCTGGCCTGACGAGGTGCCGCGCTGGCCGGCGGCGGCCAGCTTCCCGCCATGAAGGCGACGACGTCGTCTGTGCGTCTTACCAGGGCCCGTATGGCCCCTGGCGGGACTGTCCGCCGGTGCCGAATTCGCGCACCTTCGGACGCACGTCCGTCAGGTAGATCGCCGCCCCGATGAACGCCGCGATCGGCAGGATGCTGATCAGCGAGACGTTGTAGCCGACGCTGAAGATGCCGACCACCAGGCAGACGCCGGTAATGATCAGCCAGAGCGGCTTGGTCCGCTTCCCCGCGGCGGGGAAGGCGCCGGTCGGCCGACGCACGGCGTCGATGAACGCCCACGCCTCGACCACCAAGGCCGCGACCAGGAGAATCCAGTTCAGCCAGTTGAGCGGCGTGAACGCGTTATAAGTGAACACGGTGACAATCTATCTGGTGACCGCGCCAGGCGGGTCCGTCCAAGGCCCGGCTTCTGCGGCGGCCACCTCGGCAGCAATCGGGTCGATCTCGGACTCTTCGACCGCCCTCGCGAACGCGTCGCTGCGCACCTCCGAATCGCCCAGCCCGATCTCTGCCTCCGCGGTGGCTTCTGCGTCCGCTTCCGAGGCGCCACTCGCGGCCTCGGCGTCGGCCGTAACCTCCTTGCGGAACGACTCGTAGATGTCGATCAGCATCTGCTTCTGGCGCTCGGTGATCTCGGTATCGGCCCTGATCGCGTCGGTGACCGACGATTCGCCTGGCTTGTCCTCGAGTATGCCGGCCTGCACGTAGAGCGCCTCAGCGGAGATCCGCAAGCCCTTGGCGATCTGCTGGAGTATGTCGGCGCTAGGCCGCCTGAGGCCACGCTCAACCTGGCTCAGGTACGGGTTCGAGACGCCAGCAGCCTGCGCGAGCTGCCGGATGGAGATCTTGGCCTGCTCGCGTTGCTCGCGGATGTACGAGCCGATCGAGCTGACGTTCACCGGGCTCATGATTTCATCCTCATCTTGAGTGCTTGCAATTGCAAATCCCCGAGCAAGCACAGAACCAACCAAGGACAGCGCCATGCGTGTGCGTTACTTCCGACTACCCCGCCGACCGTCTCTTATCCCGATCTAGGCTCTTACGAATACGTACAAATCAGAGCAATAAGGCACGCGGCTCGAACCTAGGCCGGGGGAAGTGCCGAGGGCGGCTCAGTTACCAGGGCAGGACCGGGCGGAGTTGACCAACGGGGACGCCGCCGCCGGTGATCGGCGGCCCTGCGATGGCGTCCAGCGCGCCCAGATCGATCGCAGCGTCCTCCCGACCCAGCAGCTCGGCCAGCAGGGCGGCGACGATGACAGGGGCTGCGCGCTGGGCGCCGTCGTCGAACTTCACGGCCCCGGCGCGGCCGTCGGCGAGCGCGAACGCGCAGACACCCTCGGCGCCGCCCTTGATCAACAGGCCAGGCACGGCCGCCACCATCGCTGCCTCGGCCCGCTTCGTGCCCGATGTCCATACCGGGTTGGCTCGCATGGCGTCGGCCACCCGCCTTTCCGGCGAACCCGGCTCGGCCAGGACAAGCGCGCGGAACGACCTGGCCAGGCCGGTCACCGAGATCGAGAACAGCGGCGCACCGCACCCGTCGACCCCGGTGGCAGCCACCGGCTCGCCAGCCAGCCGTTCGATCGCCTGCCTGATCTGGACCTGCAGCGGATGGCCGGGGTCGCGGTAGGTCGCGGTCGGCCACCCGGCCGCGACGCACGTGGCGAGCATCGCCGAATGCTTGCCTGAGCAGTTCATGTGGATCCGGTCGGCCACGCCGCCGGCGCGCAGCCAGGCCACACTCGCGTCGTCATCGATCGGCAAGTCCGGCGGGCACTGCAGATCGGCCTCGCTGAGCCCGGCCGCCCTGAGGATCGCGCGGGCGCCTTCGACGTGGAACTCCTCGCCCGAGTGACTCGCCGCGGCCAGCGCAAGCAGGTTGCCTTCGAGCGACAGCCCGCACCGCAGCATGGCGGAGGCCTGCATGGGCTTGTTCGACGACCGCGGGAACATCGGCTTGTCGGGCCCGCCCGCACCGAGCAGCATCGACCCGTCAGCGGCCAGGACCGCCAGCGATCCGCGGTGCCGCGACTCTACGACTCCTGATCTGACGACCTCGACAAGCACAGGATCCGCGAGAGCCGGACCTGATCCGCCTGTTCCGTTAGCCGCCGTGCGGACTCCGGCGCTCGTCTCAGTGCCGATCGGGAACTCCCAGCATCGCGCGGGCCTGGTCCGGCGTCATCGCCGGACGCTGCGCCAGATCCGCGAGCGCCGCGGCTCGCTCGACGAGCTCGGCGTTACCCGTGACGGGCCTGCCACGGGAGAACGTGACCGTGTCCTCCATGCCGACCCGCAGCTGGCCGCCGGCCGCGAGCGCGGCAAGCATCACGGGCAACGTGGTGCGCCCGATGCCGGTGGCCGACCAGGTGGCTCCGGCTGGCAGCGCAGCGACGGCGGCGACCAGCGTCGCCGCATCTCCCGCCATGCCACCGGGCACTCCCATCACCAGGTCGCAGTGCACGTGGCCGCCGAAAGGCGCACCGTATTTGTCGAGCAGCCTGTGCAGCGACGCGATGTGCCCCATGTCGAACAGCTCGAACTCGGGAACCACGCCGAGCTGCTGCGTCCGCTGATAGAGCTCGCACATGAACGGCCACGGGTTCATGAACACCTCGTCGCCGAAGTTGACGGTCCCGCAGGTGAGGGAACAGCCGTCAGGCGCCGCGTCGAGTACGGCGAGCCGGCGTTCGAACGGGTCGGTTACCGCGCCGCCGGTCGACAGCTGGACGATCAGGTCGGTCGACTCGCGCAGCGCGTGCACCGTGTCTTTCAGCCTGCCCAGATCCAGCGTCGGCTGTGCGTCGGCGCCCCTGATGTGCACGTGGATCATCGCGGCGCCGGCCTCGCGGCATTCCTTGGCCGTGGTGACGAGCTCATCAAGGGTCACGGGCAGGGCGGGCACCGCGGACTTGTCCACCTCGGCCCCGGTCGGCGCCACGGTGATCATCGTGCCGGCGCCTGGCTTGGTGGTGCCGGCGGCGGGTCGGTTGCTGCTATCAACGGTCATCGGCGGAGAATGCCTTCTCGTGCGAGCTGTTGTTCAACGCGTCAGTGAAGCGAGCGTATCGGTAGCCGGTCAGGTGGTCAGTGACCTGCCGGCCCCCGGCCTTCTCGTCCTGGTCGGCGTCACGCACGACGACACAGGTCAGACCGCCGCCACCCTCGCGAGCAAGATCTATAACCTGCGGATACTGGACGGCGAGAAGTCCTGCGCCGACACCGGAGCGCCGCTGCTGGTCGTCAGTCAGTTCACGCTGTACGCGCAGACGAACAAGGGCAGGCGCCCGACCTGGCAGGCGGCCGCCCCCCGGGAGGTCGCCGAGCCGCTTGTCACGGCGTTCGCCGATGCGCTCCGGTCGCTCGGCGGCACCGTTTCGAGCGGGGTATTCGGCGCGGACATGGCGGTCGCGCTGGTCAACGACGGCCCGGTCACCCTGATTCTCGAGGCATAACAGGGCCAGCCCCGCTGGTCGGCTACGAGACCGCGCTCGGAGCCCGCAGGTGCTCCCTGGCGAACGCCAGGGACTCTTCCAGGTCGTAGTACCGCTCCTGCTGAGTCAGCGCGCGGCGGGTACTGATCTCCACCACCACGACTCCCTGGTAGTCCATGTGGTGCAGCCGCTTGAGCAGTTCGGCGCTTGGCTGCGTGCCGCGACCGGGCACCAGGTGCTCGTCGGGCAGCCCAGGGCGGGTTCCGTCGGTGAGGTGCACATGAGCCAGCCGCTCACCGAGATCACCGGCCATCTGCAGAGCATCGGAGTCGGCCACCGCGGTGTGCGAGAGGTCGAGCGTGACGTACTTGCAGTCGAGCTCGACGGGGTTCCAGTGCGGCGCGTACGCGGCGACCTCGGTCGCACCGGCCCTGAGCGGGTACAGGTTCTCGACAGCGAACTTCACGCTGGATTCGGCCTGCGCCCTGGCCAGCCCGGCCTCGAAGTCCCTTGCGTAATCCCGCTGCCACCGGAATGGCGGATGGAGCACAACCACCTCGGCGCCGAGCTGGCCGGCCACATCAGCTGCCTTGGCCAGTTTCGCCCAGGGCTCCCTGCCCCACACGCGCTGGGTGATCAGGAGGCAAGGGGCGTGCACGGCGAGCACGGGAACGCCGTGGTAGTCGGCAAGCCGCTGAAGAACCTTCGCGTCCTGGCTGACCGGGTCGGCGGTCACCATCACCTCGACGCCGTCGTAGCCGAGCCTGGCGGCAATCTCGAACGCGTCCGTCGTGCGCTCAGGGAACACCGAGGCGGTCGACAGCGCCACGGGTACGATGCTCGGCTGTTTTCCGCTGACGGCGAAATCGCGTTCAGGGCGGGCCTCTCGCGCCCGCGCGGAGCCGGCAACCTCACCGTTCGCAGCGCTCACAGGCGCTGCGCTGGCCGTCTGGCTGGTCCGCGCAGGGCCGTTCGTGTCGGCGGCCTGCCCCAACGCTCCTCCTGTTCGGTCTGGTCACTCGGCGTTTGCGATGCCAGCTTATGCCGCTGCGGGGCTGCCCTGACTGGGGCGCATGCCCGCGAGGAATGTCGGACCCCGCCGATACCGTTCCTGCCATGGCGAAAGGCTCCGCCGGGACACTTTTTCAGTGCTCAGAATGCGGGTGGCAGAGCAGTAAGTGGGCCGGACGGTGCGGCCAATGCCAGACGTGGGGCTCGGTGACCGAGGGCACTGTGGCGGCCGTGCCTGGCCGGCCCGGCCGCGCGCTCCTGCGCGGGCTACCCCCGGTTCGTCCCGGCGCCGCGGCGATTCCGATCTCGCACATCGACGCGACAGGCGCGGCCGCGAAGCCGACCGGGATGGATGAGCTGGACCGCGTCCTTGGCGGCGGCCTCGTACCCGGGACGGTCGCACTGCTGGCCGGAGAGCCAGGCGTCGGGAAGTCGACCCTGCTGCTTGAGGCCGGGGCTCTGGCCGCGGAACGCTGCGTGGTGCTGTACGTCACTGGCGAGGAGTCGGCCGCTCAGGTCAAGCAGCGCGCTGACCGGATCGGCGCGAACTCCGACAACCTGTACCTCGCCGCCGAAACCGACCTCGCGGCAGTCCTCGCGCACATTGACGCGGTGCAGCCCAGCATGCTGATCGTTGATTCGGTGCAGACCATCTCGGCGGCGGGGATAGAGGGCGCGCCAGGCGGCGTCACGCAGGTGCGCGAGATCACTTCGGCCCTGGTCAGTCTCGCCAAGCAGCGAAACCTGACGACCGTTCTCGTCGGCCACGTCACCAAGGACGGATCGATCGCCGGCCCGCGGTCGCTCGAGCACCTGGTCGACGTCGTGCTCCATTTCGAGGGCGACAGCCGGGGCAGGCTCCGGATGATCAGGGCACTGAAGAACCGGTTCGGCCCGACCGATGAGATCGGCTGTTTCGAGCTCGGCGAGTTCGGGCTGATCGGGCTGCCGGATCCGAGCGGCCTCTTCCTGTCCAGGCTGCACACGCCCGTCCCCGGCACGTGCGTCACGGTCACGCTGGAGGGCCGAAGGCCGCTGGTCGCCGAGGTACAGACCCTGGTCTGCCAGGTCTCCGGCAACGAACTGTGCCGCCGGGTTACCTCGGGCCTGGATCCGGCCCGGGTCGGCATGGCATTGGCAGTACTGCAGCGGCGGGCGCAGGTCCGCCTCGGCAGGTGTGACGTCTACGCGGCCACTGTAGGCGGGGTCAGGCTCACCGAGCCGGCCGTCGACCTGGCGCTCGCGCTGGCCCTGGCGGGCGCACGGAGCGACCTCGCCCTGCCGGCCGATGTCGTCGCCTTCGGAGAGCTTGGTCTCGCCGGGGAAATCCGCAGCGTGGCAGGCATCGGCAGGCGGCTAGCCGAGGCGGCGCGGATGGGGTTCAAGCGCGCCATCGTGCCCGCCGACGCCGAAGTTGTCCCGCCCGACTCGCCGATGAAGGTGATCCAGGTCAAGGAGATCAAGGGCGCGATCAGCGCAGGCTTCAGCCAGGAGCCGTAGCCCGCAGGCGGAACGCGACCGGCGCGCTCGTAATGGACCCGTCCACCGCGTAGGCCCTGTAGGCACCAGGCGAAACCGCGTGCGCGTGACCGTCACAGTGCCGGACCGACGTCTTCTCGCTCCAGCCGATCGTCACGACGGTCGGCACGCCGCGCCGCAGCGCGATGACCAGGCCTCCGTTGCCTGCGACGCAGTCAGCAGAACTCCAGATCCTGGTCCGGCCTTTCCTGATGACCAGGGCAAGGTGCCCGGGACCGATGTTGAACGTGCAGTCCGCCCGCTGGGTCGACACCACGCTCACATTGAAGGTGGGCCGCCGGCCAGCCGCGACTTTGACCTGCGCAAGGCTGACCACGATTGATTGCCGCGGGCAGATTTTAGGGTTCGCCACACCGGATGTGCTCGGCGAAGGCGACGGCGACGGCGAGGACGCTGGGCTGGTCATACTGGCAGACCCGCTCGGCGACGCGCCTACTGGCGGCGCTGCGCCGCCTCGTTGCCCCGCGCCGCCATGATGTGCTGCGCGGCCGCCGCGGCCTGCGGATCCCCCGCCGTGCTGGGTTGTTCCCCGATGCTCTCCGCGACCGGCCGAGGATTCGCTGCCCGTCGTGGCCGCCGCGCCAGCGCGGGGCCGGACCTCGAACGCGTTTGACATGGTCCATGCCGTCACGGCAATCGCGCCCAGGCAGATGACCAGAACCACGAACCTGCGCCGCCAGTAAGTCGCAGCCGAAGGGCCCGCTGGCGCGGCCTTCTTGCCCGTTACGCCCGGTCTCCTCGTCCCAACCCGGACACCGCCCGCGGCCGAGGGGTACCGGACCGTGCCGCCCCCCATGGCGATGAGTATGCAAGAGGGTGGGCCGAAGCCAGCGTCGCCCCGCCGCGCGCGGGCACGGACGTTTTCCCAGGCAGGCGGGTTGCGGCTAGCTTGCCCTGATAACGGCGGAGGTGTGAGCGACCGCCCGCATGGCAGGATCGATCACGTCATGACCACCAGATTCGAGCAATCGCTCACCGCCTGGTACGCGGCCAGCGCCAGGGACCTGCCGTGGCGACGTCCCGGCGTCGGCGCCTGGCCGGTCCTGGTCAGCGAGTTCATGCTGCAGCAGACGCCGGTGTCTCGGGTGCTGCCCGCCTACGAAGCCTGGCTCGCCAGGTGGCCGACCGCGGCGTCCCTGGCGACCGCGACCCCCGGCGACGCGGTCAGGCAGTGGGGCAGGCTCGGCTACCCGCGGCGAGCACTCCGGCTGCACGCCTGCGCCGAGGTGATCACGGCCCGCCACGCCGGCCAGGTCCCGGCCTCGATCAGCGACCTCAGGGCGCTGCCGGGCGTCGGCTCCTACACCGCGGCGGCGGTGGCCAGCTTCGCCTTCGGGCAGCGGCACGCCGTGCTCGACACGAACGTCCGCCGGGTGCTCGCCAGGCTTGTCACCGGTCAGGACCTCAGCTCCCGGTCATCGGCCAGCGTTGCCGAAACCAGGCTGGCCGAATCGCTGCTGCCGCCGGCCGAAGCCAGGCGCGCCGCTACCTGGTCGGTGGCGGTGATGGAACTCGGCGCGCTGATCTGCACGGCGGCAAGGCCAGCATGCGGCAGCTGCCCGCTCGCCGGCGACTGCGCCTGGCGGCTGAACGGGAGTCCTGCCGCGCAGGCAAGGCGCCCCGCTCAGCGTTATGAGGGGACCGACCGCCAGTGCCGGGGCGCGGTGCTGGCCGTGCTCAGGAACGCGGCTGGCCCGGTCCCCGCGGCGTCGCTCGACGCCTGCTGGCCGGAGGCGGGCCAGCTAGCCCGGGTACTCGACGCGCTGGTCAAGGACGGGCTCGCCACGCTCCACGACGGAGGCCTGATCGGGCTGCCTGGGGACTTGCCGGCCGCCCCGCTCCAGACATGACGAAGGCCCGCAGCGCGCGCTGCGGGCCTCCGCCTTACTACCGCCCTGTTAGGAGCCGGATGCCTGACCCCGCTCGGGTGCCTCGACACCAGACCCGGTGGCCTTAGCGAGCTCGACCGGCGGAGTGTCCGGCACGACCTCCGGCTTGGGCACGCCCTTGAAGGTGAACTTGCCCTCCTTGCCGGTGCCCTCGCTGTCGACCATGATGATCTGGCCGGCCTTGACCTCGCCGAACAGGATCTTCTCGGACAGCTGGTCCTCGATCTCGCGCTGAATCGTCCGGCGGAGCGGCCTGGCGCCGAGCACCGGGTCATAGCCCCGCTTGGCCAGCAGCTCCTTGGCGTTCTGCGTGAGCTCGATGCCCATGTCGCGATCCCGCAGCCGCTCCTCCAGCATCGCGATCATCAGGTCGACGATCTGGAAGATCTCGTCCTCGGTGAGCTGGTGGAAGACGATGATGTCGTCCACGCGGTTCAGGAACTCAGGCCGGAAGTGCTGCTTCAGCTCGTCCTGCACCTTGGTCGTCATCCGCTCGTACGACCCGGTCGACTCCGAAGCCGATCCGAATCCGACCGTGATGCCCTTGGAGATGTCCTTCGTACCCAGGTTCGTGGTCATGATGATGACCGTGTTCTTGAAGTCCACAACCCGGCCCTGAGCGTCGGTCAGCCGGCCATCCTCAAGGATCTGCAGAAGCGAGTTGAAGATGTCCTGGTGCGCCTTCTCGATCTCGTCGAACAGGACGACGGAGAACGGCCGCCGGCGGACCTTCTCGGTCAGCTGGCCGCCCTCCTCGTAGCCGACGTAGCCAGGAGGCGAACCGAACAGCCGCGAGACGGTGTGCTTCTCCATGTACTCGCTCATGTCCAGCTGGATCAGCGAGTCCTCGTCGCCGAACAGGAACGCGGCGAGCGTACGGGACAGCTCGGTCTTGCCGACGCCCGACGGCCCGGCAAAGATGAACGATCCGCCAGGACGCTTCGGGTCCTTCAGGCCTGCCCTGGTGCGGCGGATGGCCTGAGAAAGCGCCTTGATCGCGTCGTTCTGGCCGATGACGCGCTTGTGCAGCTCGTCCTCCATCCGCAACAGCCTGGCGGACTCGGCCTCGGTCAGCTTGAACACCGGGATGCCGGTTGCCGTCGCCAGCACCTCGGCGATCAGCTCCTGATTCACCTCGGCGACGGCGTCCATGTCGCCGGCCTTCCACTCCTTCTCGCGAATGTCCTTCTTCTCGATCAGCTGCTTCTCCTTGTCGCGGAGAGCCGCAGCCTTCTCGAAGTCCTGGGAGTCGATCGCCGACTCCTTGTCCCTGCGCACCTCGGCGATCCGCTCGTCGAATTCGCGCAGGTCCGGCGGCGCGGTCATCCTGCGGATGCGCATCCGCGAGCCGGCCTCATCGATCAGGTCGATCGCCTTGTCAGGCAGGAACCTGTCGCTGATGTACCTGTCCGCCATCTGCGCGGCGGCCACGAGCGCGTCGTCGGTGATCGAGACGCGGTGGTGAGCCTCGTACCTGTCGCGCAAGCCCTTGAGGATCTCGATCGTGTGCTGGATCGTCGGCTCGGCAACCTGGATCGGCTGGAACCGGCGCTCAAGCGCTGCGTCCTTCTCCAGGTGCTTGCGGTACTCGTCGAGGGTGGTCGCGCCGATCGTCTGCAGTTCACCGCGAGCCAGCATCGGCTTCAGTATCGACGCCGCGTCGATCGCACCCTCAGCGGCTCCGGCACCGACCAGCGTATGGATCTCGTCGATGAACAAGATGATGTCGCCGCGGGTGCGGATCTCCTTGAGCACCTTCTTCAGGCGCTCTTCGAAATCACCGCGGTACCTCGAACCAGCGACCAGGGCACCCAGGTCAAGCGTGTACAGCTGCTTGTCCTTGAGCGTCTCGGGCACTTCGCCCTTGACGATGCGCTGAGCAAGTCCTTCAACGACGGCGGTCTTGCCGACTCCCGGCTCGCCGACCAGCACCGGGTTGTTCTTGGTGCGCCGCGACAGCACCTGCATGACCCGCTCGACTTCCTTCTCCCGGCCAATCACCGGGTCGAGCTTGCCCTCGCGCGCGCCAGCGGTGAGGTTCCTGCCGAACTGGTCAAGTACCAGCGAGGTCGAAGGTGCGCTCTCCGACGCGGTACCCGCCGCGGGCGGCTCCTTGCCCTGGTAGCCGTGCAGCAGCTGGATCACCTGCTGGCGCACCCTGTTCAGGTCTGCGCCAAGCCTGACCAGCACCTGGGCTGCGACGCCTTCGCCCTCGCGGATCAGCCCCAGCAGGATGTGCTCGGTGCCGATGTAGTTGTGACCAAGCTGCAGCGCCTCGCGCAGCGAAAGCTCAAGGACCTTCTTGGCTCGCGGCGTGAAAGGGATGTGCCCGGAGGGGGCCTGCTGGCCCTGCCCGATGATCTCTTCCACCTGCTGCCGCACCGCCTCCAGGCTGATGCCCAGCGACTCAAGTGCCTTAGCAGCGACGCCCTCACCCTCGTGGATGAGGCCAAGCAGTATGTGCTCAGTACCGATGTAGTTGTGATTCAGCATCCTGGCTTCTTCCTGAGCCAGGACCACAACCCGCCGCGCCCGGTCGGTAAACCTCTCGAACATGCTCGTTCGCTCCCTCACCTAGCGACCGCGCAACGACCACATTGGCCGCAACCCTGCCGCGCACTAGCCCGTAATCGGGGGAAGGCCTGGCTGCGACAAGCCACCGTCGGAAGCAGCCCACCGCACTCCATGGCAGACCTTCCCCGCTACACGGGCGTTCACCCTCATCCAACCTATGGTGAGGTAGCACTGTTCCCCGGTACGCCGCTAGCGAACGCGCCGCGGCTGACGGCACACCGGCCTATCTCGTCAATATCGACGGATACTGGGCCTAATGTACGCCGTCAACCGCTTGAGCCAACGATCAGATTCGGTCGGCCACCGCGCTTGCCGGTACGGCTTCCCGGTGCCGCGGATGGTGCCGCAATCCTGACCAATTCGCGGAAGACGCGCCAGCTTGAGCGAGCGGCGCGACACCGCTATCTGGAGCCTGGGTCTCGCTTAGTGAGAAGCCTCGTACTCGGCGATGATGTTGCCGGGAATGCGGCCACGCTCGCTCACCTTGTGTCCGCGCTGGCGCGCCCACTCCCTGATCTCGGAACTGCGCTCACGACCCGGGCCGGTCCGCCCCTTACTACGCCGCCTGCCAGCGGTTGCCCTGCGGGCGTGGTCGGCGAATGCGCCGATCTTCTCGCGCAGTTCCTTGCTGTGCGGCTCACATAGATCGATCTCGTACGCGTTGCCATCAAAGGCGAACGAAACAGACTCCGTGCCCTCCACCTCACCTGAGTGGGGAAGGTCACACACCACCGTCACTACCGTCTTCTGAGCCATGCTGGTAAGCCTTTCCGTTTCAACAGAGTATTTAAGTAGCTTAACCTATACCAGCAGGCGCTCAGGCACAGATAAAGAAGCAACTTCTAACGCGTCGCGTTTGTTTGACCAGCTCTCCAGAACGCGAGAGGCAACAGTCACTGATCGGGCCTTGGGTCGCTGTCGCGTTCGTTCTCTCTGAAGGAACGCTGAGCTGAAGCTTCGCCCGACTCATTCTCGTCTGGCAACGATGATGAATCGCCCGGCGAATCGGCTTCTTCATCCTCGGCTCTATTCTTACCGCGGCGCATCTCATGCCGTATGAAGGCTCCTGCGGCGATGAGGAAGGCGATCGCCACGAGCAGCGGCGGTGTCAACGCAGCCAAGTCACTAAGCATTAGCACCTCCCGCTCTCGGGTCTTGCTGAACCGGCCAGGGCTTCTTGCGCGTCCGGCGTCACGACACGGCGAGTTCGCGGCTGCGGCTGTCACCTGTGACTTTTGGCGCGCCGCCGCCAGAACTCAGGTAGCGGAGGCGATTGGGCGGGGAGGCGACTGCGCGAGCTTTGGCAGACCCTCTGCCGGCTGCTTCCTTGTCTGTGAATCAGCCTACGCCCGCGCGGGACGCCCGCGGACGCCCGGTACGATGCTGCGCGTCGCCTACTCCACGTGGCTCACACGCTATCTGCACACGAATTCCATAGATGTGCCCAAGATAGCGCGCCGGAACAGTCACCGAAGCGACGGTTCTGCCTTAGCGGCCAATTTAGAGTCGGCGCCGACTGCGTCCGTAAAGTACGCTCAGGATGGCGCGGCATGTTGCGCTGATGCCCACTGAAATCCTTTGCAGTTGCACCGCACGGCACTGCACGGCGCGCAGTTTTCGGCGGTTGATTACGACATCCGGTCAGCTAACTGGCTATGCCTGGCAACGCAGCGACGAATTTCGGCTGTATCGCCAGTCAGGCCGCCGGTTTTCGTCCAACAAAGTCGTGTCGCGACTAAAGCCGGCCGGACCAGTGAGCGGGCAGCTGCGCCCCGAATGCTGCGACAACACGTGCCATCGCTTTTGGCGGGCCATGCATTCACAGCCGCACAAAGCCTGAAAGCCAGATCTGGGGACGCTGAATGTTGGCCGCAGGCCCATCCACGATCCGTAACCAAACAACTACGCAAGCCACTCCGAGCTGGCGCGGCTAATGCCAAGCCGCACATCACAGCCAGATCAACGTACGTGTCAGTGCTCTTAGACACGCGCTCTGACCTGCGCAAACACCGGCAATACGGGCCTTAAGCCTTGGCTGGAGCACGATAGTCAGCAAGAACGTAGAGCCGCGATGCGCCGAAAGTCATGACTACGGCCAAGCTGTCCGGGACGGAACTTTTCTCATCCCCGGTACAGAGGGTTCTCCAGTCGATTAGTGTCCATCGCTGTTACCTCATTCCCACTGGCATGCCCAGAGGTGCGTGCTGCCGGCCAAGGAAAGGAGCGCCACGGTGGAGCGCTCGCCAGCCCGTTGGCACTCCAGGCGCCGCCGGGCTACAGGCGGCTCGGGCGGGCGCAAGCCGCCCCGTCTCTCTCGCCGGGTAGCGACCGCGGTCAGCATCGCGGCCGCCATGGGATTTGCGATTCCGGCATCGGTCGCAGGGCCCGCTAACGCCAGCCCCAAGCCCACGCTGAAGCAGCTGCTCGCCGAGGCTTCCAAGCTGTCGAGGCAGATCGACTCCCTCAGCCAGCAGTACGACGCCCTGCGGATCCAGTTCAACGAGGCGAAGCAACAGGTCAAGGTCGCCCGCCTCACCGTGCAACGGGACGAGAAGCTGCTGGCAGACGACCAGGCTGCGATCGCGCAGATCGCGGCGGCCGGCTACATGACCGGCGGCGTCAACCCCGCGATTAGCTTGCTCACGAGCCCTAACCCGCAGTCCATGCTGAACCGGGCATCGATACTCGGCCAGCTCCAGAAGGAGAACGGCGCCAAGCTCCATCTCGTGGCGACCGCGCGGGCAGCAGCGCAGCGCGCCAAGCTGCTGGCAATCCAGCAGCAGCACAAGGCAGCCAAGCTGTCGGTCGCGATGAAGGCAAAGGTCGCGAAGATCCAGGCGAAGGAGAGCAAGCTCAACAGCGCCGCGTTCAACAAGGCGCTTGAGATCTACCGCAAGACGGGCACGTACCCGCCCATCCAGATCAACGGCCGTTCACTAGGCGTGCAAGCCCTCAGGATCGCCATGCGCGCCATCGGCGACGCGTACGTCTGGGGCGCGGCGGGTCCGACCACATTCGACTGTTCGGGCCTCGTGGTATGGGCGTACAGCCAGCTAGGCATCAGCCTGCCGCACTTCACGGGTGATCTCTGGAACTCGGGCGTGCATGTGTCGCGGGCCCAGCTGCAGCCTGGCGACCTCGTGTTCTTCTACTCCGATATCGGCCACGTAGGAATCTACGTGGGCAACGGCTTCATGCTGGACGCTCCGACATTCGGCATCCCGGTCGGAATCCACCCGGTCATGTGGAACGTCTACGACGGGGCCGTGCGCATCGCCTGACCGGTTGATGGCCGGCTGCTCGCCCCTCAGCCCGGGCGCACGATCGGGAACAGGATCGTCTCCCTGATCGACGCTCCGGTCAGCATGATCAGCACCCGGTCGATGCCCATGCCCATCCCGCCGGCTGGCGGCATGCCGTACTCCAGCGCGCGCAGGAAGTCCTCGTCAAGCTGCATGGCTTCAGCGTCACCCCCGGCGGCGAGCAGCGACTGCGCGGTGAGCCTCGCCCGCTGCTCGACCGGGTCGACAAGCTCGGAGTAGCCGGTGCCGATCTCAGTGCCGAAGGCGACTAGATCCCACTTCTCCGCGAGCCTGGGATCATCGCGGTTCGCCCTGGTCAGCGGTGAGACCTCGACGGGGAAGTCGCTGTAGAAGGTGGGCAGCACGGTCGTTGCCTCGACCAGGTGCTCGTAGATCTCGACCAGCACCTGCGCGGCATTCCAGGCCGGGTCGACGGCGATGCCAGCCTTGTCGGCCAGCCTGCGCAGCTGATCCTCCCCCGTGTCCGGAGTGACCTTCTCGCCCAGGGCAGCGGACACGGCGTCGTGTACGGTGATCGACGGCCATTCACCACCGATGTCATACTCCGATCCATCGGGCCGTCGCACGATCGTGCCGCCGGTCCCTGCCTCAGTCGCCCTGAGAATCAGGCTCCTGGTCAGCTGCCCGATAGAGGTGTAGTCGCCGTACGCCTCGTAAGCCTCGAGCATCGTGAACTCGGGGTTATGCGTCGCGTCGACGCCCTCGTTGCGGAAGTTCCTGCCGATCTCGTAGACCTTCTCCAGGCCGCCTACCATCAGCCGCTTGAGGTACAGCTCCAGCGCGATCCGCAGGTACATCGGCATGTCGTAGACGTTGATATGGGTCACGAACGGCCGCGCGTTTGCCCCGCCATGCAGCGTCTGCAGCATCGGCGTTTCCGCCTCGATGAAGCCGCGGGTATGCAGTTCCTCGCGGATCGCCCTGGTGACTGTGGCGCGCAGCTCAGCGAGCTGCCGAGCTTCCGGGTTGACGATCAGGTCCACATAGCGCATGCGCACCCGAGATTGCGGGTCGGTCAGGCCGGCATGCTTGTCAGGGAGCGGACGCAGCGACTTGCCGGTGATCGCGAACGAGTCGGCGAGCACCGACAGCTCGCCGCTGCGCGACGTGATGACCTCGCCGGTCACGCCGATATGGTCGCCGAGGTCCACGTCCGCCTTCCAGGCGGCAAGGGCGTCCTCGCCGACCCGGTCGCGCGAGATCATCACCTGGATCTCGCCCGTCCCGTCCCTGATCGTCGCGAAACAGAGCTTGCCCCCGGTCCGGTACAGCATGACCCGGCCGACGACGCCGACCTTGTCGCCCGTCGCGGTGTCGGCTGGCAGACCGGGATGGGCTGCCCTGACCTCAGCCACGGTGTGCGTGCGCGGGTAGCCCACCGGGTAGGGCTCGACGCCGGCCGCCCTCAGCCGGTCGAGCTTGGCCAGCCTGACCCGCATCTGCTCGGACAGGTCAGGTGGCTGCCAGGAGTCCTCGCCAGGCAGCTCACCGCTGGCTGGCGTCGCCCCGCCGCTCGATTCCTCGCTCATCTGCCAGAGGTTACCGGCGCGCCCGCTGAGAGAGCGACCGAGATTCCGCGCCCCGTCGTCGCGGGCAGCGGATCAGGAGGCGAGGTTGCGTTCCCAGACCAAGCGGAGGCCGATCAGCGTGAGCCATGGTTCATAAGCGTCGATGATCTTTACCTCGTCGATCACGAGGGGCGCCAGGCCACCTGTCGCGATGACGGTCACCGCATCAGGATTGCCCGGCGAGAGCTCAGCGGCCATCCGGCTCGTGATCCCCTCGATCTGGCCGGCGAAGCCGAAGATGATCCCGGACTGCAGCGCCTCCACCGTGTTCTTGCCGACAACGCGCGCGGGCCTGGCCAGCTCGACCTTAAGCAGCTGGGCGGCACGCCTGGAGAGCGCGTCGACCGAGACCTCGATGCCCGGCGCGAGCGCACCGCCGACGAACTCGCCCCTGGCGCTGACCGCATCGAAGTTGGTCGAGGTCCCGAAGTCCACCACGATCGCCGGCCCGCCGTACAGGTGCACGGCGGCAACGGTGTTCATGATCCGGTCGGTGCCGACTTCCTTCGGGTTGTCCATCCGGATCGAGACACCGGTCTTGACCCCTGGCTCGACAATCAGCGCGGGGAGGTCGTCGTAGTACCTGCCGAGCATCTCGCGCATCTCGTGCAGGACGGACGGCACCGTCGAGCACAGCGCGATTCCCTCGAGCCCGGCCTCCTCGACCCGCTTGCTCTGCGATAGCAGCCCTCGGAGCGTTACGGCGAGCTCGTCCGCCGTTCTGACCGGATCGGTCGCGACCCGCCAGTGATCGACCACGTCCTCCCCGTCGAAGACGCACAGCACAGAGTTCGTGTTGCCGATGTCGATGGTGAGCAGCATGACTACCGCTCCGACCCGGGGTCCATATCCAGCCCGATGTCGAGGACGGGCGCGGAGTGCGTCAGGGCTCCCACCGCGAGGTAGTCGACGCCGGTCGCGGCGACGGTCGCCGCGTCGTCGAGCCGGAGCCCGCCGCTGGCCTCGAGCTTGGCCAGCCCGTGCGTCTGCTTTACCGCCTTGGCCATATCCGCCACGCTGAAATTGTCCAGCAAGATCAGGTCTGCGCCAGCCGCGACCGCTTCATTCACCTGCTCGAGCGTGTCGCACTCCACCTCGACCGGCAGATCGGGCGCTAGCTTGCCCACCGCGTCGAATGCTGCCGTCACCGACCCAGCACCGGCAACATGGTTGTCCTTGATCAGGGCCGCGTCAGAAAGCGACATGCGGTGATTGACCCCGCCTCCGCACCGCACCGCGTACTTCTCCAGCGCCCGCAAACCCGGCAATGTCTTCCTGGTGTCCCGGATCCGTGCCTTCGTCCCCGCCACCGCCTCGACCCACTGCGCGGTCAGCGTGGCAATCCCCGACATATGACCCAGAAGATTCAGCGCCGTCCGCTCCGCCGTCAGGATGGCCCGCAGCGGCCCACGGAGGGTCATGAGAACGTCGCCCGCCCTGACCTGCTCGCCGTCGGTGATGTGGTGCCGGCTCGTGATGTCGCCGACCAACTCGAACGCGGCATCAGCAACGAAAAGACCAGCCACCACCCCTGGGCGCCTTGCGACAACCTCTGCGGTCGCCACCGCTCCAGGAGGGATAGTGGCCGTCGTGGTCACGTCGGGGCCGTCGGCAAGGTCTTCTGCCAGCGCCGTCCTGATGACTCTCAGCACGGCCACCGGGTCGAGCCCGGATGACTTCAGATTTGCTGCCAGCTGCGCACCGATCTCACTCACGAGCCGGCTCCTTCGGTGTGGGGACGAACCGGGTCGCCAGCGCGTCGTCATCTTCGGAATCCCTGCCCGTCGGAGACTGGCCCAGCGTGACGATCAGGTGCCCGATCCAGTCAACAGAGGATTCCGGGTAATCCTCACGCCAATGCGATCCTCGCGTTTCCGTCCGCAACGCCGCGGACGCTACGAGTACGGAGGCGAGCGTGTGCACGTTCGCCGCCTCCCAGGCGGCAGGGCCGGGGCGGGATGCCTGCTGGTCGCCGATCTTGCGGAGGGCGTCAGCCGCCGCCACCAGGCCAGGGCCGGACCGGAGCACGCCGGCTCGCTCGGTCATGAGGTGCTGAATCTGGTCGGTCGCGCCGGGTTCCAGCAGTCCGGGAGCGCGGGCGTCGGGCGCGGGCTCCTGGCGCGGCGGGAGGCAGGTGGCGAGGTCGGCGGCGATGCGCTCGGCGAAGACCAGGCCTTCGAGAAGCGAGTTCGAGGCGAGCCTGTTCGCGCCGTGGACGCCAGTGCAGGCCGCTTCGCCGCAGGCGTACAGACCATGGATGCTGGTGC
This sequence comes from Streptosporangiaceae bacterium, assembly GCA_035276345.1. Classification (GTDB taxonomy): domain Bacteria; phylum Actinomycetota; class Actinomycetes; order Streptosporangiales; family Streptosporangiaceae; genus Chersky-822. The sequence continues at coordinate 25,218 of DATELR010000089.1, read as the reverse complement.
GGCCGTGCAGGTCGGTCTTGACGCCGCCGCTGGCGTAGTGAGCGGCTGGGACGACGGGAATGGGCTCGCGGACGGGGTCGATCCCGTGCGAGAGGCAACTTGCCCTGATCGTGGGGAACCTGTGTTCCCAGACGTCTTCGCCGAGGTGCGTGCCGTCGAGATAGACGTGGTCGGTGCCGGTCTCCGCCATGACGCTCATGATCGCCTTCGCGACGACGTCCCGCGGTGCCAAGTCGGCGAGCGGGTGCCGGCCGGCCATGAACCGGCGCCCCGAGCCGTCGATCAGGAACGCGCCCTCGCCGCGGACCGCCTCGGAGATCAGCGGCTGCCTGCCGCGCGCTGCTGCGCCGAGCCAGAGGACGGTCGGGTGGAACTGGACGAATTCGAGGTCGGCCGCCTCCGCGCCGGCCCGGAGCGCGAGAGCCACGCCGTCACCGGTGGACACCGGCGGATTCGTGGTCGCGGAGTAAACCTGGCCCATCCCTCCGGTCGCCAGCACCACAGCAGGCGTGTGGACGGCGCCGACGCCGTCCTGCTGGCCCTCGCCGATTACGTGCAGCGTGAGGCCCGCGACGCTGCCGTCGCCCGCGAGCAGCAGATCGAGCGACATCGCGTGCTCGATCACGTCGATACCAACGCCCTCATCGGCGCCAGCCCCGGCTTCGGCGAGCGCGCAGAGCAGCGCTCGCGAGATCTCGGCCCCCGTCGCGTCACCGCCTGCGTGCGCGATCCTGCGCCGGAGGTGGCCGCCTTCCCTGGTGAGCTCGAGGACGCCGCTGGCGCCTCTGTCAAACTTCGCGCCAAGCGCGATCAGGCGGCGCACGGCCCCAGGGCCGTCGTTCACCAGCGCGCGCACGGCGTCGACGTCGCAGATTCCGGCGCCGGCGGCGAGGGTGTCGGTTAGATGCTGGTCGGGGGTGTCACCTGGCCCGAGCGCAGCCGCGATGCCGCCCTGGGCCCATCTCGTCGAGCCGTCGTCCAGCAGCGATTTGGTGATCAGCAAGATGTTGCTTTCGGGCAGCGCAGCGTGCGTGCTGAGCGCGGCAGTGACGCCGGCGATGCCGGAGCCGATTACGACGACGTCGGCGCGTCTGGCCCAGCCGGGCGGCGGCGCCAGGAGCCGGCGCGCGATCACCGGGCCTGCTCTGCTGGCGACCCGATCGGGATCGCGGTGTTGTCAATCAGCCTGGTCTTGCCGACAGTTGCCGCTACCAGCAGCAGGGCACGACCGGTAAAGCCAGCGGGCACATGCGTGAAGGTCTCCGGATCAGCGAGGGCCAGGTAGTCGGTGGCTAGCGGCGGGTCGGCCTTCGCGGCCGCCGAAAGCTCTGCCTCGGCCGCGGCAAGAATGGCCTCCGCGCCACCTCCCGCCGCCGCCGAACCAGCCCGCAGGGCTCTGGACAGCGCGAGTGCCGTGTCGCGCTCGGCTGGCGAGAGGTAACGGTTCCTGCTGGAGATTGCCAGGCCATCGGGGTCGCGAACGATGCCGACGGGCTCGATCGTGACCGGAAGGTTCAAGTCGGCCACCATCTTGCTGACGACTGCGAGCTGCTGCGCATCTTTCTCCCCGAAGACCGCCACATCCGGCCTGACCAGATTGAACAGCTTAAGCACCACCGTGAGAACGCCCTCGAAGAATCCCGGGCGGAACGTCCCTTCGAGCACCTCGCCCATCAGGCCAGGACGAACCGTAATCATGTGCTCCGCCGGATACATCTCCTCATGGGCCGGGGCGAAGACAACGTCGACGCCTTCGGATGCACAGACGGCGACGTCGTCGTTCAGTGATCGCGGGTAGCGGTTGAGGTCCTCGCCAGCACCGAATTGCAGTGGATTGACGAAAACTGAAACCACGACCGATCCGTTCGGCCCCGACCTGTGCCTGGCTGTCCTGAGCAGCGCCCGGTGCCCGTCGTGCAGCGCGCCCATGGTGGGAACCAGCACCACCGGCGCCCTCAGCGTCGCGCGGCAGGCAGCTAGCCCAGGCCTGGTCCTGGCGAGCATGGGAATCATGCCGCCGACCCGGACAGGACGCCGAGCAGCCGTTGCGCATCGGCGGACGTGAGCGTCCCTGCGGCCAGAGCCCGGTCAGCGGTCAGCCGCGCGAGCGCAAGATAGGCGCCGAGCGCTTCAGGTGCCGTCTTGGCGATCACCTCGACGTGGGCAGCGACCGTGTCAGCGTCGCCCCGCGCAACCGGCCCGGTCAGCGCCTGATCGCCGAGCAAAAGGGCGTTCTCCAGCGCAGCAAGCAGGAGCGGGCCCAGCATTCTTGCCGGATCAGGGACACCCGACTCCCGCAGCAGCTCGCTCGAGGCCGCCACGAGAGTGACCAGGTGGTTAGCCGCGCTGGCCAGCCCGGCGTGATAGAGCCCGCGCTTTTCCTCGGGGATGAACACTGGCTCGCCACCCATCTCGACCACGAGCGCCTCGGCAACAGGCCGAAGCTGGTCGGGCGCCGTAACCCCAAACGAGATCCCCGTCATCTTGCTTACGTCGTCGGGCCTGCCGGTAAACGTCATGACCGGGTGCAAGGCCAGCGGCAGCGCCCCCGCCCTTACTGCGGGCTCGAGAACGGCGAGGCCGTGCCTGCCGCTCGCGTGCGCGATCAGCCGGCCCTCCATGGCCACGCCGGTGTCCGCGAGACCTCTCACCAGGCCGGGTAGCGCGTCGTCAGGCACCGTCAGCAGAACCAGGTCGGAGGCCTCGACGATCTCCTCCGGCCTGGCGATCTTGGCCTGCGGCAGACGGGCGCTGATGCGATCGAGCGACGCCTGGGACACCGCTGATGCCGCGACGACGCGGTGCCCCGCCCTGGCCAAGGCGGCTGCCATCGCGGTACCTGCCCGGCCCGCTCCCACCACGCCGACGGCAAGCTGCGCAGGATGCGGTGTGTTCGCGTCGTCAGCGTCAGCTGGAGGCTTGTTGTCGTTGTGTCGCATCGTCGATCCGGTCCTCGCGGGCTCTGGACAGTCCCTCTAGGACCTGCGCCCCCGCTGGCCGTTCGGGGATGGCAGGTCATCGGAGTCGTCGTCGTCGGGCGGCTCTGGTGCCCGGCAGGCTCGCTCCAGGTACAAGGCAGCGAGTATGAGCACGACCGCTGCCAGCATCGTGACCGCCGAGACTATCGCGTCATGACTGGGCACCGGCTTGTCGAGCAGCGGGATCGTGTAGATCAGGAAACCGAGAGCCAGCCCGGCGATAGCCGCACCCGCGGCCGAGCTCGCCTTGGCCAGCGCGACCACCCTCGGCACTGCCATCGGCTGGATCGGCTTGGCACCGGGCTGCCCGTGCAGGCGCGCGCCCAGGTTCCGGCCGAAGCCGAATTCGCCTATCGCCAGCAGGAGCAGGGCGGGCACGGCGGTCCAGGGCAGCGGCGCCACGTCGCTGAAGCTGAACTTGACCACGACCCATGCCAGCACAGCACAGACCGCGGCGATCGCCAGCAGCGACCACGGCTTCGTTGGCTGCATCTGCCGGACTCACCTGCCCTGTTTCACGCTCTTGTTGGCCTTTCAGGCCTGCCGGGCCCGCTGGCGACCTCGGGCCGCACTGTCAGCCTAAGGTCGCTGCGTCGCCGGACTGTCCCTGTGGTCTCCGGTGGGAGGCCGGCGACAAGATCGGCAACGGTCCCGGATCCCGGCAGGATCGCAGCGGGATCGACATCGTGCCAGGGCAGCAGCACGAACGCGCGCTCGTGCGCGCGAGGGTGCGGCAGGGTTAGCACCGCATCGGCGCTGATCTCATCGCCGCAGACGATGATGTCGATGTCGAGCGTTCGCGGCCCCCACCTGACGGTCCTGACCCTGCCCTGGGCATGCTCGGCAGCCTGGGTGAAGCGCAGAACCTCCTGACATGGCAGCGTGGTCGTGGCCAGCAGGATCGCGTTGAGGTAGTCAGGCTGGTCGGGGCCACCTACCGGCCCGGTCTCGAAGACCGCCGAGACGGCCTTCAGAACAATGCCAGCGGCCTGCGTCAGCTCATTGATGCCGGCCTGCAATGTGGCGAGCCTGTCGCCCAGGTTGCTGCCCAGCGCGAGAACGAGCTGGCGGGCTTGGACAGTCCGGTCCTGCCTGGTCACCCTGCCACCATCGGCCGGGTCCGCCTGATCGTCACGCTGACGTCCTGAACCGGCACGGCGACCGGGGCTTGCGGCTTGTGCACGGTGATCTCGGCGTGCTGCACCTTTTCATCGGCAAGGCACGCGGCGACGAGCCGCTGGGCAAGGCTCTCGAGCAGTGCGACGGGCTCGGCCGCGACGAGTTCGGCAAGCCGGGACGCCAGCATCCCGTAGTCGACCGTCCTGGACAGATCGTCGGTCTCCGCCGCGGCGCTCGTGTCGAGCCAGAGCACCGCGTCGATGATGAAAACCTGGCCGCGCTCACGCTCTGCTGGCAGCACGCCGTGGTAGCCGTACGCGCGCAGGCCGGACAGGCAGATCCGGTCAAGGTCCGTCACGGCAGGCGCTCCTCCTGCAGGCGCGCTGCTATCCGGACCGCGTCGGCATTGGCCGGCACCGAGTGGACACGCACGCACCATGCGTCCGCCATGGCCGCGTACAAGGTCAGCGCGGCCGTCGCGTCATCGCATTCGGTGAACGGCCGGGGCGTGTCCTGGCCGACGCCGAGCAACCTGGCGATGAACCCCTTCCTGGACGCACCGACGAGCACCGGGAACGGCGCGGCCGGGTGATCCAGGCAGCCGATCTCGCGCAGCCTGCTGAGCAGCGTCCAGCTGTGCGCTGGCAGCTTCGCGAAGCCGAGGCCGGGATCGACGATCAGCTGGGCCGGATCGATACCCGATCCGGTCAGCGCCTGCACGCGGTGCGACAGCTCGGCCCTGACCTCCTTGACGACGTCGGCGTATACGGCTCTGTCTTGCATGTCCACGCTGTGGCCGCGCCAGTGCATGACCACGTAGGGAACCCCGGATTCAGCGATCAAGCCAGCCATTCCGGGATCGGCGAGGCCGCCGCTGACGTCGTTGACCATACGTGCGCCGTCGGCGAGCGCCCGCTCGGCGACCTTCACCCGCATGGTGTCCACGCTCACGACCACGCCAGCGCTGGCCAGCGCGGAGATAACCGGTCCGACCCGGCGTAGTTCCTCGTTCTCGCTGATCCGCAGCGCTCCTGGCCTGGTCGACTCGCCCCCGACGTCGACGATGTCCGCGCCGCCGCTGGCCAGTTCTAGGCCATGTGCGATCGCCGCATCAGGCCCGAACCACTTCCCGCCGTCGGAGAACGAGTCGGGAGTCACATTGACTACGCCCATGACCAGTGAGCGGGCAGCGGCGGGGAGACCTGGAGGACTGCTTGCTCGGCCGGCCATGGGCGTAATCTACAAGCCCGCCAGGACCGGCGGCGGAACGGGTGAGTTCGCCCGCCGCCTGCCTAGCCCTTAGGGTCTGGCCGGCTGAGCGACCGGTACGCCGCGCTCCGCATGTTCCTGATGATCCGGCGCGCCTCAAGCTTCGGCCAGACCAGGAAGGCTTCAGCCTCGAGCGCGGCCAGGCCGACCCTCAGCGCGTCCCTGGTCGAGGTGAAGACCATGAACCTGGGCACCCACGCGGGCGCAAATTTGGCGTTGAACTTGTACAGCGACTCGATCTGGAACCACCTGGACAAGAACACCAGGATCCGGCGCCAGGCCCTCGTGATCGGACCGGCACCGATCCGCTCGCCGCGCTCCAGCGCGGCACGGAACGCCGCGAAGTTGAGCGAAATGCGGGCCACGCCAAGGCTGGATGCGGCGTTGATGGTCTCGACGATCATGAAGTCGTTCAGGCCAGGCTGCGCCGAGCGATCCCTGCGCATCAGGTCGAGTGAGAGGCCGTCGCTGCCCCACGGCACGAAATGGAGCAGCGCCCGCAGCTCGCCGTCCTGGACTGCGGTCGCGATCACGCACCGCTCATCGCCAGGGCCGCCAATGCGGCCCAGAGCCATAGAGAATCCACGCTCGGTCGGATTGCCGCGCCAGGAGTCGGCGCGCCTGACCAGCCTGGTGATCTCCTCGGGCGCCACGTCACCGACCCGCCGGACCTGGGCCACGTAGCCAGCGCGATCGACCCGTGTCACCATCTGCCTGACGTTGCGCATGGCCCTGCCCTCCAGCGAGAAGTCAGCGACGTCGACAACCGCCTCGTCGCCGAGCTCTAGCGCGGTCAGCTCACCGTGCCGGCACCAGATTTCGGCGCCGCGCTCGCTGCACCCGATAACGGCAGGAATCCATGCGTGCCTCGCGGCCATGTCCAGGAACGCGTCGATCGCGCCCGGCCATGCCTCGTTATCGCCAAGCGGGTCACCGCTCGCGAGCATGACGCCTGAGACCACGCGGTAGCCGATGCAGGACTTCTTCGTAGCCGACCAGATCACGCTTTTGTCGTTGCGCAGCGCAAAGTACCCAAGCGAATCCGAGGCGCCGTAGCGATCAAGGAGTTTCCTGATCTGCGTCGCGTCTGCAGCGCCGAGCCTGCCCTCTGGCCTCGCGGGCCGCAGGAACAAGAAGGCGGTCACGACGACAGTGACAAAACCCAGCGCACCCATCAGCAGGTAGAAGAAATCGCCGTGAATGTCGCGGTCGGGGAATGACACCGGGCCGCCGACGCCGACGAGGCCATACAAGGCCGATTGGAGGCGTTCTGCGAACGAGTAGCCCGCTGACACGTCGGCGGGTCCCGACAGGTACCCGACTCCGATGATCAGGTCCGCCGCGAGCAATCCGGTCAGGGCTGTCAGCGCACGCCACCTGGTCCGCGGGTCACCGACTGCATAGAACTCGGCGCGGAAATACGCCCCGGCGGCGATCAGCAGCGACAGGACAACAAATCCGATGCCGACGCCGATGGCGAGGTCGCGGCGGTGGCCGATTAGGTAGATGGCGTGCGCGAGGCTGATCAGCGCGCTGATGATCAGCAGCGCCATGACCTCCTGCCAGGCGCGGTGTTTGCGCCTGCGCAAGCCGTAGGAGAGCATCAGCAACAGCAGCCCGATGATGATGTCCGCGGTCCTGGTAAGGACGGCTACGGTGCCGGGCACGACGACCGGCAGGCTCTGCAGCCTCGCGTGCAAGTCGTTGCTCGGCGCGGTCAGGCCGAGGGTGACGTCGGCAAGGCCGAGCAGGAACATCATCAGGCCAGCCGTGACGGGGACCCAGCGGCGCTGGGTGCGCCGGTCGGCTGTCCTGGCATAAGCCGCGCGCCCTGGGGCTTTCTGGTCTGGCCGCTGCTTAACCGCAGCTGAGCCTGGTGGCGGCTGCTTCCGATGTGAGCCGGGGCGTTCTGCTTCGCGCCCTGAGCCCTGGCTTAGATCCGTCATATCCGACATGTGTGTGCGGCCCTGACTCACGGGCACTGCGTAGGTTTGAACGACTTCGTTACCGGAATGCTAGCGGCGGGCCATTAGCAAACTCATGGCCTCTGCCCTTGTGCCGTCTGAACTGCGGAAGCAGCCCCGGACCGCGGACGTGACTGTCTTGGAACCTGGCTTGCGCACGCCGCGCATGGCCATGCACAAGTGCTCGGCTTCCACGACGACAATAACGCCCCTGGGCTCAAGTACCTCCATCAGCGAGTCAGCTATCTGGCTGGTCATCCGCTCTTGAACCTGCGGTCGCCGCGCGTACACGTCCACGAGCCTGGCGAGCTTGGACAGCCCGGTGATCTGGCCGCGCTCGTTAGGTATGTATCCGATGTGCGCATGGCCAAAGAATGGCGTCAGGTGGTGCTCGCAGGTCGAGAACATCTCGATATCGCGGACAAGGACCATCTCATCGTGATCGGCGTCGAAGACCGTGCTGAGGACGTCCTTCGGATGCTGGGTCAGCCCAGCGAACTGCTCAGCGTAGGCTCGCGCGACCCGGCCCGGGGTGTCCTTGATCCCATCCCGGTCCGGATCCTCGCCGATCGCGAGCAAGATCTCGCGTACCGCACGCTCGATCCGCTCGAGGTCAACAGACTCGTTCAATGAACCAGCCGCGTCAGTGAGAGTGGCCGCCCGAGCCCTGGTCGCCCGGCTCGATGCCGAACGGATCGGGCATCGGAGCAATGCCGCCAGGGTAGTTGCCCTTGCTCAGGTTCGGATTCTGGCCGTTGCCACCGAGCGGCAGCTCCTTGCCGTCACTCGCAGCGGTCAGCGCCAGTTCCTTCGGCGTGAGCACCGGCGGCCGGTCCGACGGCATCCGCTTTCCGTAGCCGGTGTAAGAGCCGCGCGCTGGCCGCTTCTGCACAGGCGCGAAGATCTCGAGCACCTGGTCCCGCGACAAGGTCTCATGCTCCATCAACTGCAGCACCAGGTTGTCGAGCACGTCACGGTATTGGACCAGGACGTCCCACGCCTCGTCGTGCGCGGCCTCGATCAGGCGCCTGACCTCATCGTCGATCGCCGACGCGATCTCCTCGGAGTAGTCGCGCGAATGCGACATCTCGCGGCCAAGGAACGGCTCGGAGTCGCCGGTGCCGAACTTGCGGGCGCCAAGGCGCTCGCTCATGCCGTACTCGGTCACCATGCCGCGCGCAATCTGGGACGCCTTCTCGATGTCGTTGGCAGCGCCGGTGGTGGGCTCGTGGAACACGAGTTCCTCGGCCGTGCGGCCGCCCAGCAGCATTGCCAGCTGGTCCATCATCTCGGCGCGGCTGACCAGGAACTTGTCCTCCGACGGCGCGGCGGCTGTGTACCCGAGGGCACGGCCTCGCGGAATGATGGTGATCTTGTGCACCGGGTCAGCGTGCGGCATCGCGTGACCCACGAGGGCATGCCCGCCCTCGTGGTAAGCGATGAGCTTGCGCTCCTTCTCGGACAAGAGCACGCTCTTGCGCTTCGGCCCGGCCGTCACCCGGTCGATCGCCTCTTCCAGCGAGTACATCGTGATCTGGGTCTGGTTGCCGCGCGCAGTCAGCAGCGCGCCCTCGTTGATCACGTTGGCGAGGTCCGCACCGGTGAAGCCGGGCGTTCGCCTGGCGATGACGTCGAGGTCGACGTCAGGAGCGAACGGCTTGCCTCGCGCGTGCACGCGCAGGATGCCCTTGCGGCCGGCCAGGTCTGGCTGTGCGACCACGATCTGGCGGTCGAACCGGCCGGGGCGCAGCAGGGCAGGGTCAAGGATGTCGGGCCGGTTGGTCGCGGCGATCACGATCACGCCGCCCTTGGTATCGAAGCCGTCCAGCTCGACCAGCAGCTGGTTCAGGGTCTGCTCGCGCTCGTCATGCCCGCCGCCGAAGCCGGCGCCCCGGTGACGGCCGACAGCGTCGATCTCGTCCACGAACACGATGGCCGGGGCGTTCGCCTTGGCCTGCTCGAACAAGTCACGGACACGGGAGGCACCGACACCGACGAACATCTCGACGAAGTCTGAACCCGAGATCGAGTAGAAGGGCACGCCAGCCTCGCCTGCAACGGCCCGCGCCAGCAGCGTCTTACCGGTTCCTGGCGGACCGTACAGCAGCACGCCCTTGGGAATCTTCGCCCCGATGGCCTGGAACTTGGCCGGAGTCTGCAGGAACTCCTTGATCTCCTCGAGTTCCTCGATCGCCTCATCCGCGCCAGCCACGTCGGCGAACGTCGTCTTGGGCGTGTCCTTCGTGATCAGCTTGGCCCGGGACTTGCCGAAGTTCATGACCCTCGAGCCGCCGCCCTGCATCTGGTTCATGAACACGAAGAACAGCAGGAAGATGACGATGAACGGGAGCCAGCCGAGCAGCACGTTCAGCAGTGAGTTGCCCTGCGGGTTCTTCACGTCATAGCCGCCGGCGAGGTTGCCTGCGTTGTTCTGGGTTTGCAGGGCCCGGGAGATCTGGTTTTGCTGGGTGCCCACCCAAGTGGCTTGCAGGTTACGGCCGTCCTTAGTGGTGACCTGGATGACCTGCGTCGGCACGTTCAGGATCGCAGACCTGACCTGCCCGGTCTGGACAAGCTTCATCACCTGCGAGGTCTGCACGGTGCGGTACTGGTTCGACCCAGTGAACTTGAGCACCACGACAAGCAGCACGAAAACAAGCAGGATGACCAGCATCCAGCTACGGAAGATGCGCTTCAGATCCATCGAATAGCGGCCCGGCGAGCCGGGCCGGTACCTCCTGCCGAGCCTCGTGTCCCGCCGCCTTCCGGCAGGAGCGCAGTCCGTCCGAGCATTCCATGCGCGGTATTCCCGATCTCACGCATATAACGCGAGAGAAGCGACGGTACACCGCGCCGACTCGCACCGGCACGTAGGCGGCACTTCAGGAAGCCGCGTGCCCTATGCTCCGCCTCTACCCTATGTAAACGCTATTCAACTTCCGATGTGTTCCCCTCTGGATCCCCGGTGTTCTCCTCCGGATCAACCAAGTGCACGGCTGAGTATGCATGCGGGGCAAGCGTCCCTATGAACGGAAGGTTCCGGTATCGCTCGGCGTAATCGAGGCCGTAGCCGATGACAAACTTGTCCTCGATTTCGAATCCGGTGTATGCCACCTTGACCGGCATCTGCGCTGCGGCGCGCTTCCGCAGCAGAACGCACACCTCGACCGAGGCCGGATCGCGGGACTGCAGGTTGTTGACCAGATAAGACAGGGTGAGACCGGAGTCGACGATGTCTTCGACCACGAGAACGTGCTTGCCGCTGATGTCGGCGTCGAGGTCCTTCAGAATCCGGACCACGCCAGAAGAGGTTGTGCCGGAGCCGTAGGAGGAGATGGCCATCCAGTCCATGCTGATGGGCTGGTGCATCGCCCTCGCCAGGTCGGCCATCACCATCACGGCGCCCTTGAGTACCCCGATGAGGATCAGTTCGCGGCCAGCGTAATCGGCGTCGATCTGAGTAGCGAGCTCGGCGATCCTGGCCCGAAGCTGCTCCTCGGTGATGAGCACCTCCAGCAGGTCCGCACCCATATCAGTGGCGTCCAACGCCGTCTCCCGTTCGGTATGTAGCCAGGAACTAGCCGCTTAAGGTCGGGTCGTGAACTGAAGCCTGCCATACCGGCGGATGCACCGGAGTCCGCCTGGCAGGTCAGTCCCGAGCTGACCGCGCCACGCCGTGACGAGAGCGTCGAGCTGAGCAATGTGGCTGGCGCTGACCGAGCCGGCCGGCGCTCCGGCGGCGATCGCCGTCCGCCTGAGCAACCTGGTCCTGATCGCGGCGGGGAGTTCGGCAAGCGCGGTGACTTCGAGGCCGCCGTCAGCACTGGTGAGCCGTTCGGCCGCCTCGCCGGCGAGAGCGTCGAGAGCGTCAGCGTCGGCTCGGAGCCCGTCGGCCGTCCTGGCGAGCGCCTCCGCGATGCCGGGCCCGAGCAGGTCCTCCATCATCGGCAGGATCTGCTGCCGCACCCGCGTCCTGGCGTACGCCGGATCGGTGTTGTGCGGGTCTTGCCACGGGTCGAGCCCCTGAGCCGCGCACGCCGCGATCGTCTGAGCACGACGCAGCCCGAGCAGCGGGCGCAAGTAGCGGCCGGAGGCCGCCTGCATCCCGGCGAGCGATCTGGCACCAGAGCCGCGAGCTAGCCCCAGCAGCACGGTCTCGGCCTGGTCGTCCATGGTGTGGCCGAGCAGAACCGCGGCCGCGCCGCACTCGACCGCGGCGGCCTCGATCACCGCGTACCTGGCCTGGCGGGCTGCTGCTTCAGGACCTGGATAGCCGGCTCCGCCGCCACGGCCCGTCACCTCGGCGCGCAGGCACGCAACCGGATCCAGGCCGAGTCCGCGCAGGGTCGCCGCCACTTGAGCAGCCTGATCGGCGGAACCTGGCTGGAGGCCGTGGTCGACGGTGACGCCCCCGGCTCGCAGCCCGAGCCTCGGAGCCTCGAACGCCAGGGCCGCGGCGAGTGCGAGCGAGTCAGGACCTCCCGAGCAGGCGCTGAGCACGAGCGGCACGTCCCGCTGCGGCGCCGCGGCACCGGTCGGCGCCAGGCCGGTCAGGCTGCGGCGGACACCCAGCCTGACCGCCGCGACAGCCGGGTCGGGGCCCATCGCAAGTCAGCCTGCCGAACGCCCAGGACCGTCAGCGGACGGCCCTTCGGCCGCAGGCGTGTCGGTCGTGTCCGCTGACTGCCCGCCAGATGCTGCCCCGTCAGACGATGCAGCGTGCCCGGCGATCCCGTTCTGGGCCGGGCTGTCGAGCTGCCTGGTGCCGAGCGGCGATCCCGCCACCCGCTCCAGCCAGATCCGCGGGCTGGCGAGCTCTTCCTTGGTCGGCAGCGTTTCAGGGGACGTCCAGACCCGGTTGAAGGTCTCCATCCCCGCCTCGCCGACGACGGTGCGGACGAACGCTGCGCCCTGCTGGTACTGCCGCATCTTCAGGTCGATGCCGAGGATCCGCCTGATCGCCTGCTCAAGGCGGTTCGTCCCGGAAGTCCGGCGCGCGTTGAACTTGGCCCTGATCTGCTCCACCGACGGCACCACTGCGGGGCCGACGGCGTCCATCACGTAGTCACCGTGCCCCTCCACCAGAGTCATCACCGAGGTCAGCCGGTCCAGGATCTGGCGCTGCCGGTCACTCTGCATGGCCTCGATCAGGCTCGCTCCGTCGCCGCCGCGGACCGCGCCGCTGACGGCGTCAGCGGCCGCCCGCAGCCGGTTCAGTATCGACGCCGGGTCGAGGTCAGAGGCAAGCAGGAACTCGGTCATCTGCCGCTGTACGTACGGGCGCAGCCACGGGACCGAGGTGAACTGGGTCCTGTGGGTTTCCTCGTGCAGGCAGACCCAGCGCCTGAAATCGCTAGGGTCCACGCCGAGTTCCCGCTCGACCATGACGATGTTCGGAGCGACGAGGGTAAGCCGGCCTGGCGGAGCGGCATCAGCGGGCGCGTCAGGATCGGGCGGCAAGAAGAGCTCATACTGCCCGAGGACGCGGCTGGCGAGATAGGCCAGGATCAGGCCGGCCTGCATGCCGGTGACCCGCGAGCCCACCGCTGTCAGCACCGAGCCGACCGCCGGCGCGGCGCCAATGTCCTGCATGTGCTCAACCAGCGGATCGAGTACCACCTCGAAGCCGGTGATGTTGGCCTTGATCCAGCCGGGGCGGTCGACGATCGCGACCTTGCCGCCGTCGTCGTCACCAGGCAGGCCAGTCACCTCGCGCACAGGTTCGGCGACGGCGGCCGCCTGCTGACGCAGTTCGGCCACGACCTTCCTGGCCTCGGCCAGGCTGACCTGAGGGCCAGGCCTGACCCACCTGATCGCAGTTGAGGTGGCTACGTTCCAGTCGATCATCTGGGAGCTGCTCACCCCTACACCGTACGTGCCCTGGCGACCACAAGGTGAGAGCCGGACCCCGAAGAAATAGCTGCAGCAGAATCAGCCGCAGCCGCAGCCGGCGAGCGCGGTGGCTAGCTGGGCGAGCGAGTACTCGGGCTGCGTCCCGAGCCGGTCAGGGATTCCATTGCCCATGAACGCGAACGCAAGCAGCTGGCCATGCGTCGTCATGGCCACACCTGCCATGGTCGCCACATGATTGAGGTTGCCGGTCTTCGCGCGCACCATTCCGAGCCCGGCCTTGCCGAAAGGTCCGAAGAGGCTGCCAGGCCCCAGAGTCCCTGAGAACCCGGCAACAGGCATGCCGGTGATCACCGGGCGAAGCCTCGCTCCGGACCTGGCGGCCACGCCGACGAGGCTAACCAGAGCCCGCGGCGAGATCCGGTCCATGGGCGACAGCCCGCTGCCGTCATACAGGTGCAGGCCGTGGACGTTGAGCTTGGCCGCAGCAGCCATCACGGCAGCCGCGGCGCCCGCGAAGGTTCCAGGCCGTCCGGTGACCACCGCGACCTGCCTGGCGAGCGTCTCAGCGATGACGTTGTTGCTCTCGGCCAGCATCTGCTGCACGATCGCGGCAAGCGCCGGAGAGTGGACCACCGCCAGATCGGTGCCGCTTTGCGGAGCCGGGGCCTCCGATGGCTTGCCCCGCACCGAGATCCCGTCCTTGCGCAGCAGCGCCACGAACGCCTTCGCGGCGTCCAGCGACGGGGTCAGCGACCGCGGCCGGAAGTTGCCTGCGTCGTCCGAGTCCTCAGGCGCGCCCCGCGCTGTCAGCCGGCCTTGATCAACCTCAAGACCGGTGATCGGCGCGAAGTTACCGCTTGAGATGTAGTTCCCGGCAACGCCGATCCCCTTCCAGCCCTTCGCTACCGCCGGACCGCCGAACATCGAGCCGTCGTAGCTCACGCTGACGGATCCGATGCCTTTCGCGCGCAGCGCCCGGGTGGTCGCGGCGGCGAGTGAGCTCAGCGTCGCTGGCTGGGGGTAATCAGCCGCCGGGTACCGCCGCACGGCCAGGGTCGGATCGCCGCCGCCCAGCAGTGCGATCCGGGCGTCATGGCCCGCGCCGGCCTTGAAGCCCCGGCCGACCATGACGCGCGTGCTGAACCTGTGCTGTGGCCCGAGCGTCTCGAGCGCGGCGACCGCGGTTGCGATCTTCGTCGTCGATGCTGGGGTAAATCCGGCGGCGGAGTTGTGCGCGTAGAGCGCCTGGCCGCTGGACAGATCGGTCACGAGCGCGCCCACATGCGGGCCGAGGGCACCGGACTTGACCAGCCTGCCGACTCTGGCGGTTACCCCTGCGACGGTCGCCACACCAGAACTAGACGTAGTGGAAGGGGTTCCGGCCGAGGCATGCAGCACCTTGCCTGGCCTGGCGAGCCCGTGCCCGGAGATGGCCGGAAGCTCGAACAGCGAGAGCCGGTGCGGCATCAGCCGCGCGGCGGCCGCACCTGCACCGATCGTGAACAGGCACAGCAACGCCAGCGACAGCGCCATCATGCGCGCCATCCGGTTCACTGTCTGATCTCCTTTGCCGGATGCCGGGCCCTTCGACAGGCGGTGCCACCGAGGGTATACATCAGTTCAGGGGTACACACAAAGGCAATCAGGCAAATCATTCCACCGGGCAGGGAGACTAGGCCGTGGAGTTCGACGTAGTCATCGAGATCCCGAAGGGGCAGCGCAACAAGTACGAGATGGACCACCATTCGGGACGCATCAGGCTAGACCGGATGCTCTTTACCTCGACCAGGTACCCCGCTGACTACGGATTCGTTGAGAACACGCTTGCCGAGGACGGCGACCCGCTTGACGCTCTCGTCTTGCTTGAGGAGCCGACGTTCCCTGGTTGCCTGATCAGCAGCCGTGCCATCGGGATGTTCCGCATGCGCGATGAGAAGGGCCGCGACGACAAGGTCCTGTGCGTGCCGGCAACCGATCCGCGGCACGCTAACCTGCGCGACATTGCCGATGTATCAGAGTTCGACCTGCTTGAGATCCAGCACTTCTTCGAGGTGTACAAGGCACTCGAGCCGGGCAAGGAGGTCGAGGCGGCGAAGTGGGTCGGCCGGCAGGCAGCCGAGGACGAGATTGAGGCCTGCAGGAAGCGGCTTGCTGAAAACCAGGGAGGTGGCCCCGGTGGCTGATTCCCAGGCGCCAGCGAGCCGACTTGAACAGCTGGATTTCACCGACGACGACGCCCGGATCCTGATCAAGAGCTCCCTCCTGCGCGAGCTCGACGAGGAAGACGCCGCGATCTTCCGGCCCTACGCCCACGTGGTGCTCCTGCCGCGGGGCGAGAAGTTGTTCAACTCAGGCGACCTGGGCGACAGCGTGTACCTCGTGATCACCGGCAAGGTAAAGCTCACCAGGACCGCGCCGGACGGGCGAGAGAGCCTGGTCAGCGTCCACGGGCCTGGCGACATGTTCGGCGAGCTGTCCATGTTCGACCCCACCTACCGCACCTCCAGCGCGGTCGCGATCACCGATGCCAGGCTGGCCGAGATCGCCCACAGTGACTTGCGGGCGGTCCTGGCGACAAGGCCGCCGGTCGCACTGCTGCTGCTGAAAGTGCTCGCGCAGCGGCTCAGGCGGATCACCGAGGCCAACACGAACCTGATCTTCACCGACGTGCCCGGCCGCGTGGCCAAGGCGCTGCTGGAACTGGCCGACAAGTTCGGCGCCCCCACCGACGACGGCATTCAGGTCAACCATGACCTGACGCAGGAAGAACTCGCTCAGCTAGTCGGCGCATCCCGGGAAACCGTGAACAAGGCTCTGGCGGACTTCGCGACCAGAGGCTGGATTCAGCTGGCGGCGAAGTCAGTGCTGCTCATCGATCCTGACCGGCTCAAGCGCCGCGCCAGATTACCGGGCGAGACACCCGGCCAAGCGAGCCTGGCCTTCGCTCAGCTCAAGTCCATGTCCGGCGGAAGCTCGCCGGCCTGACCGAGGTAAGCGAGCTGAGCCCGGACCGAGATCTCAGCGAACGGCCACAGTGCCTTATCCACATCCGCGTAGACCCTTGCCACGATCTGCGGCCGTGACCTGTCACCGGCGGCGAGGGCGGCCCTGATTTCCGCGAGCCGTTCAGCCCGGTGCGCGATGTAGAAGTCAAGGACGGCCGCGGGGTCGCCGAGCAGCGGACCGTGACCAGGCAGCAGCGTCCGCAGCGGCGCAACGTCGGCGAGCGCTCGGAGCCGGTCAAGAGAAGAGAGATAGTCAGCGAGGTTGCCGTCGTCGGCGATGACCGTCGTGCCGCGGCCGAGCACGGTATCGCCTGTCAGCACGGCGCCGTCCGCGCGCAGGTACAGGCTGACCGAGTCCGCGGTGTGCCCCGGCGTCGCGATGACCTCGATCTCGCAGCCGCTGTCGGCGACGACAGAGCCCGGCGGGAGACCCTCATCGCCGAGCCGGTACGCCAGGTCGACGGCGCGCACCCCGGCGCCTGTCAGCCCGGCGAGCTTGCGCGCACCGCCCGAATGATCGTCGTGGCCGTGCGTGAGGACGATGCCCGCGATCCGCTGGCCCGCCTGCTCGGCGACCGACATGACCCGGCGCAGGTGAGCGTCGTCGTCTGGCCCTGGATCGATGACCACACTCGTCTGCGAGCCAGGTTCAGCCACCAGCCAGGTGTTGGTGCCGTCCAAGGTCATGAGCCCTGGGTTCGGGGCGAGAACGCAGCGTGCCCTCTCCGTGCCCGAACCGTCGATCTGGCCGCGCTGATCCGTCTCCGTCACAGCGGGTACTCCCGGTCGCCGGGCACTTTCAGCCAGGTCGCGCCCTCGGAGATGATCACCTCGGGCAGCAGTGGTCGTACCTCGCGCCGTGCGGCCAGCACCGCAGCGGCATCGGGGTACTCGGCCAGTTCAGCGAGCGTCATCGCGGTCGGCAGCCACAGCTGGATCTGGCCAGCCCGGCCGGCGTCGAGCGCCTCGCGCGGGGAGATCCACTGAACGGCCGCCGCCTCGCCGCCGACATCTCTGGTGCGCTGGCCTTCGGGCAGTGCGGCCGCGAAGAATCTGGCGTCGAAGCGGCGCGGTTCCACCGCAGGCGTGATCCAGCGCGACCACGGTCGCAGCAAGTCGGCCCGGAGGATCAGCTTGCGCCTGGCCAGCATCTCGGCGAGCGACAGCGACCGGTCGAGCAGCGCCTGCCGGTCGGCTTCCCAGTCCTCGCCCGTGGTGTCGGCCACCACGGAGTTGGCCGACGGCCCGGCCAGCAGCACACCGGATTCCTCGAACGTCTCCCTGACGGCCGCGCAGACCAGCGCTCGCGCGAGTTCCGGCGGCACGTCGAACACCTGGCCCCAGTGATCGACTCCGGGACCGGTCCACGCCACCTCCTCATCGGCGTCACGCTGATCGACTGAGCCGCCGGGGAAGACGTACGCGCCAGGCGCGAACGCCATCGACGGCTTCCGGCGCAGCATGTACACCTCGAACCGGGCGCCGCCGTCCGAGGCTGCTACCGGGCGCAGCAGCATGACGGTCGCGGCATCGCGCGGAGTGGCCGGCTGCCTGGCCCCCTCGACGAACGTGCGGGCTGCCTCGGCGAGGTGCTCCGGAATCCGCACCCGGCTCACGTCGCGCGCATTCAGTCGCGCACCTCGGCGATCAGCTCAACCTCCACCGGAGAGTCCATCGGCAGCGCGGCCATGCCGACAGCGCTCCGTGCGTGCTGGCCTGCCTCGCCGAAGATCTCGATCAGCAACTCGCTGGCCCCGTTAGCCACCTGAGGCTGGCCGGTGAAGTCCGGCGCGCTTGCTACGAACGCGGTCACCTTGACGATCCGCCTGATCGCGTTCAGGCGGCCGGTCACCGAGACGACGGCGGCCAGCGCGTTCAGTGCGCAGGTCCTGGCCAGCGCCGCAGCCTCCTGGGTACCGATCTGCGCGCCCACCTTGCCCTGAGCGAGCAGCTGACCTTCGACAACAGGCACCTGGCCGGCCGTGTACACGAGATTTCCGGATCTGACGGCCGGCACGTAGGCCGCGACTGGCGGCGTCACGACGGGCAGGGTCAGGCCCAGTGTGGCCAGCCGCTCCTCCGGCGAGTGCTCGCTCCTGCCGAGCTCCTGATCCATGCCGTCGCTCACGGCTTTGGCCTCTTCATATAGGCGACCAGCTGCTCGGCATTGGGTCCGGGAATCACGGCCACCAGCTCCCAGCCGTCATCGCCCCAGTTGTCGAGGATCTGCTTGGTCGCGTGCACGAGCAACGGCACCGTCGCGTACTCCCACTTCTGCATGGCCGTTACCTTAGCCGTCCATGTCCGGTTCGCAGCCTGCATGCCGGCGATCCGGGCAGACCAGACTGGGCGCAGGCACGCTCAGCACTAGCAGGCGCGGAGGCTGTCCAGGGGCTAACGGGCGGGTCAGCTACCTGGTGATTCTGGCTGGTCGCCGGACCCGTTGCTGGACGGGTCAGCACCAGAGCCGCCAGCTCCTCGCGACGGCGTATCCGGAATCCTCGCCTCAGGTATATGCGGCTGGTCAGGGATATCGGCATCTGGGATCACCGGATCGGGAACCGAGTCGCTCGCGACGGGGGATTCCGGGATCTTCGCGACCGGCGGGATCGCCAGCGCTTCGTCCTGGCCGATGGCCGCGACCTCCGGCGCGATCGGCTTGTTCTCGATCGCAGCCTCGGCGGCCGCGACCTCAGCATCTCCGGTGTCCTCGAGCAGCTCTTCAGGAGTCGGCTGCTTCCCTGTGCCGCGATCGAAGAACCGCAGCAACTCGACCGGAACCGGCATCACCAGCGTGCTGTTCTTCTCCGATGCGACCTCGACCACGGTCTGGAGCAGCCGCAATTGCAGCGCTGCCGGGTCGCGTGCCATCACGTTCGCCGCGGCGGCGAGCCGCTTGCTCGCCTGGTACTCCGCGTCGGCCACGATGATCCTGGCGCGCCGCTCACGCTCGGCCTCTGCTTGCCGCGCCATCGACCGCTTCATGCCCTCAGGCAGCGAGACATCCTTGATCTCGACTCGTTCCACCTTGACGCCCCATGGCCCCTCGGTCGGCTCGTCGATGATCCTGCGCAGCTCGCGATTGACCGCGTCGCGCTCGGCCAGCAACTGCTGGAGTTCGGTCTGGCCGATGATCGACCGAAGCGACGTCTGGGCCTGCTGCGAGACCGCGAACATGTAGTTCTGGACGTTGATGGTGGCTTTGACCGGATCGACGACCCGGAAGTAGACAACCGCGTCGACCCGGACGCTGACATTGTCCATCGTGATGCCTTCTTGCGCGGGCACGGCCATCGCGATGATCTGCTTGTTGACTTTCTGAATCCGGTCGCCGATCGGGCGGATGACGGTCAGCCCGGGCGCGCGGGTCTTTGGCAAAACCCGGCCGAACCGGAAAACGATGCCCTCTTCGTACTGCTGAACCTGCTTCACGCTGCGGCCGAGCATGATTAGCCCGCCGGCGGCGACAAACGCGATAATCCCGAACAGAGCATCCATTCGCCGACACCTTCTCACCAGTTGTGCCGGACGCGGCCCAAGGACCAGTGCGGGATGCCGGCCCGCCGAGCCGGTCCGTGCCCGGCTGTCTCAGTTCACAGAGTAGTCACCGCCCGAACCGCGATGTTAACGCCGAGATGACGGCAAGGCCACGGAACGGCTTCGGCAGCTCCTTCGTAGTACGCGCGGCAGCCCTTTTCGGTTCGCCCTTGAGCTGATCGGGGGTGAGCGGCCGCCATGCGGCCACGGTTTGCCGGCGGCTTCAGCTGGCGTGGCACACAGATAACCTCATGCACGTGAGCGTGCGGGACACCGACTGGGATGGCGTGCGGCTGCATGTCGTGACCGGCAAGGGCGGGACCGGCAAGACGACGGCCGCCGCGGCCCTTGCGCTTGCCCTTGCCTCGAACGGTAAGCCGGTGCTGCTGATGGAGGTAGAAGGCAGGCAGGGCATCGCCCAGCTCTTCGACGTGCCGCCACTGCCGTATGAGGAGCGCAGGGTCGCGGTCGCGCCTGCCGACGACGGCAGGCCAGGCGGCGACGTCTACGCCCTGGCCGTCGACCCGCAGTCGGCGCTGATCGAGTACCTCGAGATGTTCTACAACATGCGTCAGGCCGGCCGGGCGCTCACCAAGCTCGGCGTACTCGATTTCGCCACCACCATCGCTCCTGGCCTGTCAGACGTCCTGCTCACCGGCAAGGCCGCGGAGGCGGCGCGACGGAAGTCGGGCGGCAACCGGGTGTACGGAGCTGTCGTGATGGACGCACCGCCGACCGGCCGGATCAGCCGGTTCCTCAACGTCAGCTCGGAGGTATCCGGGCTGGCCAAGGTAGGCCCGATCCGCGGCCACGCAGACACGGTGCGGAGCGTGATCGCCTCTCCCCAGACTGTCGTCCACTTCGTGACGCTGCTCGAAGAGATGCCTGTGCAAGAGACGCTCGACGGAATCGCCGAGCTCAGGGAGATCGGCGACGGCGGCATCAGGCCGGGAGGCGTGATCGTCAACATGATGCGCGAGGCCGAGCTCACCGGGGCGGCGGCGCCCGGCCGGGCCAGCCTGGGCAGCAAGACCCGCGACTCGCAGGCACTGGAGATCGCGCTGAAGGCGGCCGGGCTGGGCGATGACCCCGGTCTGGCCGCTGACCTGGCCGACGAACTCGCCGACGAGGCAAGGACGGCGCGATCACAGCGCGGCTTGCGCCGCCAGCTCGACGACGCAGGCCAGCCGTGCTACGAACTCCCGTTGATCACCGACGGCATCGATCTGGCTGCCCTGTACAAATTGGCCCAGGCGTTGCGCGAGCAGGGCGCCGCGTGAGCCGCACGCCAACGTCCCTGGAGATTGACCAGCTCATCGACGACCGACGGACCAGGATCATCGTCTGCTGCGGTTCCGGCGGGGTCGGCAAGACCACGATCGCAGCCGCTGTCGGGCTGCGGGCGGCCGAGCGCGGCCGGCATGTTGTCGTGCTCACCGTCGACCCGGCGCGGCGGCTCGCTCAGTCCATGGGACTGACATCGCTCGATAACACACCCCGGCCGGTAGCTGGCATTCGCACTGGCCGGTCCCGGCGCCAGCGGCCTGCAGAAAGCGTCGACGGCGAGGCCGGCGGCGCGGACGGAGCAGAGCCGCCTGGCAGCATGCACGCGATGATGCTCGACATGAAGCGGACGTTCGATGAGATCGTCGAGTCGCACGCCGACCCTGACCGAGCCGCGCAGATCCTGGCCAACCCTTTCTACCAATCGCTCTCGTCCAGTTTCGCGGGGACGCAGGAGTACATGGCCATGGAGAAGCTCGGCCAGCTCCGCCGGGCCGATGAGTGGGATCTGATCATCGTTGACACGCCGCCGAGCCGGTCGGCTCTCGACTTCCTGGATGCCCCGCAACGGCTCGGCCGGTTCCTGGACGGCCGGCTGCTGCGGCTGCTTGTCGCCCCGGCCAAGCTCGGCGGCCGTACTGGCCTTCGGATGCTCAACGCGGGCTTCGGCATGGTCACGGGCGTCATCACGAAGATCATCGGCAGCCAGCTGCTGCGGGACGTGCAGACCTTCGTGTCGGCGATGGACACCATGTTCGGCGGGTTCAGGGAGCGGGCCGAGTACACGTACCGGCTGCTGCGCGCGCCGGGAACGGCGTTCCTCGTGATCGCCGCGCCCGAGCCCGACGCGCTCAGGGAGGCGTCGTACTTCGTCGAGCGCCTCGAGCGGGACGAGATGCCGCTGGCCGGGCTGATCCTGAACCGCGTGCACCGCTCGCCGGCGGCACGACTCTCGGCGGCCCGCAGCCTTGCCGCAGCCGAGACGCTGCAAGGGCTCGACGATACCGACTCCACCGATCTCGGCATTGCCGCGCTCCGGCTGCATGCAGAACGGATGCGGAAAGCTGAATCAGAGCGCAAGCTGGCCCGGCGGTTTACGGCTGCGCACCCGCTGGTTCCCGTGGCCCAGATTCCGGCCCAGCCAGACGACGTTCACGATCTGAATGGGCTGCGCGTCATTGGCTCGGCGTTCGCATCGGGCTAAGTCATTCCAATGCGGCCCGAACGGCAGTCTGGCAGGCTAGCCGACCGAGATTCTGCCCTAGGCGTGACCTCACAAGGGATGCGAGAAGACGCTTACTGGCGAAATCAGGAAGAGGCCAGCCGGCCAATGCCGGGATGGCGCGGTGAGACTAGCTGGCAACCAGCTCTGTGCCGGTGTTCTCGTACTTGTCCCTGGCACTCTCGAGCAGCTCACGCCACGAGACGACGTCAGACCTGCGACGCAGCAGCGCACGACGCTCGCGCTCGGTCATGCCGCCCCAGACGCCGAACTCGATCCGATTGTCGAGCGCGTCGGCGAGGCATTCCGTCCGTACCGGGCAGCCGCGGCAGATCAGCTTGGCCCGGTTCTGCGCCGCCCCCTGAACGAAAAGCTCGTCAGGGTCAGTTCCCTTGCACGCGGCGCGGGCGGTCCAATCGGTGATCCACATGTGGCCCAACTCCTCCTGATCGTCACGCCCGCGGGGGGTCGTCACGCCGGGTGGCGCTTCTCGCTGATGTAAAGCGGGATGTGGCCGCACTGGCAACACCCCATGTGATGGTTGCGAAAGAGTAACTTACGGAACTCGCGGCGGTTGCGCTAGTCCCCGGCGTGCCCATTTCCCGTATAGCCCATGAGGGCTATACGGTTCCACGGAACGTAGTCATCCCGTAACCGACAGCGACGATCTTGTTGTTGCCGCGACCCAAGGCCGCGGATATGGCCGTCTGGGTTCCTCCCACGACTGGTCTGCCCGGCAGCGTAACCTGTTCAGGTGCTATCGCGACTTCGCCACGCCGGCCCAAAAACCATTGGCTTGCTCGTCGCCCTTGCTCTCGGAGCTGGCCTGCTGAGCGCCGTCGCGGCGTTGCCAGTTGTCGGCGTCGCCGGCATCGCGGTCAAGAACGCCGCGAAGACCTTCAACGACCTGCCGGTCGCCGGGCTCGGGCAGGTGCCGTCAAGGACCGAGATCCTCGACAACCGGGGGAAGATCCTTGCCACCTACTACCCCCGCGGCATCTACCGGGACCCGGTCAAGTGGCACCAGATTGCTCCCGTGATGCGGAACGCGATCGTGGCGATCGAGGACTACAGGTTCTGGAAGCACGGCGCCTTCGACCTCCACGGCACCTTGCGCGCGGTCTACAGCGACCTGTCGGGCAACCAAGTGCAAGGCGGGTCCGACCTTGCGCAGCAGTACGTCAAGAACGCCTGCATCCTGACCGCGAAGACCAAGGAGGATGCGCAGCAGTGCACGGCTTTCAGCCCGGCACGCAAGATCACCGAGCTGCGGATCGCGGCGAACGTCGCCAAGCGCATGACCAAGCCCCAGCTGCTGACCGCCTACCTGAACGTGGCCTATTTCGATAACCAGGCCTACGGCATCAAGGTCGCTTCCGAGGTCTACTTCTCCAAGCCGCCATCCAAGCTGACCCTGACCCAGGCAGCGCTGCTGGCCGGCATCGTGGAGTCGCCGACAAGGTATGACCCGTTCGCGAACCCGCAGGCCGCCCAGGCTCGCCGGGGTCAGGTGCTACACGCGATGGCCCAGCACGGCTACATCACCTGGGCAGCAGAGCGGAAGGCAGTCAAGACTCCGCTCGGCCTGCACCGCTCCTATGTACCGCTCAGCACCGGCTGTTCAGGCGCGAAGGTCAAGAGCGCCGCGTTCTTCTGCGACTACGTGATGTCTGTCATGAAGAACAACCCCGCCTATCACAAGGCCTACCAGCAGATGCAGACGGTCGGCGGGCTCAAGATCCATACGACGCTCAGCCAGCAGAACCAGCGGGCAGCGACGAATGCGGTGAACTACGTGGTGCCGCCCAGGAAGCCGTACTACAACCCTGGCGGCAACGTCGACACCGAGGTCATGATCCAGCCAGGCACCGGCTACGTGAAAGCCATTGCGGTCGACAGGCCGTACGGGTTCGGCCGCGGCCAGACCAGCATCGATTATGCGGTCGATAGCAAGTTTGATGGCGGCGCGGGAGTGCAGACCGGATCGTCGTCGAAGCTCTTCACCCTTGTCACCGCGCTCAAGCAGGGGATCCCGTTCGGCTACAACCTGGACGTGCATAACAACATGACGGTGGGCGGCTTCACTGACTGCCACGGCAATTACGTCGCGCCGTTCACCGTGCGGAACGCGGACGGCAACGAGGGCGGCAAGATACCGCTGTACTTTGGCACCACCCAGTCGATTAACGCCTTCTACGTGGCCCTTGAGTCGAAGGTCGGCCTGTGTAACGTCGTCAAGACGGCGGTCAGCATGGGCTTGCACCGCGCGGACGGTTCGTCACTGCTGAGGACAAAGCGCGGTGAGCCAGCCGCCGATGGCCTCGCCTCGTTCACGCTCGGTTCGGTCAACGTGTCACCCATGTCAATGGCGGCCGCCTACGCGACTGTGGCTTCGCGTGGCGTCTACTGCCGCCCGATCGCCATCAAGCGAATCACCGACCTGCACGGTCATAACCTGCCTGTGCAGGCTGCTGGCTGTCACCGCGTGATGAGCAAGGGTGTCGCCGATGCCGCCAACTATGTGCTGCGCGGAGTCCTAGTCAACGGCACGGCTGGCGGCCGGAACATTCTCGGTCGCGAAGCAGCAGCGAAGACCGGTACGTCCAACGGCGGCTTCTACGCGGCCTTCGCTGGCTACACGCCCACCCTGGTGGGCTACGTGTCGGTGTTCAATCCGTACAACCCAACCGGGTACGGACGCATGATCGGCTATCGCTCCACCTTCAGGCAGTTCCCTGGCGGATACCCGCAAGCCACTGGTCAGATGTACGGTGACGATGCTCCTGGCGCCACATGGGAGTTCTCGTTCAGCCACGCGTACCTTGGACCACCCGTACCCTTCATCCACCCGCCTGGCTACTACTTCAGCATGGGCTCAGGCTCCGCGCCGATCGCTCCGCCCAAGAAGAAGAAGCCAGGTGGCGGCGGCAATGGCGGGCCCGGCGGTGGCGGCGGCGGTGGCGGCGGCGGTGGTGGCGGCGGCCACG
>DATELR010000088.1:0-2674 GCA_035276345.1 Streptosporangiaceae bacterium | reverse complement strand
TAATCGCCCGAATGGATGCCGATGAGGTCGGCGACGACCGAGGAGTTCCCTGTCGCGATGTTGCCGAACGGGCCGGTGTGCACGAGCACGGGCGTGTTCTCGAGCGTCTGCAGCAAGTTGGGCTTAATGGCGTCGCGCAGGATCACCGCCATCGACCCCGCGGTGTTGAGCTGTTCCGCGGTCACCGGCTCGCCGCCCGTTGTGTAGCCCACCACGATCCGGCCGAGCCGTGCGCGCAGGTCCTCTAGCGACCTGCTGAGCGCGAGCGTTGCCATGACCTCAGAGGCGGCGGTGATGTCGAAGCCGGTCTGCCTCGGCACACCGTCAAGCCGGGAACCCAGCCCGATCACGATGTTCCGCAGCGCCCGGTCGTTGACGTCGAGCACCCGGCGCCAGGTGATGTTGTGCGGGTCAAGGCCGAGCTGGTTGCCCTGGAAGAGATGGTTGTCGACCATCGCGGAGAGCATGTTGTGCGCGGCAGTGACAGCGTGCATGTCTCCGGTCAGGTGCAGGTTGAGCACCTCCATCGGCACAACCTGGCTGTAGCCGCCGCCAGCGGCGCCGCCCTTAATCCCGAAGGTCGGCCCCATCGACGGCTGCCGGACGGTGACGACGGCGCGCTTGCCGATGTGCTTGAAGCCCTGGCCGAGGCCCACGGTAGTGGTCGTCTTGCCTTCCCCTAGCGGGGTCGGGGTGATCGCTGTCACGACCACGTACTTGGCCGCTGGAGCATCGGCAAGCTCGTCGATGGCAGCCAGCTTGATCTTCATCACGCTCTCGCCGTATGGCTCGAGCAGATTCGGTCCGATGCCCATCTCGCCGGCGATGTCGTCCAGCGGTTTCAGCATCGCCTGGCGTGCGATCTCAAGATCACTCGGGAATGGCATGTCGGACTCCTCAGATCCCTGGGGTGATAAAGCCGTCGATCTCGATCCCCAGATCGCGGCCGGCTGATAGCAAGGCGTCGAAAAGGTACTGGCCGGATGACCGTTCACAATGCAGCAGGTAGGAACGAACGCCAGCGACGTCGTCCCTGATCACGTCCGTCGCCACCGCTGCGACCGACGAGCGGAACGCCGCGCCGTCAGGCGTGGCGCCATCGGAGAGGTCGATCCCGCACATGGTCGACAGGACATCAGCCGCCGCTGGCCCGGTCAGCCGGACTAGGGCACGGCCGTGGGTGAGGTCGGTCCTGCTCGCATAGCCGTCCGTGGCCGGCTCTGTGTAGTCCGGCGTCGCGTGGCCGGGCGGGCCGATCAGCAGCCACTCGCCTGGGCCGGATCCCACGACTAGGACGCCGGCAGCGTTCCTGCGCGCCCGCCCGAACCGGACGCCAAGCTCGGCGGCGACCTGCCCGGTGACCGGCGCCTTGACCTGGACCTTGGTAAGCGGCGTGCAATCGGTCAGCGTCAGCGTCCCGGTCGCGCGGCGCTCGCTCACCTCCCAGCCGGCCAGGACAGTCAGCGGCTCAGGCGGCCTGATCGGGCTACGGGCCAGTGGCTCAGACACGCATCCGCCCTCCGTCCGGATCGACGTGCGCATGCTGCGGCATGACCTGCGCGGCGATGAGGCGCCCGGAAGGCAGCCGCACGGTGACCTTAGTACCGGGCTCTGCCAGCCTCGCTTCGACCTGGGCCAGGCAGACCGACCGGCCGAGCGTCGGCGACATCCTGCTTGACGTGATCCGGCCGGCGATGTGGCTGCCCTCGACGATCAGGCTGGCCTCGTCAGGAACGATCGCGCCGTCCGCTGGCTGCAGCCCCACCAGCCGTGGACCCGACCCGTCGTCATACTGCCAGGCGAGCTCTGGCTTGCCGACGAAGTCGGCCTTGTCGAGCTTGATGGCCCAGTCCAGGCCGGCGCTGAAGCCCTTGGTGAGCCCGTCGGTGTCCTGGCCGACGATGAAATGGCCCTTCTCCAGCCGCAGGATTCGCTGCGCCTCGACACCGAACGCGGCGGCTCCGAGGTCGGCGCCGCGATCGATCAGCGTCTCCCAGACGTGCAGCCCGTAACTGGCCGGCACATGCAGCTCGTAGCTGAGCTCACCGGTGAAGCCGATCCGCCAGAGAACACAGTCGTCGACGCCGGCGATCCTGCCGGTACGCACGTTCATGTACCCGAACGCCTCGTTGCTGAGGTCCACGCCCTCGGTGACCCGCTCGATCAAGGTGCGCGCGTGCGGTCCGGCCACGTTCATGCTGGCGTACGCGGTCGTCACCGGGGTGACGTGCACGACCCAGTCAGGATGCTCGGTCTGCAGCCAGTTCTCCAGCCACTCCCAGATCGTGGCAGCGCCCGACGACGTGGTGCTCATCAGGTAGTGGTCCTCGCCGAGCCTGCCGGTTACCCCGTCATCGAGAACGACGCCATCGTCGGCGCACATGACGCCGTAGCGGACCCGGCCGACCTCCAGCTTTGACCACTTATTGACGTAGAGCAGGTTGAGCAGCCTGGCCACATCCGGTCCGCGCAGATCGAGTTTGCCGATCGGCGTGACGTCGATGATCCCGACCCGTTCGCGTACGTTTCGCGCCTCGGCTGG
The DNA here is from genome assembly GCA_035276345.1 of Streptosporangiaceae bacterium. GTDB lineage: Bacteria > Actinomycetota > Actinomycetes > Streptosporangiales > Streptosporangiaceae > Chersky-822. The sequence goes on along the minus strand of DATELR010000088.1, from coordinate 132 downwards.
CGGGTCGCCGTAGTGATCGGGCCGGATCCATGCGCCGGCCTGCAGCGGCGCCGCGCCGTGCGCCTCGTGCCACGGCTGCATCGGCGAGTAACGAACGGGCTCGAAGGCCGGCCCTGCAAGCGCGCCGAGCGT
>DATELR010000087.1:0-17768 GCA_035276345.1 Streptosporangiaceae bacterium | reverse complement strand
TCTGCACCGTGCTCATCAGGCTGTTCGGTACTGCTGAGGCCAACGTGCCGGGCACGATCCGCGATATCGACACCGAGTTCCTGCACGACCTTCGGATCGCGGTCAGGCGAACCAGGTCGGTGCTGAAACTGACTGGCTCTGCGCTTCCTGCCGGACTGGCTGACCGCTACCGGCCGGAATTCAAGTGGCTAGGAGACCTCACTACGCCCACCCGTGATCTGGACGTTTACCTGATCGGATACCCGTCGATGGCCGGCCAGCTGATCGCCGCCACGGAACCGGAGCTGCGGCCGTTCCATGACTACCTGGCCACGCAGCGGGCCACGGCGCAACGGCGCCTTGCGCGCGGGTTGCGTTCCACGAGGTTCGCCGGGCTCGCCAGGGAATGGCAGCGCGATCTCAAGCAGATCGCGGAGGGGCCTCGGCGTCGCCCGCCGGCGGGCAAGTTCGCCGCGGAGCGGATCCGGCGTGCGCACACGCGCGTGCTGCGCTCTGGCGGCGCCATCGATGCGTCCTCTCCCCCACAGGCACTACACGACCTGCGCAAGACCTGTAAGGAGCTCAGGTACCTGCTCGAGGTGTTCGCCTCCCTGCACGATCCTGGCGAGCAGTGGCGGGCGGTTAACGAGCTGAAAGCGCTGCAGGACTGCCTCGGTGAGTTCCAGGACACCGACGTCCAGCAAACCGAGTTGCGCGCCTTCGCGAGGAAGATGGTGGCTGAGGTTCGCGCACCGGCAGAAACCCTACTTGCGATGGGTGAGATCGCAGCCGGCCTGGCCGTCAGGCAGCGGGCTGCCAGAAGCGAGTTCGCCGGACTCTTCGCCACCTTCGCCAGCGCTCGCGGGCGGGCCAGAATCGACGCGCTGACCAGGGCGGCATCGTGAAAGTACTCGCGACGTACAACATAAAGGGCGGAGTGGGCAAGACGGCGACAGCGGTTAACCTCGCCTATCTCGCCTCGGCCGACGGCTACCGCGTGCTGCTGTGGGACCTCGATCCCCAGGCGGCCGCCAGTTTCCTGTTCAGGATCAGGCCGCGGGTCAAGGGCGGTGGCAAGGCTCTGATCGCCGGGAAACGATCCGTTGACGACGCGATCAAGGCAACCGACTTCGATAACCTCGACCTGCTGCCGGCCGACTTCACCTACCGCAACCTGGACCTGCACCTGGACAGCGAGCGCAAGTCGGCCAGTCGGCTGCGCAACCTGCTCAGCCCGCTGCAGCACGAGTTCGACCTCGTCGTCCTCGACTGCCCGCCGGGTATCTCGCTGCTGTCGGAGAACGTGCTGCGTGCTGCCGACCTGCTTCTCATCCCGCTGATTCCGACCACGCTGTCGGTGCGGACCCTGGATCAGCTCACTGACTTCGTTGCGGACATGGACCGCCGGCGGCCGGGAATCCTCGCCTTTTTCTCGATGGTCGACCGGCGCAAGCGCCTGCACCGCGAGATTACCGAAGGACTGCCTGGCCAGCGCGACGACGTGGCCACGACCGCGATACCGGCCCTCTCGGCCGTCGAGCGGATGTCCGTTCAGCGCGCCCCTGTGACGGCTGCCGCGCCGCGTAGCCAGGCAGCCCGTTACTACCGCGAACTCTGGCACGAAACCAGGGCCAGGCTCGGCCTCAGCCAATCTCCGCCAGGAATCTGAGCATCGCGGCGTTAACCTCGTCGGGACGCTCTTGCTGAGTCCAGTGCCCGCAACCAGGCAGGATGCGGCCGAGGCGGAGCTCTGGCACTACCGTCTTGAGCTGATCAAGCACCGCGGGACCACCCAGGAAGCTCACTGCGACGTCCCTGTCGCCCGCCAGGTACGCAGCAGGCACGGCGACCGGGGCGTGCTTCCAGGCGGCCATGAGCTCCCACGTCAGGTCCATCGCGCGATACCAGTTCAGCGGCCGGGTGAAGCCGGAGTCCGCGAACTGCGCCGCGAAGACGTCGATGTCGGCTTCGGTGAGCCACGCTGGGAGAACAGCGGGCTCCGGGCAGATGTCCAGGAACCCGCCGCCCGGCGGAATCACCGGGGCGCCGCCCGCGGTCGCGTCGCCAGAAGCCGATGAGAGCACGCGCCGGAACGTTGCGCGGGTATCCCTGCTCAACTCCGTGTCGGCGACGCCTGGCTGCTGGAAGTAGCAGATATAAAAGCCATCCCCGAACAGCGCCCGCAATGCGGAAACCGGCGCCGCGGAGCCGCGCGGCGTGTACGGGACGCTCAGGCCGATCACCCCCGACACCCGGTCCGGGCGCAGCAGTGCCGTGTTCCATGCGACTGGCGCGCCCCAGTCATGCCCCGCTACGACGGCACGGTCCGCTCCGAGGGCATCCATCAGCCCGATCACGTCGCCGCACAGATGCAGCATCGTGTACTCGTCAGCATCCGCCGGCCCGCCGGTGCTCCCGTATCCGCGCTGATCAGGAGCGACGGCCCGGTAGCCGGCCGCGGCCAGCGCGGTTAGCTGATGCCGCCAGGAGTACCACGACTCAGGAAAGCCGTGCAGCAGCAGGATCAGCGGTCCTGCACCGGCCTCGGCGATATGCACGCTCAGGTCGCCGACGCTGACCTGACGATGGGTCACGCCAGGGATAACGGGATAGTCGTACTGCTGCATGGCAGGAGAGTAACCGCTATGCCACAAACGCACGGTTTACGGGGTCATGCAGGCTCTACAGGCTGGAGCGACTGCTAGGTCATGGAGCTGAACTACTGCTGCCCGGCTTGGCGGTGGTCCGATGCGTTGCCGGCGGCGACGCCTGATGACTGTGCCCGCCTGCGGTGGTGGGCGGCTTCAAGACGCTCATCATGTAGATCACGGCCGCCACCGCCGCGATCAGGATGAGCAACATGATAGAAAGCGTCGCCCTGGCCCGGCGCGTCCGCAGAACCTGACCGAAGCCTGGCTGGCCGAAGGCCGCGAGCCGCGCAGCGAGCTTCGGATCGTCGGCGGCGAGCATACGCTCCATCTCCTCGAGAATGCGCTGCTCATCCATGGGAAGCGCCACTTGTCACCTCCGCCGCCCCCGCCGCGTGACCCAGAGCGGCGGGACTTTCCTTACTATCCCCTGTTGGACGATTATTTACCTGCCGATGACTAAAGACTAGCCACGGCAATAGCTTTCTTGCTCGATTCGAACATGTGTTCTAGAGTGCAGGTATGCGTTGGGACGGACAGCTGATCGACGAGCCGGCCCCTGCAGGCCCGGCGCGACCTGCTCAGGAGCCACGGTTCGATGCGCAAGCGGCCCTCTTCGGCCGGGATGTCGTCGCCCGGACCTTCGACACTCCCGGCTTCCGCGGCATGACGTTTTACGAGGTATACGCCAAGTCGATTATCAACAAGGTGCCGCCAGCGTCGCGGATGCCTTTCCAGTTCACCATCAATCCCTACCGGGGCTGCGGCCACGCCTGCGTCTACTGCTTCGCCAGGAACACCCACACCTACCTCGAACTTGACTCCGGGCTCGACTTCAACTCCAAGATCATCGTGAAGGTCAACGCTGCCGAACTGGCGCGGAGGGAACTGGCCAGGCCGCGGTGGTCGGGTGAGCACGTCGCGATGGGGACCAACGTCGACTGCTATCAGCGCGCCGAGGGCCGATACCAGCTCATGCCCGGCATCATCACAGCGCTGCGCGACGCCAGGAACCCGTTCTCGATCTTGACCAAAGGCACGCTGCTGCTGAGGGACCTGGACCTGCTCGAGGACGCCGCCCAGGTCACTTCGGTGGCGCTAAATATATCGGTCGGATTTGCTGACGCCGAGCTGTCGGCTTCGGTCGAACCGGGCACGCCGAGCCCGCAGCGGCGGCTCGACGCGTGCGCTGCAGTCACCCAGCGCGGCATGCGCTGCGGGATCTTGATGGGACCCGTGCTGCCCTTCCTGTCCGACTCACCGAATCAGCTCGCCGAGACCGTACGGCAGGCGGCGGCCGCGGGCGCCGCGAGCGTGACTCCGATCGTGCTGCACTTGCGGCCCGGTGCCCGTGAGTGGTACCTGAACTGGCTGTCCAGGCAGCATCCCTCGCTTGTTCCGAGGTACCGCAAGCTGTACGGTTCTGCCGCCTACGCCCCGAAGGACTACCAGCGCAGGATCTCGGCCCAGGTCGGTGAGCTCGCCGCGAAGTACCGCGTGGGCAGCGCAAGCCCGGCCAGTGCCAGGCGGGTCAGTCCCCCAGACCGGCCGGGCGGACACGGCACGGACGACCCAGCCGACGGGGTGCAGCTCAGCCTGATTTAAGAAACCGTCAGGTGCACTCCAGGTAAACGGGCCCTGGCCGGGCGCTGGTCAGATCCGGTGCGCAGGACAGCATGCATGCGCACGTAGAGTTGTCTGCCGTGGGATATCGGCACGACGAAGCGGCCGAGCGGTCGCCGGGTCGCTTGGTTGTCCGGACCATTCCGGTTGCCGATCCCGGCGACCTGATCGCGCAGCTGCCCGAGCCGAACGCTCTGGCGTGGGTGCGCGGCGGCGATGGCCTCGTCGGCTGGGGAACAGCGGCGAAGATCACCCTGCCCGCCGGACAAGACCGTTTCCTTTCCGGCGAGAAATGGCTGCGCGAGGTGTTCGATGCCGCTGACGTCACTGACGAGGTAGCCGAACCCGGTACCGGCCCCGTCGCGTTCGGCAGCTTCACCTTCGACCCGGCCTCAGACGGCTCAGTCCTGGTCGTGCCGCGAACCGTGCTTGGCCGTAGAGACGGCACGGCCTGGCTCACGACCATCACCCGAGCGGGCGAGGACGCGGCACCTCTGACGGGCAACGAGGCGGCAGAGCCGCCGCCGGTTCCTACCGGACTGCGCTGGGCGGATGGCAGCCTGACTGCCCCTGAGTGGGAGCGCGCCGTCGCGAAGGCCGTGGCAGCTATCTCCCGCGGCAGCCTCAGGAAGGTCGTACTCGCGCTCGAGCTGAATGCGACGGCAGCTGCGGACATTGACGGCAGAGTCCTGTTGTCGAGGCTGGCGGGCCGCTATCCGGAGTGCTACACCTTCGCCTGCGACGGCTTGCTCGGTGCGACGCCTGAGCTGCTGATCCGCCGCACCGGCGGGAACCTGCATTCGCTCGTCCTCGCCGGGACTATGCCCCGCGGCGGCTCGCCCGAGGCCGACCGGGTGCTCGGCGCTGCGCTGCTCACCTCGTCCAAAGACCGCGACGAGCACAGCTACGCGGTTGAAGACGTCCGTGCGGCGCTGGAGCCGCTGTGCGCTGACCTGCGCATCGACGAGCAGCCGTCGTTGCTGAGGCTGCCGAATCTGCAGCACCTTGCCACGGAAGTATTCGGTGAGCTGGCCGACGGCGACGACGCGCAGCACTCAGCGCTAGCGCTCGCTGGCGCCCTGCACCCGACCGCGGCGATCTGCGGCACACCGGCGGAGAAGGCCATGGACCTGATTCGCGAGCTCGAGGGGATGGACAGGGGACGCTACTCAGGCCCGGTCGGCTGGGTCGATGCCAGGGGCAACGGCGAATGGGGCATTGCGCTCCGCTGCGGCCTGGTGGCAGGGCGGAACGCCAGGCTGTTCGCGGGCTGTGGCATAGTCGCCGAGTCCAACCCGCCGACCGAGGTGGCCGAGGCGCAGACGAAGTTCTGGCCGATGCGCTACGCCCTCGAGGGCTGATAGCTCCCGCGCGTCAACTAACCGAGCCCGCCCGACTACAGCCCGTCACCGCAACTCTTGCAGCTCATCATTCCTCTATGGTACGTTTCGTGCGAATTATCGCTGATGCCGGATCGCACCCTGTTTCAAGCTCTATACGTGCTTTATGGCGTTCATTGTCACGGGGTGATTGCGGTTGCGTAAATGCCCGCGACCGCTTCCTTCGGGCCGGTAGACGACAGCGCTAATTCCGTGTACCCACTGAAGGGAATGCGGACATGCCTGCGGTATCCCCCAGGCCAGAAGGAGTTTGCTCATGACACGTCAGATCCATCGATTTGCCGCGCTGGCAACCGCTGGACTGCTAGCAGCGGGCCTGGCGGCCTGCAGCAGCAGCGGCAGCGGTGGCAATGCCGCGGGCGGCTCTAAGCCAGCCAAGGGCGGAACGCTGAAGCTTGTGGCGGCGGGTGGCCCGACCTACCTCGACACGGTTCCTGCGTACTACACCGCCAACTACGTCCTCGAGCGCGTCTTCGCGCGTCAGTTGCTTGCTTACCCCACCGTGCCGGACCCCACCATCGGCGGATCGGGCTGGAACAAGGACACCATCCCAGTCCCCGACATCGCGACGGCATACCCGACAGTCGCCAACGGCGGCCTGAGCAAGGACGGGCTGACCTACACGTTCCACATCAAGCAAGGGGTTGACTGGAGCACCAGCCCGCCCAGGCAGGTTGTGGCAGCTGACTTCGTCCGAGAGTTCAAGGCGTTCTGCAATACGGTCGCCCCGGTCGGCAACTTGCCGTACTACTCGAAGACGATCGCAGGTCTGCAGTCGTATTGCGACCAGGAGACGAAGGCCTTCGCGAAAGTCAAGCACCCGACTGCGGCGCAGTTCGCGAATTTCCAGAACACCCACAACATCTCGGGCATCACCACGCCGAACTCTTCGACGATCCAGTTCCACCTGATCAAGAAGGCCGGTGACTTCCCGTTCATGCTGGCGATGCCGTTCGCATCGGCCCGCCCGGTCGAGGCCGACAAGTACATCCCTGGCAGCATCGAATTTGACAAGCACATCGTCTCCGACGGTCCGTACAAGATCACCTCGTACGTGCCGAACCGGTCGATCACGATGGTGCGGAACTCTGCGTGGAAGCAGAGCACGGACCCGGTCCGGCACCAGTACGTCAACGAGATCACGGTCACGATGGGCGTCAACGACGCCGCGACCCAGCTCGCCGACATGCAAGCCGGAAAGTTCGACCTGCCGCTGGACACCACCATCAACCCCAGCTCGTACCAGCAGCTCATCTCGACCCACGATCCGAAGTTCAACATCTGGCCGTGGATCAGCACCGTCCCGTACGACGTCTTCAACCTGAAGAGCCCGAACGAGAACCACGCGATCAACAACGTGAAGCTCCGCCAGGCGATTGAGTACGGAGTCAACAAGGTCGCGGTGCAGAAGGTCCTCGGCGGCCCAGCCGTCGCCAAGGTCATCAACACGGCGATCCCGCCGGGTGCCGCGGGTTACCAGAACTACAACCCGTACCCCAGCAAGGGCGGCCAGGGCGATCCGGCTAAGTGCAAGGCGCTGCTGGCGCAGGCTGGCATGAAGAGCGGTATCAAGCTCAACTACGCCTATCAGAACGACAGCGTCAACTCGGCGATCTTCCAGGCCGTCCAGTCGAGCCTGAAGTCCTGCGGCATCAACCTGGTCGGGCAGCCCGAGTCCGGCGCTACGTTCTTCACGCACATGGGAACCCCGTCGGAAAACAACAAGGCGGGTACGTGGGACTTGTCGCAGGTCGGCTGGATTCCCGACTGGTTCGGCGGTAACAACGGCCGTACGGTCGCCGACCCGCTGTTCCGCACCAACTGCGTGCAGGGCACCATCAACGATGGCTGCTACAGCAACCCGAAGGTCGACAGCCTGATTGACCAGGCCGAGGCCACGACTAGTCTCAGCCAGTCGAACTCGATCTTGCACCAGGTTGACGTCCAGGTCATGAAGGACGCCGTGATCATCCCGATGGTCGAAGGCTATGGCCCGATGTACTCCAGCAAGAACGTGTTCAACGTCAACAACCAGGGCGAGCCTTCGGGCAGCACCGCGGTCGTCTGGGCCCCGAACATCGGTGGTCCTGACCTGACCAACGTCTATCTGAAGAACGGCTAGTCAAATTACAGTTCCGGCCGGGCATGGAGGTGCATGCCCGGCCGGAACTGGCCGTACCCGGCGGTCACAGTTAACCTGTGACGTAGTCGACGAAAAGATCAACTCGCCTGCTAAAGCCCCTCATCCGGAAATCGCCGCGATCCTGATGGGTCATGAGCGCAGGCACCTTCCGGGAGGAATTTATGAGCCTGCTTGAGGTAACTGACCTGCGGGTGAATTTTCCGACTGCTGATGGCGTGGTGCAGGCGGTGCGGGGGGTTTCCTTCAGCGTCGAGGCGGGCCGCACGCTCGGAATCGTAGGTGAGTCCGGGTCCGGCAAGACGGTGCTGACCCAGAGCCTGCTCGGGCTGACCCCCGGCGGACAGATCTCCGGCAAGGCAATCTTCGACGGCGTGAACCTCGTTGGCCTGGACCCCCGCTCGTTGCAAAAGGTCCGCGGCAAGGACATCGCCGTCATCTTTCAGGACCCGCTGACCAGCCTGCACCCGCTGTACAAAGTCGGCTGGCAGATCAGCGAGATGATCCGCGCCCACGACAAGTCCGTCTCAAAGGCCGCCGCCACTGAACGGGCGGTCGAACTCCTCGGCCATGTCGGTATCCCCCGCCCCCGCGAAAGGGTCAACGACTACCCGCACCAGTTCTCTGGCGGCATGCGCCAGCGCGCCATGATCGCCATGGCCATCTCACTCAACCCCAAGCTGATCATCGCTGACGAACCCACGACGGCACTGGACGCCACTGTCCAGGCCCAGATCCTGGACCTGCTGCTCCGGCTGCAGCGAGAGTCCGACACCGCCCTGCTCATGATCACCCATGATCTCGGCGTCGTCGCCGACATTGCCGACGACGTCATGGTCATGTACGCGGGCCGCGCCGCCGAGAAAGCCAGCAAGCACGACACCTTCTACGGCGAGCACCACCCCTACACCAAGGGCTTGCTCGAGTCCATTCCTAATAGCTCGGCGGGCAGCGGCCGTCTCGTACCCATCGCTGGCCAGCCCCCGAGTTTGATCAGGCTGCCGTCCGGCTGCGCGTTCCATCCACGCTGCGCCTACGTCATGGACCGCTGCCTGACCGACGAGCCTGCGCTGACCGCGGTCGGCGGTGCAGCTGGGCACAGATCTGCGTGCTGGCTCCCCACCAGCGCCGTCGGCTCAGGTCGCGAGGCGGAGGAGGCCCGCAGGCGAGCCGTAGAAGCGGGCAGGAGCGGCGCGGCAATCAGGATCGCCGAGGCAATCGCGGCGGCGCCAGAGTCAGAAGGCAGCGTGATCGCATGACCGGGATCGAGCAGGCCACGGACAGCCTCCTTCCACCGGATCCGCAGCGTGACGCTGAGGAGCTCGTGCGGGTCGACAACCTGGTGAAGTACTTTCCGGTGCACGGCTCCGGCTTGATCTCGCGGACCATTGCCCACGTTCAGGCTGTGGACGGAGTTTCGCTCTCGATCCGGCGGGGGCAGACGGTGGGCCTGGTTGGGGAGACCGGGTGCGGCAAGTCCACCCTGGCCCGCTGCATCGCCGGGCTGATCCCGGCAACGTCCGGCAAGGTGTACTTCGAGGGCCGCGACATCACCAACCTGTCCCGCCGCGCCATGCAGCCGTACCGCCGTCAGATCCAGATGATCTTCCAGGACCCCTACGGCTCTCTCAACCCCCGTCGCCGCGTCGGCTCGATCATCGGCGACCCTTACGCCGTCCACAAGACCGCCACCGGGAACGAACGCAAGAAGGCCGTCCAGGACCTCATGGCGCGCGTCGGCCTCAACCCCGAGCACTACAACCGGTTCCCCGCTGAATTCTCAGGCGGCCAGCGCCAGCGCATCGGCGTCGCTCGCGCCCTGGCCCTGCGGCCCAAGCTCATCATCTGCGATGAACCCGTCTCCGCTCTCGACGTCTCCATCCAGGCCCAGGTACTCAACCTCCTCGCCGACCTGCAAGCCGACTTCGGCCTGTCCTACCTCTTCATCGCCCACGACCTCGAGGTCGTGCGGCACGTCTCCAACTCCGTCACCGTCATGTACCTCGGCCGTATCGCCGAACAAGGACCCGGCGACCAGGTTTACGGGCACTCTCGCCACCCCTACACCGCCGCCCTGCTCTCCGCCGCCCCCGCCGCCGACCCCGACGCAGCCGCGGCTCGCCAGCGCATCATCCTGACCGGCGACGTCCCCTCGCCCATTAATCCGCCCACCGGCTGCCGATTCCACCCCCGCTGCCCCAAAGCCCAAGACCACTGCAAATCCGCTGAACCGGCCCTGGAAACCAAGGCCGGCGACCCGAGCACACATCAAACTGCTTGCCACTTCCCGGTGGAGGCAGGCGAGAACCTGGCCAGGGCTGCCCGGAGGGAGTCATCATGAGCATCACCGACGTCGCTTTCGTCGCGCAGGCCGTCGAAGATGCACCGGAAGAGGCGATCGAGGGCCGCAGTCAATGGGCGCTGACCTGGCGTCGGCTTAAGTCGGACCGGATTGCCATGGCATCGATAGGGGTGATCGTTTTCGTCATTCTGGCGGCGATCTTCGCGCCCGTCGTCGCCGCGGTGCTGCATCACGGCGAATATCAGCCGTTCACGAACTCCGGCACGAACGCCTTCGGCCAGCCGGTTGGCCCAGGCACACACGGCTTCCCGCTAGGCACTGACTTCCTCGGCCGCGACCTGCTGGTCCGCATCTTGTACGGCGCGCGGATCTCGCTGGAAGTCGGGATCCTCACCACCTTGGCCGCCGCGATCATGGGCACCAGCATCGGTCTGGTGGCGGGGTACTTCGGCGGCTGGGTCGACAACATCCTTGCCCGATTCATCGACGCCGCGCTGGCCTTCCCGCTGATCGTGCTGTCGCTCGCACTGGCCGCCGTGTTCCACCCGAACATCTTCATCGTGTTCGGCGTGATTACGTTCTTCTCCTGGGCCGGAATTTCCCGTGTCGTCCGCGGCCAGACGCTGTCGCTCAAGGAGAAGGAATACATCGAAGCGGCCAGGTCCCTGGGCGCCGGTCCGTGGCGCATCATGTTCATCGACATCCTGCCGAATGTGCTTGGCCCTGTCCTCGTGCTCTCCACCTTGTTCATCCCGACAGCGGTCAGCTTCGAGGCCACGCTTTCCTATCTCGGCATCGGCATCCCGCCACCGGCGCCTAGCTGGGGCAACATCCTTTCTGAGGCGCAGCAGCACATCAGCTCGTGGTGGTACGTGGTCTTCCCGGCCGCAGCGCTGCTGATCACCACCCTGGCCTTCAACCTGCTCGGCGACGGCATCCGCGACGCGATGGACCCGCGGACCGAGCGGCTCCTGGCCGGCCGAAAGCTCAGCAAGCGCCAACGGCGGCGGATGGCGGTTGCCGCGGCCGACCCGGTAGCGGGCGAGGCGGGCTGAGTCATGGGTGTCGTTCGTTTCCTCATCCGGCGAGTGTTCGCCGGCATCGTCGTGGTCTGGGTTGTCGCCACGCTGACGTTCCTGCTGTTCTTCAAGGCAGTTCCGCCGATTGACGTGGCCCGGCTACTGGCCGGGAAAGCCGCGAGGCCTCCGCAGCTCGCCGCGATCGCCAGGACCCACGGCCTGGACCTGCCGTGGTACACGCAATACGGCCACTACCTCGGGCGCTTGATCCACGGCGATCTCGGCTATTCCTACTACTCTCAGGAACCGGTCACGACGATCATCAAGCAGGGCCTGCCGGCTACCTTGTCGCTTGTTATAGGTGGCGTCATCCTCTGGCTGATCGCCGGCATCAGCGTTGGAATTCTGAGTGCAACCAGGCCCCGCACGCTGTTCGACCGCACGGCCACCATGGGCGTGCTGGCCGGTGTGTCGGCGCCGACGTTCGTGCTCGGGCAGCTGCTGATCCTGATCGTGTTCTTGCCGCTGAGCCAGCACGGATTCACCTGGATCACGACCGGTTACAACCCGATCTCCGCGGGCTTTACGGCGTGGGTCGGCTCGATGCTGCTGCCGTGGATCACCCTCGCCATCGTGCAGGCGGCCGTTTATACGAGGCTGTCGAGGGGGTCGTTGCTCGACACCCTCGGTGAGGATTACATCAGGACGGCGCGCGCCAAGGGCCTGACCGAGCGACGGGTGTTGTACCGGCACGCGATCCGCGCCGCAATGACGCCGGTCGTGTCCCAGCTCGGCGTCGACGTCGGTACCTTGCTCGGCGGCGTGGTCGTCGTCGAGCAGGTCTTCGGCCTGCAGGGCATCGGTCAGACCACCGTTCAGGCCATCACGCAGGGCGACGGCCAGCTGGTACTCGGTTTCGTCATCATCGCGACGGTCTTCGTGGTGGTCGCCAACCTCGTCGTCGACATGGTCTACGCCGCCCTCGACCCGCGCGTCAGGATTATCTGAGAACTCGCGCTGCGGCATCGGTCAGTCGGTGCCGCAGCTCGGCTTGCCCGGAACGGTCGGTCCGCACCTCGACCAGGCCGATCCCGGCACCAGGCCGTGACGCCGCGGCCAGCACGCCAGCGAGCTTGTCCGCCCGCGCGATCCGCCGGTACGGAACGCCAGCGGCGGCCGCGAGCTCAGCGAGGCCGCTGCCGTGCGGCGTACCGAAGACGCGCTCGAACGGGCCAGGCAGGGCGGCCTGCTCGAGCATGGAGAAGATGCCGCCGCCGTCGTTGTTCACCACGATCACGCACAGGTCAGGCCGCGGCTCGCTGCCGCCAATCATCAGGCCGGGCGCGTCATGCAAGAAGGCCAGGTCGCCGAGCAGCGCTACCGCCGGCCCGCCGCCGGTCGCCTGGTGCGCGAGCGCCGCGCCGATGGCCGATGAGACCAGTCCGTCAATGCCGCTCGCACCCCTGCTGGCCAGGATCCGCGGCCCGCTCCTCGGCCGCATGTGCTGGTCCAGATCCCTGATCGGCAGGCTGGAAGCCGCCCACAGCAGGCCGTTCTCTGACAGCGCGGCCGCGACGTCCCTGGCGAGCCGCGGCTCGCTGAGCTCATCGCCGGCGTCCAGGATGGCGTCAGCCGCCAGGCCGACGGCCCGGTCAGCCGTCATCCAGCCGCTCAGCCACCCGCCGACCTGGCCGGCGGCCGCGTCTCCGGTTAGCTCGACTTCGGCGGCCACGTCAGTGGCACTCCTGGCGGGATCGGCCCATCGCCCTGGACCCTGTGCGATGACCACATGCCTGACCAACGCGTCCGATCTGAGCAGCGCGAGCTGGCTCCTCGACAGTCCTGGGCGCCCGGCAGAAATGATCACATCGGGGTGGTGCGACGCCATGAACCCGGCATCTGAGATGAGGTACTGGTAGCTGGCCAGCGCGGACGAGCCACGCCGCGCGTTGGATGACGGCTCGGCAAGCACCGGCCAGCCAGCCTGCGCCGCCAGGTTCAGCAGCGGTTGAGGGTCGTAGTCGCCGTCCCCGCAGACCACTACGCCGCGCTCGGTCCATGGCAGCACAAGCTTGTCAGCGAACCTCGTCCACGGCGCGTCGCCCTCGCGCCCAGACGACGACCTGCCTCGAGACCGGGCAACGCCGGCGCTGCGTTCAGCGGTAACTGCCGGGTCCTGTTCAGGAGGCGGAACAAGGGGGTCGCGGAACGCCAGGTTCAGGTGCACGGGTCCCGGCACGCCGCCCGCCGTTCCCGAGGCCAGCCCCCACGCGCGGCACGCCGTACTGCGCCAGTATCCGGCCTGCCCGGCGCGGTCTTCGGCGACGCCCACTTCGCAGAACCAGCGAACCGAGGGCCCGTACAGGCGCAGTTGGTCGATGGTCTGGTTGGCGCCGGTGCCGCGCAACTCGGGCGGGCGGTCGGCGGTCAGCATGAGCAGCGGAACCGCCGACTCATCTGCCTCGATCACCGCGGCGTGAAAGTGCGCGGCGGCCGTCCCCGACGTGCAGATAACGGCTGCGGGGCGCCGGCTTCGCTTGGCCAGGCCAAGCGCGCAGAACGCTGCGCTTCGCTCGTCGATCCGCACGCTGAGCCGCACGTCCCCGGCCTCAGCCCGGTGGTGGAACGCGATCGCGAGCGGCGCGCTCCGCGATCCTGGCGCGAGCACGACCTCGCGCAGGCCGCACCTGATCAGCTCGTCCGCGAGCGTGGCAGCCATCGCAGCGGACGGAGCCTGGCTCACGTGAGGAACTCCGCCGCGGCGAGCGCCCGTTCCCGCCACGGCCCAGGGTCACATTCCCAGGCCGCCAAGGCGTCCTCAGCCACATGTACCTGGCGTACCGGCAGCTTCCCGGCCTCAGGCAGCAGCGGGCTAGCCGTGACGTCGCCGGTGAGCATCTGCATGGTGCCAAGGCCGCAGTCGTAAGGAAGCTCTGGCAGCGCCGCGGCAAGCGCGACGCCCGCGGCCAGGCCCACCGACGAGTCCACCGCGCTTGAGACGACCACAGGCAAGCCGCATTCGGCCGCGATCTGAAGGGCGCTGCGGACTCCGCCGAGCGGCGCCACCTTGAGCACGACGATGTCAGCCGCCCCAGCCGCCCGGACCGCCAGCGGGTCAGCTGCTTTCCTGATCGACTCGTCGGCGGCCAGCCGAACGTCGACGAGACGGCGCACCTTTGTCAGCTCCTCGAGCGTTGCGCAAGGCTGCTCCGCGTACTCCAGGCCGATCGCGGCCAGCCGCCGCAGCATCGTCGCTGCTTGCTCGACATCCCAGCCACCGTTCGCGTCGACCCTGATCCGCCCGGCCTGGCCGAGTGCGTCCCGTACCGCGGCGACCCGCTCGAGATCGTCGCGCTCACCCTGGCCAGGCTCGGCGACCTTGACTTTCACGGTCCGGCAACCTGAGCCGGCGGCGAGGTCGTAAGCGACCTTCGGTTCGACTGCCGGGATCGTCGCGTTCACTGCGATATCCGGCCGGGCCGGAGCGGGCCAGCCGACTGTCGCGGCTTCGATCGCGCTGGCCAGCCAGCGTGCGCTCTCCTCCGGCCCGTACTCGGCGAACGGCGCGAACTCGCCCCAGCCAGCGGCGCCGTGCAACAGCGCGCCCCGGCGCATGGTGATGCCACGGAATCTGTTTCGCAACGGGATGGCGAACGCGCGCATCGCGGGGAGCAGCCCGGCGAGAAGCTCGCGGGCGGCCTGGCCGCTGCTGAGCCGGCTATCTTCGGCCCTGGTCACGGCCCGCCTTTTCCCTCTCTCTTCAGGTGCACGAATCCGGCGATTAACCTTACGTCCGTGACTTCCCGGCCGCTGCACGCGGTCCTGCTCGCGCCAGGCACGGGCGCAGGGCGCCTCATGGAGGCGCTGGCGGCCGCCTTGGACGGCAGTGGCCCCGCGATCCTGCCGCTCGACGCGACGCTGCCCAGGGCGAGGCTCGCGGAGCTGATCGAGGCGTTCGCGCCTGCCAGCATCGAGACAAGCCTGGACTTTCAGCGGATCTCTCCGGCTAGTCAGCTCACTCGTTCCGGCGCCCAAGCCGCGGCAGCCGGAGTCGATGACGATGTCGCTGTCGTGCTCGCCACCTCGGGTTCGACCGGGCTGCCCAAGGGCGCCGAGCTGACCGCAGCCGCACTTACCGCGTCCGCGACATCGTCGCTAGCAAGGCTGGGCGCGACCAGCGGTGAGCGGTGGTTGTGCTGCCTGCCGGTGCACCATATATCTGGACTCGGGGTTCTCGTCAGATCGCTGCTCGCAGGTTCTTCGCCGGTGGTCACCGATCGCGCCGATGTTGGCGTCATCGTCCGCGAGGTAGCTCAGCCCGGCTCGGGCTGCCACTACATCTCCCTGGTGCCGACCCAGCTGCGCAGGCTGCTGGACGGCGGCGCCCCGCTCAGCGGATTCCGCGCGATCTTGCTTGGCGGAGCCGCTGTGCAGCCGGGGCTGCTCGACGAGGCAGCGGCAGCAGGAGCCAGGGTGGTCACGACCTACGGCATGACCGAAACGTGCGGCGGATGCGTCTACGACGGCGTGCCGCTCGACGGCGTCCATGTCGCCACCGACGCGGACGGCCGGATCAAGATCAGCGGGCCTGTTCTCTTCTCCAGGTACCGGCTGGCCCCCGAGCTGACCAGGGCCGCCTTGCAGGACGGCTGGTTCGTGACCTCCGACCTCGGCGAGCTGTCAGACGGGCAGCTCAAGGTGCGGGGGCGGGCCGACGACGTGATCAATTCCGGCGGCGAGAAGGTCGTCGCCGGTGAGGTCGAGCACGTGCTGCGCGACTGCCCGGGCGTATGCGACGTCGTGGTCGTCGGCATTCCTGATCCCGACTGGGGTGAGCGGGTGACCGCGATGGTCGTCCCGGCGGACCCTTCGGATCCGCCGAGCCTGGACGACATCAGGACGTTCGCGCGGGACCGGCTGCCGCGTTATGCTGCGCCGCGAGCGATGATGGTCGTCGGCGAGTTGCCGATGCTGCCGTCGGGCAAGCCTGACCGGCAGGTCATCAGGGATATTGCGATCGGGGCGGGGTAGCCAGCCGAGCACCCCGGGCTCCGGGCACAGCAAGGATTTTCGGCACGCTAGCGCAGCGCGGGAAACAAAAAGACCCGTCGCGCGTTATACATAGCGCCCGCACTGCACAATACCAAGTGCAGCGGCTCTTGGGTACTGCTGAAAGCGGGCGATGTGATCTGCGTCACCGCTACGCGAGCGAACGGAGGTGTCTGATGCCGAGGACCGCTAGTGCTCTGTCCGAGCGCCGCGATGAAGAGGCAGCTGCGACGCATGTCGACGAGCTTGTCCGGCGCGGGCGCCGCCAGGGCTACCTCATGCTTCCAGAGCTCAGGAACGCTCTCGAGCAGGCGAACGTTACCCCTGCGGAAGCTCGCTCGATCCTGCGCGAGCTGTCCGATGAGGGCGTCCAGCTCGGCAACGAGGCAAACGAACCCGCCGCCGTTCCAACCACCACGAGGCCTCCGGCCGATCGTGACGGACTTTCTGAAGTGGAGCCTGCTGAAGTGACTCATGCCGTGTCGGACCTCGCCGAGATGGAGCTCGGCCCGGATCTAGCCGTGGCAGAACTTGAAGATGATGCCGACCTCCTCGACGACATCGAGGAAGCCGAGCCTGAGCCTGCACGAGGGACCCGTGCGAAGGCGACCCGCCAGCGCGGACGTAAAGACCGTAGGCAGGCTGCTGAGCTGACCGCCGTTGCCGATGACGACTCTGGCGAGGCGGATCTGGACGACCAGACCTCGGTCATGGGCGACTCGGTGCACACCTACCTCAAGTCGATCGGGCGTACCAGCCTGCTGACCGCCGAGCAGGAGGTCGATCTCGCCAAGCGAATCGAAGCCGGCCTGTACGCCGAGCACAAGCTGGAGACCGAGACCGACCTGAGCGAGGATCTGACCGCCGATCTTGAGGCAGTGGCCGCCGATGGCCGCCGGGCCAAGGCGCACATGCTCGAGGCGAACCTGCGGCTGGTGGTTTCGGTCGCAAAGAAGTACAGCGACCGCGGCCTGTCCCTGCTCGACGTTGTCCAGGAAGGCAACCTGGGCCTGATCAGGGCGGTTGAGAAGTTCGACTACAGCAAGGGCTACAAGTTCTCCACCTACGCCATGTGGTGGATCAGGCAGGCGATCCAGCGCGGCTTCGCCGACTCGGCCAGGACCATCAGGCTGCCCGTGCACGTGCTCGAGATGCTGAGCAAGCTCAGCAGGGTTGAGCGAGACATGCACCAGCGGCTCGGCCGCGAGCCGACGCCAGAGGAGCTCGCTGTTGAGCTCGACCGGACGCCGGATCAGATCGAGGAGCTGCTGCGCACCAGCAGGCAGCCGATCAGCCTGGACTCGACGATCGGCGAGGACGGCGAGACCAGCATCGGCGACCTCATCGAGGACGTCGACGCGCCGGAGGCATCCGAGCTCGTCGACCGGCAGCTGATGGCAGACCAGCTGCGGCACGCGCTCGACGCGCTGACGCCGCGCGAGGCCACGATCATGGCGATGCGGTTCGGGCTGTACGACGGCAATCCGCACACGCTGGACGAGATCGGTAAGGCGCTAGGCCTGACCAGGGAGCGGATCAGGCAGCTGGAGAAGCAGTCGCTGTCCAAGCTGCGCCACCCGAGCCGCGCTCAGCCGCTGCTCGAATACG
>DATELR010000086.1:0-14405 GCA_035276345.1 Streptosporangiaceae bacterium | reverse complement strand
GATCAGGTTCGCGCCGTTCTTCACCCACACGCACGGGCGGACGCTGCCAGAGCCCACCAGCGACCCGGAACGGATCAAGGAGGCCGCGCTGGCCGCGCTCGAAGAGTTCGGCCGGCAAGAGCCCGTGCGCCTGCTCGGCGTCCGCGCCGAATTCAGTTAGGGCATCCCGCAACAATTGGCGCCAGAAAGTGTCAGACCCTCGCACTAAGATTCGAATATGGGCAATCAATTAGAGCAGTTGCGAGTACAAGCGATCGGGCTCAGAAGGGCTGGCAAGTCCCGCAGGGAAATCAAGGAGATCCTGCGGATCACCAGCAACCACATGCTGAACGAGGCCTTACGCGGCGAACCGCCTCCCGACTGGACTCGGCGGCCGAAGGCTAAGGATGAGCTCCGGGCCCAAGCTAGGGAACTGCGCCGGCAGGGTCTGGTGTACAACGAGATTGCTGCCAGGCTCGGCGTCTCGAAGAGCTCTGTCTCCCTTTGGGTGCGCTCGATCCCCGAATCCGAGACCCTGAGTTACAAAGAGGCTCGTCAACGCCAAATGGCCGGGGTGTCCGCGTACTGGGCCGAGGAGCGTGAGCGACGCGAGCAGGCAAAGGTCGCGGTCAGCCAGGCTGCAGCAAATCAGATCGGCCAGCTATCTGACCGCGAGATCCTCATAGCGGGCGCCGTTGCCTATTGGTGCGAAGGAGCGAAGAACAAGCCGTACCGTCGAAGCGATCGCATCGACTTCATCAACAGCGACCCTCAGCTTGTGAAGCTGTTCCTGCGTTTCCTCGAGGTAGCCGGCGTGTCGAACGACCGCCTGATCTTCAGGGTCAGCATCCACGAGACGGCCGATCCTGTTGCCGCCCAGCGGTTCTGGCGGAAAGTAGTCGGCTTTGAAGACGCCGACTTCAGGCTCCCGCTGATCAAGCATCACAATCCGCTGACGGTTCGAAAGAACACGGGCGATGACTACCACGGCTGCCTGCGGATACTGGTCCGCCGCAGCATCGACTTGTACCGCCAGATCGAGGGATGGGCATCAGCAGCAATGATGTGCCCGACCACCTCGAGCGATCCCGACACCCACGACCATCTCACCGACGACCGTGCCTACCTGGCCGCGCCGAACGCTTTATCAGGTAGCGAACTTACTTTGTAGCTAACGGAGCTCCCGGGCGAGGATTCGAACCTCGGTTGGATGCACCAAAAACATCTGTCCTGCCAGACTAGACGACCCGGGATTGAGACAGGTCACACTGTACCCGCGTCTTCCGGCCGTGCGGCGCGGAGAAGGCATCAGGTCAACGCGCTCTGGCCGGCGCCGTCCGGTTGCCGCTAGACCGTCTGGAGCCCCCATGAACCATGAGGGCTGCCGCAACGGGCGGCGAGGCGCTTCGCCTCGCCGCCCGTCTTGTCGCTGCGGGTCAGGCCCCAGTTTTGTGCGTGGAGCAGTCCAGCGTGGTTCCGGCCTTGATCAAGCCAAACGCTGCCGAGCGCCCATGTCCTGAGCCCATGCTGAGGTGGCCGATGCCGATCACCAGTTCCGCTCCGGCCGGCATTGCAGCAGGGTTAATCCTGATCACCACATCGCCGTCCGGGTTCGGCAGCTTGCGCACGACCCGCGGGAGTGCCGCCAGGTCGCCCGAAGGGGGCGCGCAGACCGGGCCGGAGGTCAGTTTCACCGCTACGCCAGCATCGGCCAGCGTGTGGCTCAGCCGGGCCGGGTCTTTCAGCTGCCGGATCGTCAGGTTGACCTGGCCAGCTGACGTCGTATTGACCGACCACGCCGCGAGGTTGACGTGAACCCCGTGCGCGGCAGCCGGGCTGCCGGACAAGGAGAATGCCAGGCCGATCCCTAGCGCCAGGGCGCCTCCGCCAAGGGCGGGCAGGCCGCGGCGCAGCCGGCGGCCGCGAGCACGCGCGATGATCGCTTCGGGCGGCTGGTCCATGTGCACGTCAGAAAGGGATTCCTTGATGCTGGTGAGGGAGCGTCGCGTCGCCGCCAGCATGTCGTCTTCGTTCATTGGGTGACCCCCTGGTCGCTGAAGGACTGCATCTGCATGCGGAGCGCGGCGAGCGCCCGGTGAAGGTGCGCGCCGACGGTGCCTGCGGAGATGCCAAGCAACTTCGCGGTGGCATCGGTATCCAGGTCGAAGAAGACCCTGAACGTGATCACCTCGCGCTGCCTGGCCGGAAGCGCTCGAACCGCCGCAGCCAGGTCCTCGTCAAGATCGAGGCCCGCCGACGGCCCGGGCTGGGCGGCGTCCAGGAGAGTCAGTGCCGTGCGGGCATCCACCGTCAGCTCTCGCCGGCGGCGGCGCCACCAGGACACGTTGGTGTTCAGCGCGGTCCTGACCACCCAGGCGCGCGGCACTGGGTGCTCGCGCACCGTGCGCCAGGACGTCCAGGCGCGAGTGAACGCCTCTGCCACCAGGTCTTCGGCCAGCTGCCTGTTGCCGACGCTGACCAGCACGATCCGAAGGCAGTCATCCCTGGAAGAGGTGTAGAACTCAGTGAATTCTTGTCGTCTACGCTCCACACCCCAGACACGCACGAGAGCCTGGATTCCTTTACCTGGGCTGCCGCGGCATGACGGAACTGGCCGAGGTGAGCCTGCTGTTGCGCCGCATCCAGATCCCCTCTAGTACGGAGAGTCGCTTCTGCTCCTCACCGAGCGCAAACGGCCGCGCTGAACTTCTTTGCATGATCGCGGAGCGGCAGGGCAGGTTTGAGCGAAGGTTACAAGGCGCAGGGGCCGAATTCTGTCGGATATCGCTCTATTAGCCTTGGGAAACCTACGCTACCGTAAGCTACGGTTACGTAAGCGTATTCGCCCGGCCCATGACCTCGGTTATGCGGATCGCTCTTCTGACCGGCCCTTCGAGCCAGCGAGGAACCGTGATGACCGCCACCACCGACGTATCTGTCACGCCTGCCGAGCAGAAGCAAGACCAGCAACGCACCCGCCGCGCGCCAGTACCTGAGTTCGAGCCAGAGCCGAGGTCGACCGGCCAGCGCGCTGCCGTCGCCATCTTCACTGGCGTCCCCATGCTCGCGCTAGTCGCGGCCATACCCGTGGCCTGGGTCTGGGGTCTGCTGAACTGGCAGACCATCGTGATCGGGATCTTCTTCTATCTGTTCTCGGGGCTGGGTATCGCGATGGGCTTCCATCGCTACTTCACTCACGGCTCCTTCAAGTCCAAGCGAGCGTTCAAGATCGCGCTCGGCATCGCCGGATCGATGGCGATCGAGGGCCCGATCCTCGACTGGGTCTCCGACCATCGGCGGCACCACAAGTACAGCGACAAGGAAGGCGACCCGCACTCGCCGTGGCGATTCGGCGAGGACTGGAAGGCGCTCACCAAAGGCATGGTCTGGGCCCACATGGGCTGGCTGTTCGACCGCGATGTCACGTCGCACAAAAAGTACTCACCGGACTGGCTAGCCGACAAGGACATCGTCCGGACGCACAAGATGTTCCCGCCCCTGGTCGCGCTCACGCTGGCCCTCCCCGCCGTGATCGGCGGCCTCTGGACGATGTCCTGGCTGGGCGCCGTGATCGCGTTCTTCTGGGCGAGCCTGGTCCGGGTCTCATTCCTGCACCACGTCACCTGGTCGATCAACTCGATCTGCCACACGTTCGGCAAGCGTGAATTCGAGGCCAGGGACAAGTCCAAGAATGTGGCCTGGCTGGCTGTCCTGTCGTTCGGTGAGTCGTGGCACAACCTGCATCACGCGGACCCGACGTGCGCCAGGCACGGCGTCTTCAAGGGTCAGATCGACATCGCCGCACGCGGCATCTGGCTGGTCGAGAAGCTCGGCTGGGTGTACAACGTCCGCTGGCCTGACGAGGTCAGGCTGACCGGCAAGAAGGTCGGCGATGTGCGTCTGCTCGGCTCCATGACCAAGCGGCCCGCGACCGCGGACAGCTAGCTCACCAGGACCAACGCCGCCCGCAATGACCCGAGGAGTTAACCCGTCGCGAGGCCTCCGATTAACTCGATGTCTCTGGTTCGCTGCATGATGGGGCAGTGACCAGTCATCCCCCTGCGACCAACCGCAAGCGAATGACAGGAAAGCAGCGACGCGAGCAGCTTCTCGATATCGGGCGTCGCCTGTTCGCGGAGCGCGGCCTGGACGGCACGTCGATCGAGGAAATCGCCGCGAGGGCGGGCGTGTCTAAGCCGGTCGTCTACGAGCACTTCGGCGGCAAGGAGGGCCTGTACGCCGTCGTAGTCGATCGCGAGGTCGACCGGTTCCTGGCCATGGCCACCGAGGTCCTCCAGGGCGAAGACACGATGGAGAAGTTCGAGGCCGCCGCGGTGGCGCTGCTCCGTTACATCGAGGACAACAGCGACGGCTTCCGGATCCTGGTGCGAGACTCGCACCCGGCCTCAGGCTCAGGGACTTTCGCGAGCCTGATCAGCGACATCGCCAGCCAGGTCGAGTACATCCTGGCCGACGTGCTCAAGGTTCGCGGTTACGACCCGAAGCTCGCGCCGACGTACTCGCAGATGCTGGTCGGAATGGTTGCGTTCGCCGGCCAGTGGTGGCTCGACGTACGCAAGCCGAAGCTGGAGGAAATGGCCGCCCACCTGGTCAACCTTGCCTGGAACGGGCTGTCCCAGCTGGACCCCAAGCCCAAGATTTCTCCTGCGGCGCTCAAGCAGCTGGACGACAAGAAGCTCTGATCACGGCCCCGGCGCCCCGCAAGCCCGGCTACCGGCCCGGAATCGATCGCGGCAGCCCGAACCACGGGAGCACGCTGTTCTCGAACCGGCTCATCGCGCAGATCCGGTTGCCCCTGACCGTGAGGACGATCAGCCCGGTCCCGTGGCTCACCCCAGCCGGCGAGCGCAGATAAGCACCGAACGCCGGCTGACCGTTGGCTCGGGTCGGAACGAGGTCGAACCTGCGGCCAGGGCCGAGGATCTGCGCGCAGAACCGGGCTACCACATCTACGCCCTCGTACTCCAGCGGCATCGGCGGCATCGACATGAACACGTCGTCGGTCAGCAGCGCCACCACGGCGTCGAGATCAGCCGCCTCGTAGGCACTGACGAACTTCGCTACGAGCGCGTCCTCAGAAGGTGATCCAGCGGCCGGAGCCGGCGCGGGATCGGCGGCCGGCGGTCGGTGGCGCTCCAGGCCCGCACGGGCTCGCTTGAGCGCGCTATTGACCGAGTCGACGGTGGAGTCGAGCATGCCGGCGACCTCGTTCGCGTGGAAGCCGAGCACGTCACGCAAGATGAGCACGGCGAGCTGGCGAGGCGGCAGCGCCTGCAGCGCGGTCACGAAGGCCAGGGAGATCGCTTCGGTCTGCTCGTAGCGCGCCTCCGGGCCTGGCGGCACGTCGAACGCGCCCTCCATACGGGCGTCGGGAAATGGCTCGAGCCACACGATCTCACCGAGCCGGGTCGGCTCGGGCGGCACGACCTTGGGGATGTCCCACTCCTTAGCGGGTCGCCGGCTGGCCGCGCGAAGCGCGTTGAGGCACCGGTTAGTGGCGATCCGGTAGAGCCACGTGCGGATCGACGCGCGTCCCTGGAAGTCGCCGAGACCCTGCCAAGCGGCAAGCAACGTGTCCTGCAACGTGTCCTCGGCATCCTGAAAGGACCCGAGCATCCGGTAGCAGTGCACCTGCAGCTCCCGGCGGTGCGGCTCGGTCAGCTCGCGGAACGCGTCGCCGTCCCCTGCCTGCGCCTTCGAGATCAGATCGGCTGTCATCACAGTCACCGTGCCACACCTTCTTCCGCGTCAGTTGCACTCCCGTCCTCTGCAGACACCGGCGGGACGCGAAACTGGGCGGCCGGCGGCCGGCGGCAGCCGGCGAATCAGTCACCCCGTGAGCTGGGCAACCACGAACACCCTGCGGAACGGCAGGACCGTGCCATAGGGCTGGCGCGGGAAATGCTCGCGCAGCAGCGCGCCGTACTCGGACATGAACTCGGCTGCCTGCTCCGCGTCCAGCGCCGCGATCACGGGCCGCAGCCCAGTTCCCTGATACCAGCGCAGAACGGGATCGTCGCCCGCCAGGACGTGCAGGTAGGTCGTCTCCCAGGCGTCGACCGCGCATCCCTCACGGGCC
The DNA here is from genome assembly GCA_035276345.1 of Streptosporangiaceae bacterium. Classification (GTDB taxonomy): domain Bacteria; phylum Actinomycetota; class Actinomycetes; order Streptosporangiales; family Streptosporangiaceae; genus Chersky-822. Next base: position 8,326 of record DATELR010000086.1, on the reverse strand, counting down.
AACAGGTCCAGGTACTCGGCGGGATCGGCGGCCTGGCGGTTGAACGCGACACCGGCGAGCAGGTCGCGCCACCTCGGTGACGCCGCCATGTCGCGCAGCAGGCTGTGGGTCGGCTGGTCGAAGTTTCCGGGCACCGCGAAGGCCAGCCAGCCGCCTGGCGCGAGATGGCCAACCCAGCGGTGCAGCAGCTTCTCGTGCTCGGGCAGCCACTGCAGCATCGCGTTGGACACGATCACGTCGACCGGACGAGGCGGCTCCCAGTCGGAGACGTCCGCGAGCTCGAAACTCAGCCGTCCCCGGCTCCCTTCCGGCAGCCCCGCCACAATTGCCTCCGTGGCCGCGATCATCTCAGCGGAGTTGTCTACGCCGAGCACCTCGGCGCCCGGCCAGCGTGCGCACAGGTCGGCAGTCAGCTCACCTGGCCCGCAGCCGAGGTCGGCGACGAAACGCGGCTCGGTGGCACCGATCCGCGCGACCAGTTCATAGAAGGGCCGCGAGCGCTCCGCGCCAAACTGCCGGTACCTGGTCGGATCCCACATGTTCGCCCTCCTTGGCCGGACCGCCTCGCGGACCCCCGGCACCCGCCGCTCACGGCAAGTATCTCGATGTCAAGATTCCTCTCAAGTGTGGCCACCCGAATTCTCGATGTCAAGAGATATGCTGCACGGGTGGAACGGACCAGGGCTCGCGACGGACTCGACGCCGGACAGCGCGACGAAGTCGACGACCTCGTCGCTGGCTGGCGGGCAGAACGGCCCGACCTCGATCTCGAGCCGCTCCAGGTGCTGAGCCGCGTGTCCAGGCTCGCCAGGCATCTGGACCGCGCGCGCCGCACGGCATTCGCGGCGTACGGCCTGGAGACGTGGGAGTTCGACGTGCTGTCCGCGCTGCGACGGCAAGGCGAGCCGTATCAGCTGAGCCCTGGTGCCCTGTTGCGCGCGACGCTGGTGACATCGGGAACGATGACCAACCGGATCGACCGCATGGCCGCGAGCGGCCTGGTCAGGCGGCTGCCCGACCCGCAGGACAAGCGCGGCGTCCTGGTCCAGCTCACCGATCGCGGCCTATCGGTCGCCGACGCCGCGCTGACCGCGCTGCTCGAGCAGGAACGCGGCCTGCTCACCGGGCTCGACTCCAGCGAGCGCGACCAGCTCGCATCATTGCTCCGACTGCTGCTCAGCCCGTTCGATACCAATGCAACTTCGTAGCTTTACCATCCGTTCGGCGCTGGTGTTGCTCGCCGGCGTGATCATGCTGACGGGTTGCTCCAACGACGGACCCGCCAGCGCAAGCAGCGGAACCGGTGCAGCGCACAGCCAGCCTGACCCGGTTCGCGCACTCCGATCAGCACTCGCCGGCGGGAACCGCGGCACATCGTTCTACCTGTCGCTCGGCGACTCGCTGTCCCAGGGCGTCCAGCCGACCTCGACCGGGCAGGACGTCGCGACCAACCAGGGATATCCCGACCGGCTCATGACGACGCTTCGCGATCACCTGCGGCGGCTTCGCCTGGTCAAGCTCGGCTGCTCGGGCGAGACAACGGAAACGATGATCCACGGCGGCATCTGCCAGTACCCGGCAGGCAGCCAGCTTGCCCAGGCTGCGACGTTCTTGCGGACCCATCGCGGCCACACCGCGCTGATCACCATCGACATCGGCGCTAACGACCCGAACTCCTGCGTCGACGGCGGGATGACCGCCATCCTGCCGTGCGTCGTGGGCAGGCTGCCGGAGATCGGCAAGAACCTGGACCACATCCTGGCGACGCTGCGCGCGGCAGCCGGGAAGCGGGTCCTGATCGTCGGCATGACGTATTACGTTCCGGAACTCGCGCTCTGGAAGCGAGGCACGCCCGGCAGGCAGATCGGCATCCTGACCGGCGCCGTCGCGGCCGGCGCCAACAAGATGCTGACCGACAGCTATCAGCACTACGGAGCGCGCGTGGCCAACGTGTTCGCCGCGTTCCGGACCTCCGACTTCGGCCGGAAGAGCGGGCAGGCGAACTCCAAGACGTCACCCAAGGCCAGCAACCCGGGAGCAATACCGCCGAACGTGGCCAGGATCTGCTCGCTGACCTGGATGTGCGCCAGTCCGCCGCGCGGGCCGGACGAGCACGCGAACAACGCCGGTTACCGGGTCATCGCCCGCGCGTTCTGGCACACGATCAAGAGCCCGGCATGACCACAACCGCCCGCGGCTAGCTCCCGGCGAGCTCGGCGGCCTCGAGCCAGCGATCCTCGACCGATGCTTTCTCGGCCTGCACCACTCGCAGCTCGTCTCCGAGCTCAATCAGCCGCTGATAGTCCGCGCTCGCCTCGGCAAGCGCCGCGTGCAGTTCGGATTCCTTGCCGCTAAGCCGCGCGAGCTGCCGGTCAAGCCGCGCGAGCTCCTTCCTCGCCTCCCGCAGCTCACCGGCCGATGGCCCCGCCGGCGGAGCGCCGGCGCCGTCCACGGCCGGATCCTGCGTGGCGGGCCGGGCCGGCTTGCCTGCCCGGCCCTCGTCTCTGAGCGCCAGGTACTCATCGATGCCGCCTGGCAGGAACGCGAGCTTCCCGTCGACAAGAGCCAGCACGTGGCCGGTGACCCGCTCGAGGAAGTACCGGTCGTGGCTGACGACGACGATCGAACCGGGGAACCCGTCCAGCAGGTCCTCGAGCTCGGTGAGCGTGTCGATGTCCAGGTCATTGCTCGGCTCGTCGAGGAGCAGCACGTTCGGCTCGTCCATCAGCAGCGTCTGGAGTTGCAATCGCCGCCGTTCGCCGCCGGAGAGCTCAGCGACACGAGTCCACTGCCGCTCGCCGCGCAGGCCGAGTCGCTCAAGGAGCTGGCCTGCGGTCAGCTCACGCTTGCCGATCCGGACCGAGCTCCTGACCTGTTCGGCCGCCTCAAGCGCCCGCAGATCAGGGTCGACGTCCGGCGGTTCCTGAGTGAGATAGCCGAGCCGCACGGTCTTGCCGGTCACGACCTCGCCGCTGCGCCGGTACTCAGCGGGCGAATCCGTCGGATCGTCCGACTGGGCCAGCACGTTCAGCAGCGTCGTCTTCCCGCTCCCGTTGACACCCACGACGCCAACCCGGTCGCCGGGTCCTAGCTGCCAGGTCACGTGATCGAGCAGCGTCAGGTCGCCGATCCGGACAGATACGTCGGTCAGGTCGATCACCGTCTTGCCGAGGCGCGCCGTGGCGAGCTGGGACAGCTCAACGTCGTCCCTGGGTGCGGGCTCGCCGTCGATCAGCGCCGCCGCGGCATCCAGGCGGAACTTGGGCTTGCTGGTCCTGGCCGGCGGACCGCGGCGCAGCCAGGCAAGCTCCTTGCGGAGCAGGTTGCGCCTGCGCTGGTCGAGTGCCGCGGCTTGCCTGGCCCGTTCGGCTCTGGCCAGTACGTAAGCGGAGTAGCCGCCGTCGTAAGGGTGCACCTGGCCGTCCGAGACCTCCCAGGTGCGATCGCAGACCGCGTCGAGGAACCACCGGTCGTGGGTCACCACGACGAACGCCTTGCCGTGCGTTGTCAGATACTCGGCCAGCCACCTGATCGCCTCGATGTCCAGGTGGTTGGTCGGCTCGTCGAGCAACAGCAGGTCATGTGTCCCGCGCAGCAAGGCCGCGAGCGCGACGCGGCGCCGTTCACCGCCAGAGAGCCGCTCAGCTTGCGCGTCAAGGTCGATGCCGGCAAGCAGCGCCGCCAGCAACCCGCGCGCCCGGGCATCGGTCGCCCATTCGTGCTCGGCCAGCGCCCCGAACACGATCTCCCGCACCTGCCCCGCCAGTCGCTCGGCCTGCGGCAGGTACCCGATGGACGCGTCACTTGCCTTGGTCGAGCGCCCTGAGTTCAGATCCGCGACCCCGGCCAGGGCCGCGAGCAAGGTGGTCTTGCCGGAGCCATTTCGGCCCACCACGCCGATCCGGTCGCCAGCCTCAACCCCGAGCGAGACGTGGTCGAGCAGCACGCGCTCCCCGTAGGCCTTGACGGCGGCCTCGAGGTTGACGAGGTTCACGCGAGGGCGCCCGATTCCACCACGCTGGCACCGGGCGTCGGACCTGAGACCTGGACGACTGCCCGGCAGACGCCGGCCCCGGTGACTCCGACCGCAAGCTCACGGGCCGCGTCTGCGTCCTTCGCCAGGAACGCGCAGGTCGGCCCCGACCCGGAAACAATCGCGCCGAGCGCCCCGTGCTCCTTGCCGGCTTGCAGCGCCTGCCGCAGCAGCGGCTGGAGCGAGAGAGCGGCGGGCTGCAGGTCATTGCTCAGCAGCGGCCCGACAGCCGCCGGATCCCCTGATCGCAGCGCGGCCATCAGATTGGTGTTGAGCTCTGGGTCGGGCACGACGCGCGGCGTGCCGTCTTTGGAGCGCCGCGCCGCCCGCAGCCGGTCACATGCCGCGTAGACATCGGGCGTCGACAGCCCGCTGGCGCCGAACGCGAGCACCCACTGGTAGCTGCCTGAAACCAGCGCGGTCGTCAGCCGCTCGCCGCGGCCAAGGCCGATGGCTGTCCCACCGGTCAGCGCGAACGGCACGTCGCTTCCGAGCTTCGCGGCGATTGCGGACAGCTCGTGGACGCTGAGCCCGGTGCCCCACAGCTCGTTACAGGCGACGAGAGCCCCGGCCGCGTCCGCGCTTCCGCCGGCCAGGCCGGCCGCCACCGGGATCCGCTTGCGGAGCTCGATCCGAACTCCGCTCGCCCCCTTGCCGCGGCGGCCCGTCGCCCGCGCCAGCGCTACGGCGGCGCGTACCGCAAGGTTGGCAGGTCCGAGCGGAACCGCGGGTCCGCCCTCACCAGAGACCGTGACGCTGGTCCGGTCGGCATGGGTAACGGTCAGCTCGTCGAACAGCGACACCGCGTGAAACACGGTGACGAGATCGTGGTAGCCGTCCTCGCGCAGCGGGCCGACCGAGAGCTGCAGATTCACCTTCGCAGGCACCCGGGCGGTGACGGAGTCCGATGACTCGTCGACTTGTGTCACGTGCGTCACGATTCGTTGATGGTACGCGCTTTGCGCCTTGCCAGAACAATCTGGATGTACTGCTCGATGCCAATCGCCTCGCCCCGCAGCGAGGGCTCCACGCCGGCCTCCCGCAGCACCTTTTCCGCGGCCGCAGGAGAACCCGCCCATGCGGCGAGCGCCGACCTGAGCGTCTTGCGTCGCTGCGCGAACGCCGCGTCGACCACGCCGAAGACCTCCTCGCGGGTAACGCCAGGCTGGCCAGCGACCTGGTTCGGACCGCTGCCATCCGGCCAGCGGGTGAAAGCCACCAGCGCCGAGTCCACATTCGGCGCTGGCCAGAACACGGTCCTGGACACCGCGCCCGCCCGCCGGGCGATGCCGTACCAGGCCAGCTTTACGGACGGGACGCCGTACGTCCTGCTTCCCGGAGCGGCCGACATCCGGTCGGCGACCTCGGCCTGGACCATGACAAGGGCGCGTTCGACCGACGGGAGCTGCTCCAGCAGATGCAGCACGACCGGGACCGCGACGTTGTACGGCAGGTTCGCCACCAAAGCCGTGGGAGCGGCTCCGGGGACCGAGTCAATAGCGAGCGCGTCGGCGGTGATGACCGTGAGCCGGTCCGCGAGTGCTGGCGCCCGGTCAGCGACTGTGGCGGGCAGTTCCGCCGCGAGAACCGGGTCGACTTCGACCGCGACGACACGGCGCGCGGCACCGAGCAGCCCGAGCGTGAGCGAGCCGACGCCCGGTCCGACCTCGAGCACCACGTCCTCGGACCGCAAGCCGGCCAGCCCCACAATGCGCCTGATCGTGCCCGGGTCGATTACGAAGTTCTGGCCGAGCCGCTTGGACGGCCAGACCGCCAGCCGATCAGCGATCTGCCTGATCTCGGCCGGGCCGAGAAGCCGCGCGGCCGTGCCGGCGTCGTGGGTCACTGACAGCACGCTAACCAGCCGGAGCGGCCGTGACCAGCAACGACCGGCCTGGATCGGCACCCGTGCCGAAATCGGCGGCGTCAGCGGCTGCTGTCACTTCCCAGCCAGCGCTCGCGAGCAGCGCGATCTGACCAGAAACCGGGAGTATGGTCCGCCACGGCTCGGCCACCGCGGTGCGGCGCCTGGCGTTGGCGCGCGCGACGACGGTTGCCGAATCGATGCCGTCGGCGTGCACGGACAGGCTGGCGGCAAGCGCGCTGCCCGCTGCGGCGGCAGCCCGAACGCCGGACAGGAAGCGCACGGTCGTGGGCTGATCGAGATAGACGAGCAGCCCTTCAGACAGGAACAAGGTCGCGCGCTCCCGGTCATGGCTCGCGGCGCTGAGCACCGCTGCGACGTCGTCGCTGCCGAAGTCGGCGGCGACAAATACCGGCCGCCCCGCCACGTCGGCCAGATCGTCCTCGGCCAGGATCGTGTCCAGCCTTGCTCGCTTGTCGGCCTGGGTGTCGGGGTGATCGACCTCGAAGAACCTCACCCCGGCCGTGCGGAACCGCAGCGCGCGGTCGTCGTACCCGGCGCCGAGGATTACGACCTGATCAACACCGGCCTCGATCGCCGACGTCACCTGTCCGTCGAAGAACGCCGTCCTGGCGGCCAGGCTCGCCTGGAAGTCGGTCAGCACGACCGACGCCATCCCGGCGCAGAGCCGCTCCTGCGCCAGCGGATCACCGTCCGCGCTGTGCGGCCTGGCGAGACCAGCCCTGGTCATCGCGACGGCCTGGCTCGTCCTCGAAACGGTCACGGAGCCGCCGCATCATGCCAGGGGCCGAAGACCCGCTGCCCGTTCGCCATCACTGCCGCGCACAGCTCGGCGACATCCATCCGCTTGACGTCGGCGATCGCCCGCAGCGTGTGCGCAACCTGGGCAGGGGCGTTCATCCTGCCCCGGTTGGGAACGGGCGTCAGGTACGGCGCATCGGTCTCGACCAGGATCAGTTCCGGTGGCGCGACAGCCGCCGCCTCGCGTAGCTGACCAGCGCTCGGGAACGTCACATTGCCCGCGAAGCTCATCACGTACCCGGCGTCGGCGCACCGCTTGGCCATGTCAGCGTCGCCAGAGAAACAGTGGAAGATGACATGCTCTGGAGCGCCCTGTAGCGCAAGGATGTCGAGAACGTCGGCGTGCGCCTCCCTGTCGTGGATCATCAGCGCCTTGCCCGCGGCTTTCGCGATCTCGATGTGGCCGCGGAACCATTCCCGCTGCAGCTCAGGAGCCGCGTAATCGCGGTAGTAGTCCAGGCCGGTCTCGCCGACCGCGCGCACCTTCGGCTGGGTCGCGAGGTCGGCGATCACCGCCAGCACTGCATCGCGGCCGCCTTCGGCTGCTGCGTTCGCGGTCTCGTTCGGATGGATCGCTACGGCGGCGTAGACGTCGGCGTGCTCGGCCGCGCACGCCGCCGCCCACCGGGATGACTCGACGTCGCAGCCGATCGTCACGACCCGGTCGATCCGCGCCGCGCGGGCTTCGGCGAGCACGGATTCGACCGGCCCCGGCAGCATGTCCAGGTGCGTGTGCGCGTCAAAAGCAGGCGCGGGGAGCGGCGGGGGCGGCGGTGCAGGGGGCGCCTTCATGGTTGCTCCGAGCACCCGTCCTTCACGCGTCCTCCGCGTCGGTGTCGTAGCCGCCGAGCCGGTTCAGCTCGTCGATGACCACGCCAGGGTCAATCTTGGCGAACAGCGGCGTCGGGGCGCTCAGCGCTGTTCCCGGCCGGATCGGGGCCGACTCCCATGTCGCCGCGCCGGAGTAATCGCCGGTGATCACCGGATAGGAGGGACCGCCGTCCTCATCGACCTGATCGATCCGCGGCATGTCGGACCAGGTGCCATCCCCGCCGAGCATCTCGTAGACGCGCTGCGACGAGCGCGGCAGGAACGGGGTTAGCAGCGTCTTGCCGTCGTCGACCAGCTGCAGCGCGACGTGCAGGATCGTCTTCATCCGCTCAGGGTCGGACTCGCGAAGCTTCCACGGCGCCTGGTCGGACAGATACTTGTTCGCCTCACCGAGTGTCCGCATCACCTCGGTGATCGCCGCCTTGAACCGCGACCTCGACAGCGACTCGCCGATCGACGCGAACGCCTGTCGCGAGTTCTCGAGCAGTGCGCGGTCGGTTTCGGTCAGCTCCCCGGCCGGGGGGATCGAGCCGATGTTCCTGGCCGCGAACGAGATGCTGCGGTTGACCAGGTTCCCCCAGTTGGCGACGAGCTCGTCGTTGTTGCGCCGGATGAACTCGCTCCAGGTGAAGTCGGTGTCCTGGTTCTCCGGCCCGGCGATGGCGACGTAATAGCGCAGCGCATCGACGTCGTAGCGGCTCAGGAAGTCGCGCACGTAGATCACGACCGCGCGGGACGAGGAGAACTTGCGCCCCTCCATCGTCAGGTACTCGCTC
>DATELR010000085.1:0-34559 GCA_035276345.1 Streptosporangiaceae bacterium | reverse complement strand
GGACCAACCAGCACAGCTAAGACGGCATGAAGGACGAGAACTGAGTAATGATTCCCGCCAAGCATCAGTTGCTGCGCATCACCGTGGTCAGTCCCTTTGGCCAGCACGACATAGACCTTCCCGCCGATGCTCCGGTTTCGGACTTCCTGCCTGACTTGCTCGCCATGGCGGGCCTGCATCCGAGCCCGGCCCGGCTGGCCGCCGATGGCTGGCATCTCGCGGACCCCGCAGGACGGCCGATCTCACAGCACGGCACCCTTGCCGACCACGGCGTCGGCCCGGGATCGGTGATTCAGCTTCGGCGACCGGATCCATCCCAGGACAGCGGTGTCGAGATGCGAGAGGGCGTCGGAATGGTGCGGGACTCGGCCTCGGTTTCCAGGCACCTGCCGCGCGCCGGAGTCCCGGTGGCGCCGCCACCGGACGATCATCTCACCCCACTGCAACGCGTCGACGCGATGATGCCGCAACGTGTTGGCCGGGTAAACCGGCTGCTCGGGGCCGGTACGGCGTTCCTGAGGGACGCGGAGCCCCCTGGCCAGGTGCCGCCTCCAGAGCCGCCAGCACCCGGGGAGCTCACCCCGGCCGGTGACCCGTCTCCGGCTGGCCCACCGCCCAGCCCAAGCGGCTACTTTCCGGACGACGCGCCGGTCGCGGCGCCTGGGGCGCTTGAACACACCGACCCAGGAACCATTCCCGCCGCGCGTTCAGAGCCGATCCCGCGAATTGGCTCGCCGACGGTCCCCGGACCGGCTGGAGCGCCTCCCCGGTCGCCTTCAGGCTCGGTGGCGCCGAACGGGCAGTCGCGACCCGCACGCAACCATGGTCACGAGGCCGGCCGTCACCGTTACCGGCCAGCGGACCTGACGATCGAGGCGGCGCCTTCCCGCCTCGAACGCGCCAGGGTCAAGTGGCGCGAACTCGACAACCTCGGCCGACTCGATGCGCGGATCACCGGCCCCCGGCTCATGCACTGCGCGACGATCGCTGTCGTCTCCCCTAAGGGCGGCGTCGGCAAGACAACTGTGACAGCCCTGCTCGGCACGTTGTTCTCATTGCTACGGCGGGATCCGATCGTCGCGGTCGACACCAATCCGGATTTCGGCTCGCTCGGCCGCGTGCTGACGCCGGACCAGTCATGGTTCGTCGATGACCTAGCTCGCCTGGTAACCGATGATGACGAGCTATCGCTCACCGCGCTCGACTCGCTGCTCGGCAGGGCCGTCCATGGCCTGCTCGTTGTCCCGGCGCCCACCGACCCAGCGCGGATGACCGCGCTCGATGAGGATGCGTACCGGCGCGTGATCACCAGGCTCAAGGACTTCTTCAGCCTGGTGCTGCTGGACTGCGGCACCGGCCTGCAGGACCCGGCCCTGGCTGCTGCCATCGCGGCCGCGGATCAGGTCGTGCTGCTGACCGACGCTCAGCCGGCCACCGCGAGCCTGGTCGCAGAGTCCACAGATCTGCTGCATCAGTGGGGCAAGCCGATCACCGTTGTGGTCAACCGGATGCCGGTGAAGGGCGCCAAGCTGGACGTCACCAGGCTGAGCGGCTACCTGCCGGCCGCCAGGGGCCTGGTGGTCGTGCCGGACGACGTGGTTGCCGCTACCAGGCTGGCGACCGGCCGGTTCGACTGGCGTGACGCCCCGCTGACGTGGCAATTCGCACTACGGCGCCTGGCCACGGTTCTCGTGACCGATTGGCAGCGCTTGGGCCTGGCCCGCTAAGACCGCCGATCGCGGTCCCGTTATGCGGAAAACCCCACCATTGCAGCGCTGACTGCCCTACCGACAACGTCACCGCGCGCAGCGAGCCTGTGGCTTGTCGACGATTCAGCGGGCCATCGACAGCCCGTCAGTCAGCAAGGAGTTTCCCGTGAACGCAATACGGTGGAGCACCGCGGTGCTCGCCGCAGGACTCACCATGGCCGGTGTGCTTTCCGCCGCGCCAGCCGGACATGCGGCTCGGATCAGCGCGCACCGCCAGGCACGGCCTGCCGGAGCGGCTGATCCCCGGCTGGCCCGGTTCTACTCGCAGCATGTTCGCTGGCACCGGTGCCAGCGCGGTCCGCACGACGCCGGCGGCAAGATTCTCGACGCGGCAGGAGCGCGGTGCGCTGACATCATGGTGCCGCTCGACTACGCCCATCCAGGACGGCGCACGATCACGATCGCGATTTCCAGGCTGGCGGCGGATCCGTCAGCTCAGAAGGTCGGCGCCATGATCATCAATCTTGGCGGCCCGGCGACGCCGGTGCTCACCGACGTGGTGCTTGCCCGTCAGGCGATGGGCGCGACGGGAGCGCGGTTTGACCTGATCGGCATGGACCAGCGGTTCGCGGGACGCAGTACCCACATGAACTGCCACTGGAACAGGGGCTGGCTGCCGCGCGGCGCCGGGCGAAGCAGAGCCAGCTTTACCGAGATGGTTCACCTCACCAGGAATCTGGCACACCGCTGCGCTCGCTTTCAGCGAGCCATGCTCCCCTTTGCCGGGACGGCCAACGCAGCGCGCGACATGGACGTGATCCGCGGAGCGCTCGGCGAGTCCAAGCTGTCCTACCTGGGGTACTCCTACGGCACGTATCTCGGCGCGATGTACACCCAGATGTTCCCGGGCAGGGCGGGCCGGATCGTGCTCGACAGCGCGATCAACCCGGCACACCCTGGCGTGGCAAAGGGCAGCAACGGGCCGCAGCGCGAGGCCGCGCTGCACGAGTGGGCCAAGTTCGCGGCCATGCACGACAGCCAGTACCACCTGGGCAGCACCCCGAGCCAGGTGATAGCGACCGTCTACCGCATCTACCGTGCAGCGGCGCGGCATCCGCTCTCGGTCGGCCCGTTCCGCGTTGATGACACGATCGTGCCTGCGGTTCTGCTCGACCCGCTCAGCGACGATTCACCTGCCAACGCCGCCGAGCTCGCCGCGACCGTTGCATCCTTGAACCGAGCCGCTCACGGCCGGCCAGCCAGGCCGGACGCGATGCTGCTTCACGCGCTCGCCAGGCAGCTAACCAGCGCGGGGTCTGCCCAGCGCAGCGCCCAGACGGCGATCATGTGCGACGACGCACCGGTGCCGCGCAGCCCGCGCGCCTACTGGCGGGCCATCCAGGCCCACCGTGCCAGCGCGCCGTTGTTCAGCCCGGTCGATCAGACGATCACGCCGTGCGCGTTCTGGCCGTTCCAGCCGCCTCCCCCGCCCAGGATCGCGAACCACGTACCGGCACTGGTCGTCAACGCATCAGGGGACATCAACTCCATCTTGTCCATGGGCCGCGCGATGCACCACGCACTGGCTGGATCCCGGATGATCACGCTGCAAGGCGTCAGGACGCACGGCGTGTACCTGTTCCGCGGGTCGGCCTGCGTTGACGGCGCGGTGAACGCCTACCTCAACACCGGCGTCCTGCCTGCGCACGACATGTCCTGCACCGCCTAACCATTTCCGAGCACCGATGGACCGCTGGTGGTGCGATAGGCCCACCAGCGGTCCATCGTTGGCGTTCGTTCAGGGGTTAGCTGCCGAGGTATTTGAGTACGGCGAGCACGCGGCGGTGGTCGGTCCCGGTGGGCGGCAAGTCGAGCTTCATGAAGATGTTGGTGACGTACTTCTCAACCGCGCTCGGGCTGACCTTGAGCAGCTCGACGATCCCGCCGTTCGAGCGCCCCTCCGCCATCAGCCGCAGCACCTGCTGCTCGCGCGGGGTCAGCCTGCTCATCGGGTCGTCCTTACGGCGGACGAGCAGCTGCGCAACGACGTCTGGATCAAGGGCAGTGCCTCCCGCGGCCACCCGGCGAACAGCGTCGAGGAAGTCATTGACGTGCGCGACCCGGTCCTTCAGGAGGTAGCCGACCGAGCTCGTCGCCTCCGTCAGCAGGTCGGTCGCGTAGCTCTCTTCGACATACTGGGACAGCACGAGCAGGGCGACGTCGGGATACTGGCGACGGATCACCAGCGCCGCCTTGATGCCCTCATCGGTGAACCCCGGCGGCATCCTGACGTCGATCACGGCCAGGTCCGGCTGATGCTCAGCAACCGCCTTGAGCAGCTGCTCAGCGTCCGGCACGGCCGCGACGACCTCGAACTCACCGTCTGATAGCAGCCTGGTCAGCCCGTCCCTGAGCAGTACTGAGTCCTCGGCGATCACGATTCGCATGGCAGCTCCGCGGTGATGACGGTCGGCCCGCCCGGCGGGCTGTCGATGGTCAACGTGCCGTCGACCGACGCGGCGCGCTGCATGAGGCCACGGAGCCCCGTTCCGCCTTCGCTGCCGCCGGTACCGTCGGGAACAGCGCCGCCCGCACCGTTGTCCGTGACGGCGATCCGCAGCAGGTTCCCGTTCCTGGTGACAGCCACCTCAGCCTGTGTCGCCTGCGCGTGCTTGGCCACGTTGGTCAGCGCCTCGGAAACGATGAAGTAGGCGACAGCCTCGACGCTGGGCGCGGCTGGCTGCGGCATGTCCACGTTCAGCCTGACCGGCAACGGCGCACGCGCTGCCAGGCCCGAGAGTGCGGCCTTCAGGCCCCGGTCGTTCAGCACTGCGGGATGCAGCCCGCGGATGAACTCGCGCACTTCCGACAGCGCCAGCAGCGCTTCCTCGTGCGCCTCGGCGATTGCGTGCTGAACGGGCTCGGGCACATCGGTGAAACGCGCCATGGCCATGCCGAGGTTCATCGCCAGCGAGACCAATCGCTGCTGGGCGCCGTCATGCAGGTCACGCTCGATCCTGCGGCGCTCCGCGTCAGTCGCCGCGACGATCTCGGCCCTGCTCTTAGCTAGCGACTCGAGCCGGTGAGCGAGTTCTTCGGTGTGACTGGGTCCCAGCAGCGATCTGGCCAGCCGCTCGTCCGCGCGAGCCACGAGCTGCGCGAGCCAGGGCGCTGCGAACAGCAACACGACGGCGCCGAAGCAGCTGACCACGGCCGCCGCCGTTGGCGCGCCGACGATCAGATAGGCGATGGCAAGCGCGGGCGCCAGCCAGCAGATGGCCACCATCGCGGCGGCGGCGCCAATCCCGATGGAAAGCAGGTGGAAGGCGATCTGCCGCCAGGTGGTCGCCGACAGCCATGGGCCGACCGGCCAGGGCCCGCGTTCCGTTCGCGAGCCCGCGGAAATGTCCGTTCCCGCGACGGTCCGCAGCCTGGATCGCTGCAACGCCGTGACGCCTTGCACAGCCCAGAGCTCGACAACGGGTCCGACGATGACGGCGGCTGCGTACACGGCAACGTGCCCTATGTTGCCCGCCCCTGTCGCCAGGGAGAAGATCGCGGCGCCCCAGGCCACGCCGATCACGCCGACCAGCGCGGTGCCGATGGTCGCGACGAACAAGGCGGCCAACACGCTCTTGGTCGCGCGCCAGGCAGCCCTTGACCAGAGCGGGCCGACTACGGCTGTCATGAGCCGTGAGGCGGTCAGTTCTGCCGAGGTCATGACGCAAAAGTACAAGGACAGCCCGCGCATCTCTATCGGGCAATCCTGCGCCCGGGATGCGGAAATCCCCACCAAGGCTGGGCTGCGCACCCCAGCGACGTCGGCGTCTCGCGCTGGCACCGTCGTATCCATGATCGAGATACGCGAACTGACCAAGACTTACGGATCCACCACTGCCGTCTCTGACCTGACTTTCACCGTCCGGCCGGGGGTGGTTACCGGTTTCCTCGGCCCGAACGGCGCCGGGAAGAGCACGACGATGCGGATGATCCTTGGCCTGGACGAGCCCACCAGCGGCTCGGTTCTGGTCAACGGCCGTCCGCCACGAAGCCACGCCGCACCGCTGCACGAAATCGGCGGGATGCTTGACCCGCGTGCGGTGCATCCTTCCCGCAGCGCCTACCACCACCTGCTCGCGATCGCACAGACCTCGGGCATCCGCAAGTCCCGCGTGGATGAGGTGATCGACGCGGTCGGCCTCCGCTCCGTCGCGAAGCGCCGGGCTGGCAAGTTCTCGCTTGGCATGAGCCAGCGGCTGGGCATCGCGGCCGCGCTGCTCGGCGACCCGGCGACCGTAGTGCTTGACGAGCCGGTCAACGGCCTGGACGTCGAAGGCATCAGGTGGATCAGGGGACTGCTGTCCGAGCTGGCTGCCCAGGGCAAGACCGTGTTCGTGTCCTCGCACCTGATGAGCGAGATTGCCCAGACCGCGACGCACCTGATCGTCATTGGCCGCGGCCAGATGATCGCGAACACCAGCATCGACGATTTCATGCAGCAGGCCGCGCCGACATCGGTGCGAGTCCGCAGCTCGGACTCCGACGTCCTGGCCAGGCAGCTCCGCGGCCCTGGCGTCACTGTGACCCAGGCCGCCGACGGCGCGCTCACGATCACTGGCGCGTCCGCCGCCCAGGTCGGTGCCGTAGCGGGAGCGGCCGGGATCACCGTGTTCGAGCTGGCCACCGAGCAGGCGTCGCTGGAAGACGTCTTCGTCGGCCTCACCCAGGACGCGGTCGACTACCGCGCCGCCATCTGACCACCAGACCTTGCGATACCCCTGAGGAGAAGACAATGATTGCCACGACTCACGACTCATTGCCCGCCGCGACCGGCCTGCCGGCTTACCGTCAGGCGCAGCGCGTCAGCCAGGCCCGCGTGATCCGCGCGGAGTGGACGAAGCTGCGCACCCAGCCGTCGTCGTACTGGACGCTGCTGGCCACGCTCATTCTGGTCGTCGGCTTCGGCATCGGCTACAGCTTGCTGAGGGTGGCCAGGCCGCCGCACGGAGCCGCAGACATTGCCGCGTTCGATCCCGCTGCGATCAGCCTCTCCGGCGTGCAACTTGCGCAGATCGCGGTCGGCGTCCTCGGCGTGCTGCTGATCACGAGCGAGTACGCCACCGGGCTGATCAAGACCACGTTCGCGGCCGTGCCCCGGCGCTTGCCGGTGCTATGGAGCAAGGCTGTGATGGTGGCAGCCTCGATCGCGGTCGTGAGCGTCCCAGCGGCGTTCGCCGCCTTCGCGGGCGGCCAGTCGATCCTGGCCCGCCAGCACCTGTCCGTGCAGTTCAGCGAGCCAGGCGTGGCCAGGGCCGTGATCGGGAGCGCGCTGTACCTGGCGGTGATCGGGCTGCTCGGCCTTGGCCTCGGCGCCTTGATCAGGAACGCGGCCGGCGCAATCGCGGCGCTGTTCGGGGTGCTGTACGGCCTGCCGCTAGCCGCCAACTTCCTGCCGGGCAGCATGGCCGTCAACGTGACCAAGTACCTGCCGGCCAACGCCGGCCAGGCGGTCACCACCGTCCACCCAGACCCCACGATGCTCCAGCCGTGGACCGGATTCGGCGTGCTGTGCGCCTACGCCGCGGTACTGCTGGCCATCTCCGCCGCGCGGATGCGCCGCGGCGACGCGTAATCCCGAACCATCTGGTGGATCCCGGGATTGACCTTGTATAACAAGGGCCGATCCCGGGGTCCATTTCGCAATTCAGGGACCAGAGCTGGCTAGCTCGGCTGGCGGGGCCGGAGGCCGGCGTCGCGGAGGAAGGTGAGGACGGCGGCGACTCGCCTGTGTACCTGTTGCTCGCTGGCCAGGTCTAGCTTCGCGAAGATCGCGTTGACGTGCTTTTCCACCGACGACTCAGACAGGAACAGTGCCCGGGCGATACCCGCGTTGCCGCGGCCCTGAGCCATCTCGCGCAGCACGTCCAGCTCCCGCGAAGTGAGCCTGGCCAGCGGCGAAGTCTGCAGTCGGGCTCGCCGGGTGACCAGCGCGTCGACCACCTGCGGGTCGACGACAGAGCCGCCAGCGGTCACCTCGCGCAACGCCCCGAGCAACTGCTGCAGGTCGCCGACGCGGTCCTTGAGCAGGTAAGCAAGGCCGGCAGTGCCATTGCGGAACAGCTCGAACGCATAAGCCTCGTCCGCGTACTGCGACAGGATCACGACGCCGACGTCCGGCGCCTTCTCCTTGATGGCATGCGCTGCATCGATGCCCTCCATCGCTGGCGCCTGATCACGGCCGTCCCCACCCTGCGGCATCCTGATGTCGGTCAGGACCGCGTCCGGCCGGTGCCGCCGTACGGCGTCGAGCAGCTCGGGAGCAGAGCCGACCGCCGCCAGCACACTCACCTCGCCTGAGTCCTCCAGCAGCCGCCTCGTCCCCTCGCGAACCAGGTAGTTGTCATCAGCGATGACGATCTGAAGCTCGCTCATCTGGCGCTGCCCGATGCAGCAGCGTTCAGAGGCACCTCGGCCCTCAGCCTTGTACCGCCGCCGCGCGTGCTGTTGATCGTGAGCTCACCGTTCACGATGGCGATCCTGTCAGCCAGGCCAGCCAGGCCGAGGCCGCGCGGGGATGACGGGTCGAAGCCGCAGCCGTCGTCACTGACCTCGATCGACAGCGCCCCGTTCGGCTGCGCGAGACCTACGACGACCTGCCGGGCACTGGCGTGCTTCACCGCGTTGGTGAGAGCCTCGGCCACGACGTACCAGCCGGCGGCCTCAATGTGCCTGGGATAGCGCACACCGCGCAAGGCAGGATCAGCCTCGATCACGACCTCGACCGGCAGCCTGGCGGCCTGGGCTTCGATCGCCTCGAGCAGGCCCTGGTCGGCCAGGACGGGCGGGTGGATGGAATGCGCGAACTCGCGCAGGTGGACGAGCGCGTCGCCGAGATCGCCTTGCAGCTCGTCGAGCGCATGATTACCGCGAGGGTCGGCTCGGCGCAGCTGTTCACGTGCCAGCGCGAGCTTCGCGGTGAGCACCACCAGATCCTGTTGGAACCCGTCGTGCAAGTCCCGCTGGATCCGCTGCCGCTCGGCGTCCTGCGCCCGCACAATCCTCTCTCGGGACGCCGCCAACTCCGCAGCCTGCTCCTTGATGACCTCAAGCCTGGCCGCCAGCTGGGCGCTCAGGTGCAAGTTGTGCACCGCAGCGGCGGCCTGGCTGGCCAGGTGGGCGAGCAGGCGGCGGTCCTCGTCCAGCAGCGGCCCATCGTGGCGGGGACCGCATTCGATCGCCCCGAGCGCCTCGCCGCCGTGCGAGAGCGGCACGACCAGTTCCGGCGGAGGGAGGTCGCCGGCCTCGATACCGGCCGAGCCGACGAGCTCGCGGCCGCCGGACGGCGCGACGATATCCAGCCGCACACGGGACCACTGCAGCTGCAGCGACTGGCGAATTGCGTCGGCGAGCCTGGTCAGCATGTCTTTTGTGCCCGGCGAGTTCTCGAGCATCGCGCCGAATCTGGCGAGCACGTCATAGCCATCGAGGCGGGCACCGAATGCCCAGCGGTCGGCGAAGCGCTCCAGCCTGCGCTGAAAAGGCTGCGCTGCCAGGACGACCGTGAACGCAATCAAGATCGCCGCGCCGGCGGACATGTAACGGCTTGCGACGATGCCCAGAGTCGCTGCCGCGGCCACAGCGCCGACGGCGATCAGCCCGCGCAGCCCGCCGCTCACCAGTGACCTGCGCGCGGACCGATCGATGCCGAGCAGCTTTTCGGGCGACAGCGCCACGATCAGCGAACCAAGCAGGAGCGCGAGCGCGATGACCCACAGCGCGATGGTCGTCGCAATCCAGCCGGGACCGTCGCCGCCGAGCCAGCCAACCGCGCACAGCACGCCGAACACGAAAGCCGCGCTTGTGAGCCCGACCAGTGCCAGTCGAATCTGGCGGCGCTCAGCATCGGGTGAGCGCCGGTCGCGCATGTACAGCATGACCAACCCGGCGAGAATCAGGACGAGGAACAGCTGGTATGCGACGTTCGCCGCGTCCGAGAGCGGCCAGGCGGCCGGCTGAAAGAGCGGGCTGGGGACTGGCGAAGGGTCCGCGCTGCTGAACGGGCTGCGCGGCATCCACGGACTGGCGACCAGCACCAGCACGGGGATCAGCAGAGCCAGGGCGGCGGCCGTGATCAGCACGGCGCGCTGCCAGTTTCGGTCAGGTCTGCCGGTCGGGAACAGCCCGATCAGCCCCATCCCTGCAACCACGCTTCCATTCCCGGCACACATCCCGGCGAAGATGACCCAGCCTGCCGCCGCGAAGCCGACGTGCTGCAGCGCCAGGTCACCGAGACAGCCGTCGAGCGTGAACAAGCTCGCGGCCGCCAGCAGCCAGACGGCGACCGGGTGCCCGCGGCCGCGGAACGCGCCCGCCAGGCCAACGGCGTACAACGGGCCGGGGCCAATGAGATACCAGCCCGCCCCAGCCGGGTCCCCGTCCACGATCTGTCCCACCACGCCGGCCACCAGGGCGCAGCCGCCGATGACGGCGAAGGCCCAGCTGACAGCGCGCATATGCCCAGTGTGAGCCAGGACACCTGCCCGGCGGTAGGAGGGAGGCCGCAGGGCTAGCGTGAAGCCAGCCTCACCGTCACCCGGTGGTCCGCACCGTGGTTACCGGAGTCGCCGGTGCCTAGCGTGCGGTGCATGAACGAGAGCAACACGACCGTTAGCGCTGAACAAGACGTCCAAGGCGCCTCAGGGCCGAAGCAGAGGGGCGTCATGCTGAAGGTCTACCGCTGGAGCTTGCTGGTCTTCCTGGCCGCGGGCGTCGTGCAGATCTTCCTGGCCGGCCTCGGGGCGTTCAGGCTGCTGCACGGCGCCGGGGACCCAGCGCTTGACCCGCACCGGACGCTGGGATTCATCATGGCAGCGATGGCAATCGTCATCCTGATCCTGACGCTGATCGCCAGGGCGGGAACGCGCGCCATCGTTGGCGCCGTCCTGCTGGTGTTCATGACGTCGGTCCTGCAGAGTCTGCTGGCCGGTCTCGCGGACGACCATGTGATCTTTGGCGCCCTGCACGCATCCGATGGCCTGCTGATACTGGCCATCCCCGCCTACCTGTACGTCTGGACCGGGCGCAGAACCGCATGAGCGGGACGGCGCAGCGGCAACGCGCCGCCGCGACGACGGCCTGGGCCGTGACGGTCGTGCTGGCGGCGGTCGCGGGCCTGCTGACCATCCTCGCCTGGAACGACCTGGTCACCGGCGACGCGATCTCGGTGGCATGCGGCGTGGCATCGGCCGTCCTCTACTCCAGCCTAGGAGCGCTAATCGTCCGCCGGGCGGGCAACGTGATCGGGTGGTACCTGCTCGTCGCAGGCATTGCCTGCGCGGTCGTCCAGCTCAATTCCATGTACGCGGTGCTCGGTATCAAGCATCCGGGCTCGTTGCCTGACCCAGCCATTGCCGGAGTGCTGGCCGAGTGGTCGTTCACGCCGCTGATCTGCGGCATCGCGCTGATGTGCCTGGTATTTCCGACCGGGCACCTGCCATCGCCGCGCTGGCGGCCGGCGGGAAGTCTGTGCGTTGTGATCGTGGCGCTCACTTTGATCGGGTTTCTGGTCCAGCCAAGGACCGTGCAGTTGCCGGCTCCTGGTGGTGTCTCGGCCGCGGTCCAGAACCCGCTGGGCCTGCATTCGCTGCCCGAGCCGCTTGCTGCGGTGCTGATCGGGAACCTCAACCAGGCCTGGTTCGTGTTGATCGCGCTGCTGCTGGTCGCGACTGCCGCGATGGTCGTCCGGTACCGGTCGGGCGTTCCCGAGCTCCGGCAGCAGATCAAGTGGCTTGCGTTCACGGCCGCCGCGCTGGTCGGCTGCTCGCTCGTCGTGCTGGCGTCGCAGGACCTCGGCGGACAGCCCTGGTCCCTGCTGACGACCATCTCGGACGAGGTGGTCACGGCCATCGGGCTGGTGGGATTCCCCGTCGCGATCGCGATCGCGATCCTGAAGTACGGCTTGTACCAGATCGACGTGATCATCAGCAAAGCCCTCACTTACGGCCTGTTGTCCGCCGCGCTCACCGCCGTCTACGTCGGCATCGTTGTCGGAATCGGAACACTGGCCGGGTATGCCGGCGGCCCGGCGCTCACTGTTGCCGCCGCTGTCGTAGTTGCCGTGCTCTTCCATCCGGTCCGCCAGCGCGCGTCCCGGCTCGCGAACCGTTTCGTGTACGGCAGGCGCGCCTCGCCCTATCAGGTGCTCGCCGACTTCGCCCAGGACATGGCAGGTCAGCTGGACGCGGATGCCGCTCTGGACCGGATGGCCGCCGTGCTGGGCGGCGCGACGGGAGCCGAGCGGGTCGAGGTCTGGGTACTGGTTGGTGACCGGCTGCTGCCGCGATCGGTATGGCCGTCAGATGCCGCGCACGGAGCCGCGCCGCTTGCGGTGACCCGCTCTGCGGGACTAGCGGTGCTCGGGCCGGTTTGCAGGGCCATCGGCGTGTACCACCGCGATGAGCCGCTCGGCGCGATCACGCTGGCGAAGGCCAGGAACGAGCCGGTATCCGCCGCCGAGGACAACCTGCTGACCGATCTGGCCTCGCAGGCCGGACTTGTGTTGCGGAACGTCAGGCTGACGGCCGAACTGCGCGCCACGATCGACGACTTGCGCGCGTCGAGACGGCGACTGGTGCAGGCGCAAGACGACGAACGGCAGCGGATCGAGCGCAATCTGCACGACGGCGCGCAGCAGCAACTGGTCGCGCTTAGCGTCCACTTGGGCTTGCTTGATGGTGCCGCCGACGACCCGGAGGAAGTCAGGGAGCTGGCGGCGGAGTTGCGGTCCGGGCTGCGGGCGGCTATGGACGACCTGCGTGCGCTGGCCCGCGGCATCTATCCGCCAGTGCTGGCCGATCAGGGCCTGCGCGCCGCGCTGCAGGCACAGGCCGACCGGGCGCCAATGCCCGTCGTCATCGATGCCGATGGGATCGGCAGGTTCTCCCGCGAAGCGGAGACCGCACTGTACTTCTGCATCCTTGAGGCCCTGCAGAACGCCGCAAAGTACGCCGGGGCATCACTGACGACCGTAACCGTCCGCGAGGTCGACGGCATGCTCGATTTCAGCATCGCCGACGACGGAGTCGGCTTTGACCTGGCAGCAGCCGCAGGTGGCAGTGGTCTGCAGGGCATGGCGGACCGGCTCTCAGCAGCAGGCGGCGAGCTTCACGTCACGTCCGCGCCAGGAAAGGGAACGGCCATCAGCGGGACTGTGCCAGTCACCGCTCTGGTCCCGGCGATGATCGGCTGAGAGCGGTGCGCCTCAAGCGCCGGGCGCGAGCAGGCCGAGCCTGCTGATCCGGCGCCGGAACTGGCCGCCGGAGACGCCGATCTCAAGCGCGAACTTCTCGTTCCGCGCAAGCCGCACGCCGACGACAGTGACCGGATTGACCGCCACGTAGACCTGACTCCACGGGCAGTTCCGCAGCGCCTCGTCGCCGTGCTGCCTGACGTTGCCCGCACGCATGGCAGCGAGGATTTCCTCATGCGCTGCCAGCGTGTTCGCCGGATTCGGATCGGCTCGCCACAGTGCGCGGAGCTGGTCCGCATCGGCGTGGGTGGCGCGGCGTTGCGGACGCTGGAACGCGGCCGTCAGCGACCACATGTCCGCCTCTGACGGTCCGGCGGGCGGTCGCGGCTCGGTCTGCGGCGACTTGACGTGCGGCGTCCTGGCGGCGTGACGCTGCGTGTCGATCCGCGGCGATGGCGGATCCGGCTCCTTCCGGACCTGCGCCTTCGGCTTCGGAGGCTGCGTTCCCGGCAGGAAGCCCAGCCGCTCGAAACCGCGGCCGAAATACTTGCCGTCGAGGCCGACCTTGAACGTGAACAGCTGCCCGGCCTTGAATTCCTCGTCCCCGACGACGGTGTCGGCGCGGGCCACGAACGTTGAAATCCACGGGCACTCCCTGCTGAACTCGCCGGGCCTGACCGCCACCTGATCGGCCTTCACCGCCGCCGTGATCAGCCCGTACAGCCGGTGGGTCTCATCGGGATTCGTGTCCGACCTCCAGAACTCCTCCAGCTCGGCGATGCGGGTCCGGTCGTTCTGGTAGGTGCCCTTCGCGCCAGGGTCGGTCAGGGCCCAGGCATCGAAGGCCAGCCCAAGCCGCTCGCCGAGCGTGGGCGGCGGCGCCGGCTTCGGCCTGGCCGGCTCGCCCATAGTCCGCGGCGCGGCACCCTGGCCCACGTGCACAGGCGAACGCGCCGGCCCCTGAGAGCCTGACGTGCCGGCCCGTCCACCTGTCCAGTCGACCGATGACCAGTCCTGCTCGCCGGGCCCAGGTGGCTGCACCCGCTGAACGGGAGCGGGCGCGCCGCCCTGCCCTGATGGCGGACGCTGGCTCGTCGGTTGCGGCGCGGGGGGAAGCCTGCGGGCGCGGGCAGCGGATTGCGCGGCCGCGTCGTATTTCGAATCAATCAGGCCTGGCATCGCGGCCTGCTGGCCAGCGAGGAAGTACAGCCGCACGACGTCCTGCAGCATCGTCCAGATGTCCCGGCTTAGCCTGACCGCCTGGCGATCGCTTGCTGCCGCCTCGACCTGGTCGAGCTTGGCGCGCGCGAACTTGATGCTCCCCGCGATCGCCTCGAACGCTCCGTCGTACCGTTTCGGCAGGCGCGAGCGGTCGTTCTGCATCGTGTTCAGCGCATCCTCGACGGACGTGCCCAATTGCACGGCGCCGGCCACGGCGGCCACGAAATGCGCGGGCGGCGCGTCGGCAACCCAGTCAAACCGAGGCGGCGGCGAAGGCAACCGCACCTGAAGAACAAAATCGCTCTTTGATTCAACTGCCGCCAATGCCGATTGCGCGAGATCAATCCATTTAAGCGCCGAGTCATACATGCCGCCGGCCAGCATGAAGGTCGCTTCGGGCAGCCTTCCGGTGTCCCCGAGCAGCTTTTGCGCGTCGGCATCTATCACGGCCGCCATGTCCTGGAGAGCGCTGGACGCCCATGTCGACAGCAGGAGGGTCGTGGTCGCAGTGTCCTGCAGCCACGGATGGCTCTTGATCGCCATATCGAGGCGCAGGTCACCGAGCGGGCCGTCGAACGCGAGTATCCCGACAGCCGCGGCTCGTTTCTTTTGCCCGAGCCCTGCCGCCTCCACGGCCCGGCCGGTGAAACGGTCCCAAAGACTCATGCCGCGTGCCTAGTCTCCGCGCCCAATCGGAAATCGCTGTAGCAATTCTCAGTAACCGGCAAGCTCCTAAGAGCCGAATATCCTGAATACCCCGAATACCTCAACTTTCCACCATGATACGTGCCCGCCGGCACCCGGCGCAGCCCGCGACGGAGCTGGTTGCGAACAGATCCGAGCACCTTCGCGAGGTTAGCTGTCCAGCCAGGCGCGCACGTGCCTGGTCAGGAACTCCAGGTCCGCAGGGATGCCCTCGGGACTCCCGGCGCGGTGCCCCCAGATGCTGGGAATCGGCGCCAGCTGGCCGTGTCGCAGGTTCGCGAGTTCCGCCTCGTTGTCGGCGACCCGGAAGTACAGGTCGGTTTCTCCGGGCAGGAGCAGGACCTTCGCGCTGATGGCGCTCAGCGCCGCCCGCAGATCACCGTGGTAGAGGTCGTTATTGCTGATGTCTGCCTCGTCCCAGGTGACGGCCTGCGCGTACAGGTTCGCCGCCTTGCATGCGCCGAACGAATCCTCCCAGTCGGTCTTCAGGAAGGTCGGAAGGTCCGGAGCACCTAGCGCGGTCTCATACAGACGCTCCCGATAGAAGTCCTGGCTGAGCCCCCAAGCGGCGTAGATGTGGCCAAACGCACGCAATGCTGCCTGCGGTTCGGCGCTGAACCTGCCGTTGCCCTCGTACTCGGGCGCAGCCTCAAGCGTGCGCAGCAAGCCAGACAGGAAGACCTTGTTGTGCAGGGAGGTCCTGGCGCTCCCGCAAACCACGATCGCGCGCTCGACCAGGTCCGGATAGAGCGCTGCCCAGTGATAAGCCTGACCCGCACCCATCGAGAATCCGTACGCGGCTGCGATCCGGGTAATCCCGAACTCCTGCGTCAGCAGCTTGTGCTGGGCGCGGATATTGTCGGCCATCGTCACGACGGCGGGATAGTCCTCGGTATCAGCCGCACCTGATGACTGGCCGTTGGAGAACATGTCCGGTATCACGATGAACCAGCGGCGGGGGTCGAGCACGCCGTCCGGGCCGATCAACCAGGCGAGGTCCTCGTGCGTGGCTGTGTAGCTACACGGGTAGACGATGACGTTGTCGCGAGCGCCGTTCAGGGTGCCGTGCGTCTGCCATACAAGCCGGGCATCGCGGATCACACCGCCGCGTTCGACCTCCAGGTCGCCCAAGCTCAGAACGCCGTCGGAAACTGGCCAGTCCGTTCCTTCAGCCGCCATCAGATCGCTCCTCGCCCGCTTAGCTCAGGGCGAATTTATCAGCACCGGAGAACAGCGGCGATGCGGCGCGATCAGGGCGCTACCTCAGAAACTAGCCCTGATCAGCCCGCATGTTCCGGCCCTGGTTCACGATGTGGGTGACCTCATCGGCCTTGAGCGCAATCATCACGACCTGGCCGCCATGGTCGTAGAGGGGAGTATTGATGACGGCCCAGTAGCGCTCCTCGAACTCGCCTGGCCGGCCGAGGTCCTCCACGTCGTACCTGACAGGCATCAGGATGTCGCGCTCGCCAGTCGCCCTGACGACTTCGAACGAATCCTTTAGCTGGCTGGGTCCGAGCTCGGTAGGGTCGTCCGGGTTCTGCGGGAACACGTCAAAGAGATTGTGGCCGAGCAATTGTTCCCTGCTCCGTCCCGACGCCTCCACGTATTCGTCGTTCACGTCGAGGATCACGCCCTCTGGTGTCAGCAAGGCCATCGCGCCAGGCGTGCTCCTGAAGACCTCCCGGTAGTTGATCATCGTCTCGGCCATGCCTGCTCCCCCGGCCTCCTTGCTGGTTCGGGCCCTTAGGTGCAATTCCATACCCGAGTGAACGGCGCCCAAAGCTGGCCTGAATGGCACGGGTCGCCTCCCGACCAGGCACGACAGCCACTGAGCGGAACGCGGCGCCGAGACGCGAGGCCGAAAATCGCTGTACACCGTGCTGCCGGTTTCCGATCATGGCGGCTGTGAGCAATCAGAGCCAGGCACCATCCAGGCTCGTGCCGGTGACCTCCGCCGCGAGCCCTGATCCGGCATGCCTGGTCCGGCCGGCGATCCGCCTCGACTCTGCCGATACGCCAAGGGACGTGATCGACGCGCTGATCTTGTCCGCGTTTGCCGAAGGCCGGCAGCCGTTCGCGCGGACGACGAGGCTGCAAGAGGTCAGGCGCGGAGCGGCTCTCGTTCCCGGCGGTGCCACAGTGCTTCGCGGCGCCGTGGACAGCGGGCAAGAGGCGCTGCTTGCATCGGGGGAAGGCTGGACGGTGCGGTCCGTGCTGTGGCGCTCAGGTACCGCGGAGGTAACAGTCACGGCCGTCAGCGCCGAACTGGCCGAGTCACTGGCCGCCAGGATCGCCGATGAAGCAGAAGTCCGCCTTCCTGCCGACGAGGGCCTCGTCACGATCGGGTTCTGGCACCGCCTCGAGCGGCGCGGTGCGTGCAAGGTCGCCCGCAGCGTCCGGGCGCCGGCATGGGACGACATCAGGGAGAACTACAGTTCAGCGACGGCGGCCGCGCTCAACCAGCTCATGGCGGTCGCCCCCGACGACATGGGCGGGCAGCTGCTGCTGCTGTACGGCCCGCCTGGCACCGGTAAGACCACCGCCCTGCGAGCGCTGGCGCGCGAATGGCAGGAGTGGTGCGACACCGACTGCGTGCTCGATCCCGAGGCGCTGTTCGCCGATCCCGGCTACCTGATGGATGCGGCACTGGGCGACGACGACGGCCAGGGAGAGGGCCGATGGCGGCTGCTGCTGCTCGAGGACTGCGACGAGCTGATCGGCGCCGACGCGAAGCGGGCTTCGGGCCAGGCGCTGTCCAGGCTGCTGAACCTCACCGACGGGCTGCTCGGGCAGGGCAGGCGCGTGCTCGTGGCGATCACGACTAACGAGGACATCCGCTCGCTGCACCCGGCCGTCGTCAGGCCAGGCCGCTGTCTCGCACAGATCGAGGTCGGACCGCTGGCTCCCGCAGAGGCGGCCGCCTGGCTCGGCAGCGCCGACGACGTCGCGTCGCCGCTTACGCTCGCGGACTTGTACGCGCGCCGCCGAGCCGGCGCGCCGATCTCGTCCGCGCTCCCTGCCGCCAGGATCGGCCTGTATCTCTAACGGCTTGCAGGAAACCCGGAAGTTAGGCTGCGGGCCAGCTGGGTAGCGCAGATCGCACCCATAGGACAGGCAGAGAAGGCGAGCGATGATCAAGCTGTTTTACAAGCCGGTCGGAATGGCTGCCGGAATTGTCGGCGGCTTCCTGGCCGGACTGATCTTCAAGCAGATCTGGAAGCTCGCTGCCGGCGAGGAAGAAGCCCCTGAGGCTACCGACGCCCGTCGCAGCTGGCCTGAAATCCTGCTCGCCTCTGCCTTGCAGGGAGCGATCTTCGCGGTCGTCAAAGCCGCTGTCGATCGCGGTGCCGCGGTCGGCACGCGCAGGCTAACGGGGATCTGGCCGGGCGATGGCGCAGAGGTCTACCGGACATCCGGCCGCGGGAATCACGTCGCCGACGAGACCTGATCGGTCTGCCTGAACTCGCGCCGCCTGGTACTGTCCGCCGCATCAGGCGGCACAGACGGGCAGGAAATTGCATCCAATCCGATCCCATCACCGCTCCGAATAGGCGTCATGGACGCCCATGGCACGCGCCCGGCCGGTGCAAGTCCTGATCTTCCTGAGGGGAGAGACCGGGACCTGGACGGGCTGCTCTCACGGGTGGCGCGAGGTGATGAGGATGCCTTTGCCATCCTCTATGACCAGCTTGCCGGGACCGTATACGGGCTGATCCGAAGGGTCGTCAGGGATCCAGCTCAGTCCGAAGAAGTCGCCCAGGAGGTTCTGCTCGAAGTGTGGCGGACGGCAGCCAGGTTCGATCCGGCCAGGGGCAGCGCCGCCACGTGGGCGATGACGATCGCACACCGGCGCGCCGTCGACCGGGTCCGTTCAGCCGCGGCCGCCGCTGAACGCGAGAAAAGAACAACAATGCTGGTCCCGCCCGCCGATGACGTTGCCGACGCCGTCGAGGCCAGCCTCGAGCGGGAACGAGTCCGCCGCTGCCTGAACGGGCTGACGAAGTTGCAGCGCGAATCCATCACGCTCGCCTACTACGGCGGTTACTCCTACCGTGAGGTCGCCGGACTGCTCGGCATCACGCTCGGCACGATCAAGACCAGGATTCGCGACGGCCTGATCAGGCTGCGTGACTGCATGGGGGTGACGTGATGCGGCTATTCCGTCCCGATATGCATGTCATGGCCGGTGTCTACGCGCTCGACGGCATCGACGACGATGCCGAGCGGAGCCGATTCGAGCATCATCTGCGACGTTGCCAGCAGTGCGCTGACGAGGTGCGCGGGATGTCGGCCACGGTGACCAGGCTGGCATTCGCCGCGACTCAGCAGCCGCCACCTCAGATGCGCGAGCGGGTGCTCGCCGCCGCGGCCCGGACCAGGCAACTGCCGCCAGCTTTCGAGCACGGGCGCTCGGCCGGAGAAGCACGCCAGCGGCGAGCCGGCAGGTCCGTCAGGCAATCGCGGCCGGTGCCGCGCCTTGCCTGGGGCGTGGCGGCCGCGAGCCTTGTCGTGATCGTTGTTCTCACCACCGTGCTGCTGCGCATCCAAGGCGAGCTGAACCGGGTCAACGCGCATCAGGCAGCGATCACCCGTGTGCTCGAAGCACCCGACGCACGTGCTGTGACCGAACGCACCTCCCTGGGCGGCACCGCGACCGTTGTGTACTCCCACGCCAGGCACGTGCTCATCCTTACCTCGGCCCATCTGCCGCCCCCGCCGCGCGGGAAGGTCTACGAGCTGTGGCTGCTCGGCCCGCCGCGGGTCCGCGCCGCGGGGCTTCTGCCGACGACCGCGCAAGGCCATACCACTCCCGTGCTGGTCAACGGCGTGGTTCATGGGGACCAGATCGGCATGACTGTCGAGCCGGCCGGGGGTACGAGCCGGCCGACGACCAAGCCCATCCTCGTGCTGCCGCTGCGCGCCTGACGCACGCAATCTGCAATCGTCCGGCCAATCCCGGCCACCGGACCAATCCGTTCCGCGCTATGGCACGAACGCCCGGCGTGAGAAAGATCCATCAGGCGCGATCGGCGAGTTATCCGGCCACGCGCCCGTCGAAAGGGATTGCCATGTCAGAACCAGACGAAACGGCGTCGGCCGGGACCGCCGCTGTGCGCAGCGACCGGGTCGCTCCGTCGCGGCGCTCCATGCTGCAGGTGGCAGCCGGCGCCGGTGCGGCCGGAATCGCCGCTACGACGCTGGGCGGCGTAGTTGGCAGGATGGCCGCTCGCGCTCACACTGCGCCTGGCGCGGGTGCCGAGCTTTCGGCCCCGGCCGGAGCCGAGCCGCTCGTCCTGCACGTCCGCGACGCAGCGTCGGGCGAGATTGATCTCTTCCGCGGCACGACGCACACCCGCGTGCACGACCGCGACCTCGCCGCGCGCATCGTCCGCGCCAGCGGTCGCAGATCCGCATCCATCGCCCGGCCGCATGTACCCGAGAGGACCATCTGATGTCATCGCATCGCGAGGCTCCCGAGATCTCCACCGATCCCGTCGCCGACAGCACGGACGTCTACGCGTTCGTCAGCCCTGACCGGCCGCACACGGTCACGCTTATTGCCAACTACATCCCGCTCCAGGGCCCGGCAGCCGGCCCGAACTTCTACCAGTTCGGTGAGAACGTCCGTTACGCCATCCACATCGACACGCACGGGCATGGCGAAGCAGATATCACCTACGAATTCGACTTCAAGACCAGCCTGGCCGACCCGAATACGTTCCTGTACAACACGGGCCCGATCACGTCGCTCAGGAGTCCTAACTGGAACCGCAAGCAGCGGTACACGGTGACCAGGGTTGATCGCCAGGGGAGCCACGTCCTCGGCCGTCGCATGCTCTGCCCGCCGTGCAATATCGGCCCGCTTTCGACGCCGAACTACGCCTCGGCGCTGGCCAATCGCGCCATCCACACGCTCTCCGATGGCAGCAAGGTCTTCGCCGGCCAGCGCGCCGAAGGGTTCTATGTGGACCTCGGGTCGATCTTCGACCTCGGCAATCTGCGTCCGTTCCAGAACTTCAACGTCTTCGCCAAAGGCCTCAGTGCCGCAGCCGGCGTCAACGCCACCAAGTTCCTCAACGTCCACTCCATCGCCCTGCAGGTGCCGATCTCACGCGTGACTGCGACCGGGCGGCCGGTCATCGGAGTCTGGACGACAGCGTCCAGGCAGCGCGCCCGCGTACACAACGCGGACGGTAGCCCCGATGTCCACGCGGGCCCTTTCCACCAGGTCTCAAGGCTCGGCAACCCGCTCTTCAACGAGGTCCTGATCCCGATCAGCAAGAAGGACTTCTGGAACACCCAGCACCCGGTGCACGACAAGCAGTTCACGCACTTCGTCACGCATCCGGAGCTGGCCAGCCTGCTTCCTGTGCTGTACCCGGGGGTTTTCCCCAACCTCGCAGCGCTGAACAAGGCGAACACCGCCCGTGCCGACCTGCAGGCGATCCTGCTCACGGGCATTCCGAAGGGCGTCGTGCCAGGGTTCACCAACTTCACCGGGTCGGTTCAGGCGGACATGCTCCGCCTGAACACGTCCATCCCGCCGAACACCACGAAGCCGAGCATCTTCGGCCTGCTGGGAGGCGACGCGGCAGGCTTCCCGAATGGACGGCGTGTCTTTGACGACGTGGTTTCGATCGAGCTGCGCGCCATCGCCGGCGCGACGTTCGCGCTGATCGACCCGACCTACAAGGTCGATGCGGCCGCAGGCCAGCTCACCGACGGCCTGACGCCATCCGATCTCGGGACGCCGTACCTCGACAACTTCCCCTACCTCGGTGTCCCGTTTGACGGATACCACCAGCCGGCAAGCTGAGCGCGTGATGGCTGAAGCCCTATCCGGCCCGTCAACCTCCGGCAGCGTCGTGCTTGACCTCGGTCCCGGCACCGGGGCCCTGGTCCTGCACGCGCCGCCGGAGCTCGACGGCGCGGAGATCGAGATCAGCAGGCCCGCCGACGCGCCGGGGTCGAGGACGCACTCGCTTGTCCGCCGACGGGAACTGCCAGGTCGCGTGCAGTTCGCCGCCGTCTACCCTGGTCTCCCTCCGGGCGACTACGTGATCTGGCGGGACTCGACCAGTCAGGCGTCGAGAGTCACAGTGACCAGCGGCCAGGTAACAACCGCTGACTGGCCGGGATGACAGCGGCCTGCCTTGCCGGGGTTTCGCCGGTGTGCAACGATCAGCTGGACTTCATGAATTTGCAGGCAATCTGCAGATTTAACGGCGCGGCAGAAGGGTGCGACGACCATGCCTCACGTTCCCACTACCGCCGGCGACATCGACACCGAGGACCTCGGCGTCGTGTTCATGCACGAGCACGTGTTCATCAGGACCGAATCGCTGCAGTGGGGGTGGCCAGGCTTCGGCGGCTGGGACGAGGAAACGGAGGTGGCAGCCGCACGGAAGCGGCTGAGCCAGCTGCACGAGAACGGCGTCGACACGATCCTCGACATGACCATCCCAGGGCTCGGCCGCGATCCCGCTCTGGTCGCCAGGGCTGTCGACGGCACGGGCCTGAAGGTGATGTTCGCGACCGGCTTCTACACCTACGAGCACCTGCCGCTGCCGTTCAGCCTGCGCGGGCCCGGCAAGATCCTCGATGGCGACGACCGGCTGCTCGAGTCGCTATTCGAGGCGGACCTGACGGTAGGCATGGGCGAGACCGGCTTCCGCGCCGCGGTGCTCAAGATCGTGACGGACGAGCCCGGCATGACCCCTGACGTCGAGCGGCTGGCCAATGCGGTAGCGAGCGTGCACCTGCGCACCGGCGCCCCGATCTGCACGCACGCGCACGCGCCGAGCCAGCGCGGCCTCGACCAGCAGCGGTTGCTGGCCGGCCGGGGCGTCGATCCTGGCAGGGTCGTGATCGGCCACTCGAACGAGACAACCGATCTGGACTACCTCACAAAGATCATCGACGACGGCTCGTACATCGGCTGGGATCGCTGCGGCCTGCCGATATCGGTTCCGCTGGACGCGCAGATCGAGACGCTGGCAACGCTCTGCGAGCGCGGTTACGCGGGCCGGATCATGCTGTCCCACGACAAGTCCTCGTTCATGGACTGGTTCTCGGCCGCGGAGGTCGACCCGGTGCTTCCTGACTGGCGGTTCACCTACCTGCACGACACGGTGCTGCCAGGGCTGCGCGACCGCGGCGTTAGCGACGACCAGGTCGAGCAGATGCTGATTCGAAACCCACGCGAGTTCTTCGGCGCTGCCTACGGCGCCTGAGGCTCGCGCCGCACGCGGCTCATCCGCTCGGGAGGACCGAACGATGGCGATCATGCCGCCGCCCAGGGGCGCCAATCCCTTCGACGACACCGGCGTGCAGCCGGACACCAACGGCGTGCGCAGGTATCCCAACCTGCATGAGTCGCTGGTCGAGATGCTGAGCGAAAGCGTGCACGCGGACCCGCACGCCGAGGCGCTGGTCCAGGTAGGCGGCGAGCGGATCACCTACACCCAGCTGTGGGACCGGGCCGCGCGGGTCGCCGGCGGGCTCCGCGAAGCCGGGATCAGCCCTGGTGACCGCGTCGCGATCAGGCTGCCGAACTCGATCGACTGGGTGGTTGCGTTCTTCGGCGGGCTGATGGCCGGCGCTGTCGTGGTGCCGGTCAACACCCGGCTCACCGATCCCGAGGCCGCCTACATCATCGGCGACTCCGGCAGCTCGTACGTCTTCGCGGCTGGCTCGCCGCTGCCTGATGCAGGCCCGCTCGTGCACGAGGGGGCACGGCGTTCGGACGTCGCGGCGATCTTCTACACCAGCGGCACCACCGGCTTCCCCAAAGGCGCGATGCACACGCACGAGAACGTGCTCGCGAACGTGGAGACCGTCTACCGGGTCAGTGACATACCCCGTGACGCCGGCCGGGAGATGCGGACGCTGGTGGTGGTACCGCTGTTCCACGTCACCGGCTGCCACAGCCAGACCCTGCCGGCCCTGCGGATCGGCGGCGCTGCCGTAATCGACGCGGCGTTCGATGGCCGCCGGATGATCGAGACGCTGGAACAGGAGCGGATCACGGCCTGCACCGCCGTGCCGGCGATCTACTACTACATACTCAACCACCCCGACTTCACCACAGCGAAAGTCGCTGGAGTCAGGTGGGCGTCCTACGGCGGCGCGCCGATCGCACCCGACCTGGTGCATCAGATCGGGGACCGGTTCGCAGGCGCGCGGCTGGCGAATGGCTTCGGGCTCACCGAGTGCACCTCCATCGCCACGCTCCTGCCGCACGAATGGGCTGCCGGCCACGCAGACTCGGTCGGCTTCGCGGCGCCGCACGCCGAGGTCGCGATCGATAAGACGAGCTTCGGGGATAACGGCGACCTCGGCGAGATCCTGATCCGCGGGCAGAGCGTGTGCGCGGGTTACTGGAGTAAGCCGGAGGCCACCGCAGCGACATTCGCCGACCACTGGCTCCGCACCGGCGATGTGGGCCGGGTAGACCCGGACGGGCTGGTCTTCGTGCTCGACCGGATCAAGGACATGATCAACAGAGGCGGCGAGAACGTGTACTGCGTCGAGGTCGAGAACGCTCTGATCGGGGCGCCGGGCGTAGGCGAGGTGGCTGTTGTCGGCGTGCCCGACTCGATGATGGGCGAGAAGGTAGGGGCCGTAATCGTGCCGCTCCCTGGCGCGAGCGTCGATCCGTCAGCAGTCGTCGCGTACGCACGCGAGCACCTAGCCGACTTCAAGGTGCCGCAGTTCATCGCGGTCCGTCCGGAACCGCTGCCGCGCAACCCGAACGGCAAGGTACTGAAGGCCCCGCTACGCGAGGCCGCCGCCTTTGAGATTCCTGCCTGACGGGCTCTTGGATCTCTCCGCCGCGTGGCAGCTAAAGGAATGTCCAGACCGGGAGCGATCCTTCGTCGTGCTGGTGGAACCCGTCATTAACAGACCGGGAGGTCACCGTGAGATTCATGCTGATTCACTACGCGCCAGAAGCGATCACCGAGCTAGCGGAGACTCCTCCGGAGGTCGAGCAGGCCCTGGCAACGTGGCTCGCGGAGTGGACAGCGCGGGGAGTTCTGCTGCATGGTGACCGGCTGCGCCCGGCGGCCGACGCCACCACGGTTCAGGTCCGCGGCGGCGACCAGTTGATCGCGGACGGCCCGTTCGCCGAGACCAAAGAGCAGGTCGCGGGCTATGACCTGATCGAGTGCACCGACCTGAAGGAAGCCATCGCGGTGGCCGCGCAGCATCCGACGGCACGGCTCGGCGCAATCGAAGTACGGCGCATCGCGCCGTAGGCGTCCAATCGGCGCGATGAATTTGTCCATCTGGCGGAGTCTTCATCGTCGTGAGGGTGAACCGGCCAGGAGCCGGACCGATCCGATGGACAGGAGATCACGATGAGCCTTCCCGCCGTCACCTCGCCCGAGGAGTGGCTTGCTGCACGCAAGGAACTGCTGGTCAAGGAGAAGGAGCTCACCAGGCTGCGCGACGCCCTGAACACGAGCCGCCGCGAGTTGCCCATGGTGCGGATCGACAAGAACTACGTCTTCGAGGGGCCGGACGGGCCGGTGGGCCTGGCTGACATGTTCAAGGGCAGCTCGCAGCTCATAGTTCAGCACGTCATGTACGACCCCGACTGGGAGGATGCGTGCCCCAGCTGCTCAGCAGGCCTGGACGAAATGTCCGCCGGACTGCTGCGGAACCTGCGTGCCAGGGACACGAACTTCGCGGCCATCGCCCGCGCCCCGTATCCCAAGATCGCCGCCTACAAGAAGCGGCGGGGCTGGGACTTC
Source organism: Streptosporangiaceae bacterium (assembly GCA_035276345.1). GTDB lineage: Bacteria > Actinomycetota > Actinomycetes > Streptosporangiales > Streptosporangiaceae > Chersky-822. Next base: position 8,916 of record DATELR010000085.1, on the reverse strand, counting down.
GACTGGTACTCCTCGTTCGGCAGCGATTTCAACTACGACTTCCACGTCAGCATGGACCCTGCTGTCGCCCCGGTGATGTTCAACTACCGGGACGAGACTGAGCTGAAGGCGGCCGGGTTCTCGTGGATTCTGGATGGCCCGTCCGAGCAGCCAGGCATGAGCTCCTTCCTGAAAGACGGCGACGAGCTCTACCACACCTACTCGACGTTCGGGCGCGGTGCCGAGCAGTTCGGCGGGGCGTACGCCTTCCTCGACACCACGGCGCTCGGCCGCCAGGAGGAGTGGGAGGAGCCCAAAGGCCGGGCGCCTGAGGCACGCAAAGCCGTTCCGGACTTCGCCGAATAGGACAGACGACAATGGTGCTGACGGTTGCCGACCTGGCCGGAATCGCCCTGATCGCGGCAGCCACGCTGGCTGGTGCCTGGCTGGGACGACGTTTCGCCCGGCTCCGCAGGATCTCTTTGGCCTGCGCGGCAGTAGCGCTGATCGCCGTCGTCGGCGCCGATCTTCTCCCTGATATCTGGAACGACCTGCGTGAGACCGGGCTCCCCTGGTGGATCGCAGCGGCGGGGCTCGCAGCCGGCATCGTGACCACAGACGCGATCGTCAGGCGTGGTTGCGCCTGCGGGCCCGCTGCCGGCGTTCCGGCAGGCGGAAGAGCGACCGCCGTGGCCCTCGGGGTGCATCGAGCCCTCGAGGGCGCGGCTCTGGCGATCGCCGGGTCGGCCGCGGTCATCGCCGCACTGGTCGCGCACGCCGCGAGCGAGGGCTTCGCAATGACGACGCTGCTGAAAGGCGAACGCAGGGGCCGAGCCGCTGCCCTGCTGGCGATCACCTGCCTGAGCCCGGCTGCTGGCGCCGCTGTGCTGGCGCTAGTGCATCTGCCCGATTCAGCCGCGCCGGTCCTGACATCGGTGGTAGCCGGAATTCTGCTGCGGGCGGCGATGGTGGCCTGGCAGGCCAGGAAACGCGGCGGCGCCTTTGCGGCAAGCCATGATGGAAATGCATCAATGCTGGCGAAATTGGCTATCCGGTCTTAACGGCCGAGGGACGTGACCGCGCGACTATAAACGCGCGGCCCGTGGCAATATGCCGTGCCATGACACCGCATGGTGCCAGCCGTCCAAAAGGCAACCGGCGCGTTGCGCTGATCGCCATCGCAGGGCTGGCCGTGACCGCCGTTCTCTACTTCGTTGGCCGTAATGTCCTCAGCACGTCCAGTTACAGCGTGACGGGCCTGTTCGGCCAGACCGGGGTGGGTGTACTGAGCCTGAAGTCGCTGCTCGCCACGGTCGCGCTCGGGCTTGCTGTTGTCCAGGTCGGGCTCGCCGCGTGGATGTACGGGAAGCTCCCTTTCGCCGGCCGAGCGGGAAAGCCGATCCGGCTCACGCACCGCGTCATTGGTGCTGCGGCGTTCCTCGTCACCCTTCCGGTCGCCATTCACTGCGCTACGGCATACGGGGTTAAGCTGACCGACTGGCGAATTGTCGTGCACTCAATCGCTGGCTGCTTCCTCTATGGCGCATTCGTCGCCAAGGTGCTGCTGGTGCATACCAAGAAGCTGCCGGGATGGGCGCTTCCGGTCGCAGGCGGCATTCTCGCCGTGCTGATTCTGGTGCTCTGGTATACGGCGGGCCTTTACTACTACAACGGTTACAGCGTGCCCATCTAGCCGCCATCGCTCTCTTGCGAACCAGAGCCTGACGTCAGCCGATCAGCGGAAGGCGGTTGTCAGGGTGCTCAGCACGGCCTGACGCGGCGAGCACCCAGGTGAGGTCGTCGGCCAGATCCGCAGGGCGACGCCCGACTGTGCGCCTGGCCAGCAGATCGTCGAGTATTGCCGCGGTCGCGGCGACCCCCTGATCCGACGCGACAGGGGCGCGGCCGAGCGCGATCGTAAGGTCGAGCCCGTGCACGACCGCTTCGACTATCCGGCTCGCGACGAACTCATCGACCCGCATGGGAGCGAAGTAGCCGGGACCAACGGTGTCCGCAGCGACCGAATTGCATTCCTCAATGGTCTTCGCGAAGGTCTCGGCGAGTACCGCGGACATCTGACCAGGGGTTTTGTCCTGCACCATGGTGTAGGCGTATTCGTACACGACCGGCGCGGTTTCAGAGCGTGGATTTATGAAGAAGCTCGTCCGGTCCCTGGCCGGGTTGCTGTCACCGCGGCCCTCGATCAGCATCCTGGTCAGGCCGATAGAAATGTCGAAGTGCCCGGCGAGTTCGAAGATCGTCCAGCGTGGGAGGGCGGCATCGACCGGCACCAGGCGGGTCGGCTTCGTCCAATCGTCAGGCGCCAGCTTGCGGAAGACCTGCTCGATCCTGTCCAGTTCCCTGGAGAGCACGGCAACGCTTGCCTCGTAGTCCCCCACCTGACCTCCTTAGCGTCGACGCCATACCGTGCCGCGGCCCTCCGGGTATCTGACAAGGCTCCCAGCCCCCGGTCAAGCTTCGCAAGCGGCGCGGGGCCGCCGCACGCCGGGCAACATAGTGCGACCCGGCATTCCTTGGTCATACTGAGCAGATGCACCCGCCGAGCCCGGGCGAACTGATCCTTCCTGGTGCCCGGCTGCCCTACCAGCTCGCAGGCGAAGGCTTCCCGGTCGTGCTTGTCCATGGCTTCGGCCTGGACATGCGCATGTGGGATCCGCAGTTCGATTCACTGAGCGGCCGCTTTCAGCTGATCCGGTACGACTGCCGGGGATTCGGGATGAGCGGAGAATTCGATCCCGCCATTTCATACACGCACGCCGAGGATCTGCTGGCGCTGCTCGATCACCTGGGTGTCGGCGCCGCCGCCGTATGCGGGCTCTCGTTCGGCGGCCGGGTCGCGATGCAGACGGCTCTGCTCGCGCCGCACAGGGTTACGGCGCTCATCCTGCTCGGCACCGTGCTCGATGGCGTCGAGTGGGATCGGGACTCCTGGGCAGCTATGGCCAAAGTTGATGAATAGGTGCGCGCCAGCGGCGTAGCGGCGGGACGCGAGGCATGGCTCGCTCATCCGCTGTTCAGGCCGGCGGCAGAAGACCCGCACCTGGCAGCAAGGCTCGCCGAGATGGTGGCCGGCTACCCGGGCCAGCACTGGCTGGGTCTCGACCCGCACCGAGAGACCGAGCCGCACCCGATCGATACGCTCGCAGACCTCAGGATGCCGACACTGGTTATCAGCGGTGAGCGAGACGTGCCGTGCTTCCGCGAGATGAGCGCAGTGCTGTCGGCCGGGATTCCAGGCGCCGACTCGGTTGAGGTGGCCGGGTCCGGCCATATGGTCAACATGGAAGCGCCTGAAGCCGTCAGCGAGTTGATCGCGGAGTTCGTAGCAGGCCAGGCCGACCGCCATAACGGCGCCGCAGACTCGAGCGTCAGCCCGCCGGCGCAGCAGGCACCAGTGTGAAATCCATGTCGACGACGAAGGCAACGTCTGGCGGATCCGCTGGACCGGCGGGCCTGAACGGCCGCACGAGCGAATCCCGCACGCCGAACACGGCATCACTGCCTAGGTAAGGGTTGTCCGCGTCGAATACGTGCGTCGTGACGGTTCGATGGCCGGGCGCAGAGACGATCGCGTGGATGTGGGCAGCACGCCAGCAGTGCCGCGCGGTTTCCCGCAGCAAGCCGCCGACCGGGCCGTCGGTCGGGATCGGGTAACTCGCCGGTCTCGACGTCCTGAAGACGTACCGGCCCTCCTGATCCGTGGCGTAGACGCCGCGCAGGTTGAACCGCGGCTGCTCCGGATCCTGGGTGTCGTACAGGCCGTCGGCGCTGGCTTGCCAGACGTCCAGCGTGGCGCCGCCCAGCGGTCGCCCCGCGGTGTCGGTTACGACGCCGGTGACGATGGTAGGGTCGCCGTCTTCGGGACGGCCGATATGCTCGCCCGCCGAACGCCGGGGAGCTCCCGGGACGTAGAACGGGCCGAGCACCGTGGCCTCCGTCCCGCCGTCCGCCTCATTGATCATCTCGATCAGCGATGACAATCCGAGCACGTCAGACAGCAGGATGAACTCCTGCCGCTCGGCATCACATTTCTGCCCGGTCGCCGTCAGGAAGCCGATGGCCGCCCGCCACTCCTGCTGCGTCAGCCTGGTTTCAGTCGCGAAGGCGTGCAGGTGGTCAACCAGCGAGCTGATCAGCTCCCGCAGCCGTGGCTGCGGCGTTCCGGCCAACGCGCCGAGAACCTGCCGGGTGAGGTCGTCGGGCGTCATCGCAGTCATCTGATGCCTCCTGGCCCGCTCGCCGGTGAAGGGACGTCCCTCTAACGGATCAGCACCGCATAAGCAACGACGTTCGACAGGTACGAGCCGGTCGAGTAGTCGAACTGACCGCCGCAGGTGATCAGCCGTAGCTCCGCGTCCGGTACCGGCCCGTACACCGCATGCGTGGGGAACCGGCTCTTTGCGTAGGTCCGAACCGCCGTAATCCGGAACGTCACCACCGACCCGTTCGCGCGGCTGACGTATACCTTCTCTCCACGGTGCAGATCCCTCAACCGGAAAAATACCCCCGGCCCTGAGTAGGAGTCGATGTGCCCGGCGATGATCGACGCACCGATACCGCCCGGCCGCGAACTGCCAGTGAACCACCCGGCCACCGCCGCGCTGACCGGGACCTGGAGCGTCCCGTGCTTGGTGATCCCGAGCCGGATCAGCCTTGTACGGACGCCGATAGCCGGAATCACGACCCTCGTGGGCGCCGGTACCCGCTGCTGATGGTGACCGCTGGTCCCGCGACCGTGCAGACCCCGCGGCACCGGCAGGTGGCCGTCACTGAGCCTGCGCCGGTGCGGACCCGATAGCCGTACCGCACCGGTCCCGCCGGCCTGCTTCGCGAGACCGGCGCGGGAATGACCCGCCGTCTGAGGCGGCGGCGCGTACCCGGGGTGCTGACCTGCCAGTGCCCAGCCGCCAACGCCCAAAGCGATGGCGAGCAGCCCGCACCCCATCGCCGCCAGCCCGGCGGACTGCGCGAACCTGGACCGCTTCGGCGGCCGGCCGTGTCTTGGCGGCGGCCTGCGCCAGGCGCGCCGTCGCGTCATGTCGCCGCTGATGTGCCGCGGTCGCTCATCGCATGAGCACCAACTGGCTTGCGCGCCTTCCGGAAGCCGGCGATGCCGACCAGCAAGCCAGCGCCAGTGAGAGCGATCCAGGGCAGTTCAGAATGCCCGGGCCTGGGAGCGGTGCCGCCGAATCCGGTAGCTGGCCCGCCGCCCGGCGCGACCTTGCTCCCCGCGGCGTCGACGAGGTCGTCGAGGAACAGGCGGCCTGGGTCGTCGAGGACGACGATCGTGTGAATAGTGCCGGCGGCCAGCGCGATGTTGCTGCTGGTCCGCTCCGTCGGCCCGGCCGCACTGACGTTCCAGTCGCCCGGCTTGACGACCTTGTAAGAGGTCACCGAGGCGAACGGGACGTTCCGCGCGATGACCGCGTGGGCGGCGCGGATCGTCACCCTGTGCTCGCGAAGCGAGGCCTGGATGATGCGAACCAGCACCTTGCCCTTCGGTGTCGTCAGCCGGTCTTGCAGCACCTGGAGGCGCAGCCCCTTCGCAGGTCCCATGCCCGCCACGGTGTACGCGCGGCCGGGCTTGATGTTGACCGAAGTCGAGATCACCGGCGACGAGGACGCAGGCGCGCCGGCGGCACGCATCGCCACCGTATATTCGCCAGCCGGAACCTTCTGGTAGCCCGAAATGGTGCCGTACGCCACGTGATGCACGACGATGAGCGCGTTGGAGTTGTGGAACGAATAGAGGTACACATCAACTGCAGGCGTGTTCGGCGACAGGTGCGCGAGCCGGAGCCACCCTGAGCCGGCCGATGCCGAGGCTGGGGCCGCGCCAGACAGCAGTCCGAGCGCCAGGACAGCCAGACCGAGCAGCCGGAATGCGCGCGCGATTCCCGCCTTAACGTTCATAGTCCCCCCTTGCCAATCTTTAGTTCAGTAGTCCGACGGGGCTGGGTAGAGCGAACTTGATGAAAACCACGGCCCGGCCATGAAGCCAGGCCGTTCTGACACTCGCCGCGCGGTAAAGCGATCGCTGGCTGTGCAGGAAGCTGACCAGCCAGCGGAGATAAGCGTGAGCCGGCAGGCCAGCTTTCGGGTCAGACCCGGCCAGCTTCACGCCGCTGAGCGGAACACCGGAGCTGGCGTCAGGTCCCCGGTTGTAAAAGGCGAGCACGCGCACCGGATATCTGTGCGCGAGCGCAGGAAGCGTGATCAGCAGCCGCGGGTCGACCTGTCCGGCGGCGAGCTCAGTCTTAGCGGTCGGCGGCAATGCGATCCGGCTGTTTCCGACGATCTGAGTGCCCTGCAGTTCCCTGGCGGTGATGTCCCTGGTCAGCGCTTGCTGGTAGGCATCAGCGCCGTCAGCCGCGATCACCCTGACGTCGACGCGCACGTCGCCCGCACCGAAGCTGGCAAGGACCGCGGGCGCGTATTCGGTGCCGAGCCTGGAGCCGAACTGACTCTGCAGGAGGGGCGTCGCGACGATGACGTCGGCGCCAAGCGGGTCCTCCCGGCTGGGGTTGATGAGCATGAGATCCGAGGACGGAACGCCGGCCTTGACCAGCAGCCTGCACATCACGGCGTCGCAGCCGACGATCGCACTCCTGCTCACTTCGCGGGAGACCCACGTGGCTGCTCGCGCCCTCGCTGCGGCCGCTCCGGCCAGAACCTTGCCGCCGCCGACGCCCGGCTTCGGCGAATGCGAGCCCTGCCCGAGCAATGCCACGGTAGTTCCGGTCGCCGTGAGCAGCAGCAGAACTGTCAGCGCGGCGAGCCACACCACATGACGGCGGCCCGTTCCTGCCGGGCGCAGGTCCGGTTCGTCGCCCGGCGGCCCGGCGAAATCGCGATCCTTCGGCCGACCTGGAGCGAGCATTGTTCCGACCGCCCCCTGGCCGGCGCGCGAGCTGCCGTCCGATCGCGCCGGGTCAAGCGCTGCCGCGCCAGCCCGCGACTGCCGCGCGTCACGCGACTGCAGCACCGGCCGCAGGAGCGGCCGAACGTTATCCGGTAGGACAGGTGGCGGGGCGGCAGCGCGGCCGCCGTCCGGCGAGGCGCCTGACCGGTGCCGCGTCCCCGCATCTCCCCTGCGCTGCGGCAGCGGCGGCGGTTCCTCTCCAACCGGCGGCGGGACGACGGTGCCGCTGACCCGGCCGGGCCTTCGGCGGATCCACTTTTCTTCGCCCATGAATCAGTCCTGATGGAGATTTGGCCATACGGACATTAGCCGGGCATAGCCGCTATGGCAACATAGTAGAACGTATCTTCATAACTGAAACGTAATTCCTACTGTAGACGCGTGATGCGCGAGTTGATACACGTTCGAATAGCGAACGCCGTGCAGGCGGATGTGAGCGGCGCGGCGCGACGGCTTGGTGCCTGGATAGCGCCGCAGCACAGCACGCCTGTCCGGACACCTCCGTCCGGTCCAGCAGGTGACGCCTGACAACTGCGCGCAGGTGACTGTTCGGTTAATCCGTCCTGCATTCCTGATTGCGCTCCGCAACCAGCGCAGAATTCGAGCCCGCCGGCCCAGCCACCCCAGAATGTGGCTTAGGTCCCGACGATCCCGATACGGACATCAATAATTGGCCGGGAAACGCACCGCAATCGAACACCGCAGAACTTGGAGGTGCGTGCCAGTGCCGGCAATGCGTAGCCAGATCTAACCGGTGCATACTGGCTAAGGCACTACCCCGGAGACCACTCATGCCCGCTGATATGCACGCTCTCGCCGAGGACCTGGCGGCGGAATCTGGCGTGCTCAGGAACATGGTCGCCGATCTGGACGACGACGGCTGGCACACCCCGACGCCTGCCGAAGGTTGGAACATCAGCGACCAGATCAGCCATCTGAGCTTCTTCGACGACGCCGCGATCCAGTCGGCGACCGATCCTGAAGGGTTCGCCGCCGAGATGGAGCGCGCGTTCACCGTCGGCGAGCTCACCCCGGATGACGTCGCCGAGCGTTACCGGAACCAGTCAGGTGCCGAGTTGCTCGGCTGGTTCGACGCCTCCAGGCGCCGACTGATCAACGTATTCAGTGAGCTTGACCCCGCCGTCCGGCTGCCCTGGTTCGGGCTTCCGATGAGCGCCGCGTCGTCGCTGACGGCGCGGATCATGGAGACCTGGGCACACGGCCAGGACGTCGCGGATGCTCTCGGAGAGGTCCGCGAGCCGACTGCCCGGCTGCGGCATATCGTGCACATCGGCGTCCGTGCGATGCCGTTCAGTTTCGCGGCGAACGGCTTCGACCTGCCGCCGGATCCGGTGCGGGTGGAGCTAGCCAGCCCCGACGCCCGATTGTGGTCGTGGGGCCCAGAGCACGCTGCCAACCGCGTGACCGGTCCCGCCCTGGACTTCTGTCTTGTCGTGACTCAACGTCGGCACCGCTACGACACGGCGCTCCGCACGCAAGGGGATGTCGCCAGCCAGTGGCTGGCGATTGCCCAGGCGTTCGCCGGCCCGCCCGGGACCGGCAGGAAGCCTGCACACCAAGCGTTAGTAGTCGTCGGTGGACCTGCGCAGCTTTTTGGTCTGCGAGCGCCGTTGTTTGTCGGCGAGCCGCCGTTCCCTGGACGAGCGAGTTGGCTTTGTCGGCCGCCTTGGGGTTGGCGGCGGCGCGGTAGCCTCGGTGAGCAGCTCGGCCAGCCTTCCTGCCGCCGCTTCCCTGTTGCGGAGCTGAGACCGGTACTCCGACGCGGCCACCGTGATCACGCCGCCGACTAGCCGGTCGCCAAGAGCCGCCAGCGCACGCCGTTGCAGCATGGGCGGCAGCGCCTCGGAGCCGGCTAGGTCGAACGACAACTCGGCGCGCGTGTCGGCGGTGTTGACCGATTGTCCGCCTGGCCCAGGTGACCTGGAGAATCGCCAGGTCAGCTCGTCTGGCGGGATTGTTACGCCGCGTACGAC
>DATELR010000084.1:0-5748 GCA_035276345.1 Streptosporangiaceae bacterium | reverse complement strand
CAAGGAGCGCCAGGTCCGGGCGAGCAGGCTTCAGAGCCTTCGAGCCTGCAGACCCCGGATCCCGGGGCCCCGGGCCGCGGGGATCCGAACGCTCGGCCCGGGGCGCCGCGGCGACCAGGGCCTGGCGACGCTCGGCCAGGTGCAAAAGCATCAGGCAGCTGACCTCTGACGCAAGCAAGCGAGGCCGGGTCTGTCACCCCCAAAGACCCGGCGCCCGCTCGCTTGCTGCCGTCATTGGCTTGCGCGCAGTGACGGAACGAAGCCAGCAAACCCTTTGGTGCCGTGTCGGCCTTCCCCGGGCCGGCACGTTCTCTACTCGGCGTCGCGAGCTCCGGGGAACACCGTAGCGATCTTCGTCGGCTCGTGCGCAGACACTGCGATTACCAGGCCGGTATGCGCAGAACATCCCTTCGCTGGTAGCGACGCAAGTGCGGCCGACCATGCCTGACCTGGGCATTCATGAGCGGATCCGCCCGTTGCCAGGCGGACTTGGTGATTGGCGCAGGCGTCGCGGTTACATCCCGGGCACGGCATCGCGAAACAGGCAGCTCAGCCTGGCGGTGCACACGCGCCGGCCGCGCTCGTCGGTGATGACGATGTCGTAGGTCGCCAGCGTGCGTCCGGCATGCAGCTTCGTTGCCACGCCGGTCAGCTGGCCGGCCGAGGCTGACCGGTGATGGGTCGCGTTGATCTCGATTCCGACCGTGAACCGCTCCGGCCCGGCATGCAGGGCTGCTCCGGTCGAGCCGAGGGTTTCGGCGAGGACGCAGGACGCCCCGCCGTGCAGCACGCCATATGGCTGGGTGTTCCCTGCCACCGGCATCGTGCCGACGACCCGCTCCGCCGACGCCTCGGTAAACCTGATACCCATCCGGGCGGCCAGTGTGTCCGGATAGGCCTCGTTCAGCTCGGTCAGGCTGACCGGGTCGACCCTGTCGGTCATCGCCGACGCCACCTCCGAGTTCGCTGCAGACGCCTGCCCTCTGTCAGTGCCGCAGCCTAGGATTACTGGGTGGCTGTCATAAACCCGCCCCCGCCGGACGACAGCACGGCGCGGCGTGAACTTCTTCTGCTACTCGACGGGCATTCGCTCGCTTACCGGGCGTTCTTCGCTCTCCCGGCAGAGAATTTCGCGACCACGACCGGGCAGCCGACGAATGCTGTGTACGGGTTCACCGCGATGCTCATCAATGTCCTGCGCGATGAGCAGCCCAGCCATATCGCGGTGGCCTTCGATCGCAGCGAGCCCACGTTCCGGCACGAGCAGTACGTCGAGTACAAGGCCAACCGCAAGGAAACGCCCACCGACTTCAAGGGTCAGCTGAGCCTGATCTTCGAGGTGCTGGACGCGCTCGGGGTACCCCGGCTGTCGGTCGCAGGTTACGAGGCCGATGACCTGATCGCCACGCTGGCGACCCAGGCGGCAGAGCGCGGTATGGACGTGCTGATCGTCAGCGGTGACCGGGACGTGCTGCAGCTGGTCAGCGACCACGTGACGGTGCTGATGACCAGGCGAGGCATCAGCGACATGACCAGGTTCACCCCGGCCGCCGTGCACGAGAAGTACGGGCTGACCCCGGTGCAGTATCCCGACTACGCCGCGCTTCGCGGCGACCCGAGCGACAACCTGCCGGGCATTCCCGGGGTAGGCGAGAAGACGGCGGCGAAGTGGGTCGCCGAGTTCGGGTCGCTCCAGGAGCTGGTCGACAAGGTCGACCAGGTCAAAGGCAGGGCAGGTGACAACCTGCGCGAGAACCTCGGCAATGTGCTGCGGAACCGCCAGCTGACCGAACTGACCAGGAACGTGCCCCTCGACGTCGGACCCGCCGAGCTGGTGCCGGTTCCGTGGAGCCGCGACCAGATCCACCAGCTCTTTGACACGCTGCAGTTCCGAGTGCTGAGAGACAGGCTGTACACGACGCTGCCGAACGGGATCATCGGGCAGCTCAGCGCTCCTCCGCCGGCCGGCGCGGACGCTGGCTTCGACGTTGCCCTTACCAAGATCGGCTCAGGCGCTCTCGCCGACTGGCTCGCGACCCATGCCAGAACGGGCAGGATCGGGATCGCGGTCAACGGGACATGGGGCCGCGGTACCGGCGATGTGACAGGGCTGGCTCTCGCCAGGGCGAGCGGCGCAGCGGGCAGCGGAGCCGACGGCGAAGACGCCGCGGCTGCTGATGATGGCGGGACGCAGGAGCCCGGCCCCGCGGCATTCATCGATCCGGTGGCCTTGACGCCTGAGGACGAGAAGGCACTTGCGGACTGGCTCGCGGATGAGTCGGCCCCGAAGGCGCTGCACGATGCGAAAGGCCCGATGCACGCGCTATCGGCGCGGGGATTGCAGCTGAAAGGGCTGACCAGCGACACGGCCCTGGCTGCCTACCTGGCGCTGCCCGGCCAGCGGTCTTTCGACCTGGCGGACCTGGCGCTCCGCTACACCAGGCGGGAGCTGCGCGGCGACGCGGCGGCGACCGGTCAGCTCACACTCGACATGTCGGATGAGACCGAAGCCGCTGAGGCGCTCGCCCAGCGTGCGCTGGCGACCGCTGAGCTCGCGGATGCGCTGGACACCGACCTGGCCAAGCGCGGAGCGACGAAGCTGCTAGCGGAGGTCGAGCTTCCCCTGGTCACAGTGCTTGCTGCGATGGAACGCGCCGGCATCGCTGCTGACGTCGAGCACTTCGCCGAGATGTCGGCCAGCCTCGGCGCTGAGGTCAAGACTGCCGAGCAGGGCGCGTTCGCGGCAACCGGCCATGAGTTCAACCTCGGCTCGCCCAAGCAGCTGCAGGAGGTGCTCTTCGCCGAGCTGAAGCTGCCGAAGACCAAGCGGATCAAGACCGGCTACACCACCGACTCGGAGGCTCTGACCGGCCTGCTGGCTCAGACCGGCCATCCAGTGCTGGAGCACCTGCTCAGGCACCGCGACGTGGCCAAGCTGAAGAGCATTGTCGACTCGCTGATCCCGATGGCCGGCCACGACGGCAGGATTCACACCACCTACAACCAGATGATCGCCGCCACCGGGCGCCTGTCATCGACCGACCCGAATCTGCAGAACATTCCGATCAGGACCGAGGAAGGCCGCCGGATCAGGCAGGGCTTTATCGTCGGCCCGGACTACGAGTGCTTGCTGACGGCCGATTACAGCCAGATCGAGTTGCGGATCATGGCGCACTTGTCCGGGGACGAGGCGCTGGCCTCGGCGTTCAGTTCCGGCCACGACTTCCACGCGGCGACAGCAGCAAGAGTGTTCGGTGTCGTCCCGGAAGAGGTGACCGGCGACCTGCGCGCGAAGGTCAAGGTCATGAACTACGGCCTGGCATACGGACTGTCGGCCTACGGCCTCTCCCAAGGTCTCCGGGTCACGACCGATGAGGCCCGCGAGCTGATGGACGGGTACTTCGTGCAGTTCGGCGGCGTGCGCGACTACCTGCGTCAGGTTGTAGCCCAGGCCCGGCGGGACGGTTACACCGAAACGATTCTTGGTCGCCGCCGCTACCTGCCCGATCTCACTTCGGACAACAGGCAGCGCAGGGAAATGGCCGAGCGGATGGCATTGAATGCCCCGATCCAAGGTTCGGCGGCCGACATCATCAAGGTGGCCATGCTCCGCGTCGACGAGGACATCCGTCGCAGCGGCCTTCGCTCGAGGATGCTGCTCCAGGTACATGACGAACTGCTCTTCGAGGTAGCCCCCGGCGAGCTCGATGCTCTGCGCGACCTAGTTTCGGGCGCAATGTGCAGCGCCTTTAGCCTGACCGTACCGCTCGACGTTTCGATGGGCACCGGCCGTAGCTGGGCCGATGCAGCCCACTAGAGCCACGAATGGCCCGGAGCATGGTCGTCCCAGCTGCCACCGCAGTCCCGGGCCCGATTGACCCGCTGGCCGCGCTCTCATATGCTGATCGGTGCGTTGTGATCTCTTGCAATCCGTCATGCTCAGGCAGCCCAAGGGCAGTCTCAGGCCGGGCCGGTGTCCTGACCAGGTACTCCAGCCATCATGTCGGAAGCCGCGCATCGCGCACCAAACCCAAACCTGTCCGTATCCGGAGCCCACTTACACATGACGACGAGCAGCACGCAGGCCACCTCCACCCCTCAGGTAGCCGTTAACGACATCGGTTCGGAGGAGGCCTTCCTCGCCGCGATCGACGAGACAATCAAGTACTTCAACGACGGTGACATTGTCGACGGCACCGTCGTCAAGGTCGACCGGGACGAGGTCCTGCTGGACATCGGCTACAAGACCGAGGGAGTCATCCCCTCCCGCGAACTGTCGATCAAGCATGATGTCGATCCGAATGATGTCGTCAAGACTGGCGATCACATCGAAGCCCTTGTCCTGCAGAAGGAGGACAAGGAAGGCCGACTGATCCTGTCGAAGAAGCGGGCGCAGTACGAGCGGGCCTGGGGAACGATCGAGAAGATCAAGGACGAGGACGGCGTCGTCACCGGCACCGTCATCGAGGTGGTCAAGGGCGGTCTGATCCTGGACATCGGGCTGCGCGGCTTCCTGCCTGCCTCGCTGGTCGAGATGCGCCGCGTGCGCGATCTGCAGCCCTACGTGGGCAAGGAGATCGAAGCCAAGATCATCGAGCTGGACAAGAACCGCAACAACGTGGTCCTGTCCCGCCGGGCGTGGCTGGAGCAGACCCAGTCCGAGGTCCGCCAGAACTTCCTGAACACGCTGCAGAAGGGCCAGATCCGCAAGGGCGTGGTCAGCTCGATCGTCAACTTCGGCGCGTTCGTCGACCTTGGCGGTGTTGACGGCCTCGTGCACGTCTCCGAGCTGTCCTGGAAGCACATCGACCACCCGGGCGAGGTAGTCGAGGTTGGCCAGGAGGTCACGGTCGAGGTGCTGGACGTCGACATGGACCGCGAGCGCGTCTCGCTGTCACTGAAGTCGACGCAGGAAGACCCGTGGCAGCAATTCGCGCGGATGCACCAGATCGGCCAGGTCGTGCCGGGCCGGGTTACCAAGCTCGTTCCGTTCGGCGCGTTCGTGAGGGTTGAAGAGGGCATCGAGGGCCTGGTCCACATCTCCGAGCTCGCCGACCGCCACGTCGAGATTCCTGAGCAGGTCGTCCAGGTCGGCGATGAGATCTTTGTCAAGATCATCGACATTGACCTCGACCGCCGTCGGATCAGCCTGTCGCTCAAGCAGGCCAACGAGGGCGCCGTCGGCGAAGTCACGGGCGAGGATTTCGACCCGACCCTGTACGGCATGCCCGCCACCTACGACGAGCAGGGCAACTACGTCTACCCCGATGGGTTCGACCCGGAGTCGGGCGAGTGGCTGGAGGGCTTCGACGCCCAGCGCGAAGAGTGGGAGCGCCAGTACGCTGAGGCGCGCGCTCGCTTTGAGGCGCATCAGCGTCAGGTCGCCGAGGCACGGAGCAAGGCAGAAGGCGAAGAGGGCGACGACGGCGACGGCTCAAGTTCGCATACCTCAGGGTCGGCTGACGAGGGCTCCGGCGGGGCGCTGGCCTCTGACGAGGCGCTCGCCGCGCTGCGGGAGAAGCTTTCGGGCGGGCGGAACTAGGACGCTCCGCTGCCACGCCGACGCGACGTCTACGCCTGCGGCATGGGTACGGCGACTCTGCCAAGGCCGATGGCTCGGTGCCCGTAGGCTTGCTGCGTGCTTCGTGTGGGATTGACTGGCGGAATCGGCGCCGGAAAGAGCGAGGTGTCCCGGCGCCTCTCGGCGCAAGGCGCGATCCTGATCGACGCTGACGCCATTGCCAGAGA
>DATELR010000083.1:0-5564 GCA_035276345.1 Streptosporangiaceae bacterium | reverse complement strand
CTGCGGCACGCGGCTGCAGGTCCTGCTCCGCCTGACCGACCGGGTCTTGCTCCGCCTGACCGGCCTGCTCTTGCTCCGCCTGGCGGATGTAGCTTTCCGGATCCCGGTCAACAGCCGGGACGCCGGCGAAGTTGCGCGCCTGGAAGGCGGCGAAGGCGACGGCGAGGTCATGGCGCTGCTGCAGCCCGGCGAGGCGGCGGAAGTCGGTCAGCCCCTCGCGTTCCTCCTCGGCCATGTGATCGCTGTTAGCAAGGTTCGCCGCAGCGACGGCAGCGAACCATTCCTTGGTGCCGACCTGAAGGCGCGCTACCTCCGTGACCGCGTCCCTGATCTCGTTGTGGTCGCGGATCGCGTCCAGCGTCTCGGCTTCGGCGCCTTCTTGCCGGCTCGCTGCCAGCCCGACCTGCAGCAGAGCGGGGTAGAAGACCGCTTCCTCGGCAGCCGCGTGCAGCTCAAGGAAGACTCCCAGCCGCTCCCACACGGCCGACAGGGTCGGCGTATCCGTCCGGCTGATCTCCTCCAGGATCGCGAACAGCCGCCGCTGCTCCTGGTGGTCATCAAGGATCAGCTCGGTAATATCCACGGTTCTCCCCGGCTCGGATCGGTTCGCCAGTACCTTGCCCGACCGGAAGCAGCGTACTCATTCAAAGGTGGCGGCGGAGTCTGGTGATTCGGTCGAATCGGGGAACGAGTGGTGCTCATGCGTGACGGTCCATCGGCCGTCGATCTTGCGCAGTCCGATCGTGAGCCGGAGCCGCTGGTCAGGTGCCTGCTTGAACTGCTCCGGCGTGCCGCACCTGAGCAGCGCGAAAGCGAAAGCTACCTCTGCTCCGGCCGTGACCTCCAGGGACTCGATCTCGAACAACGCCCCTGCGTCCTGCCATTCGAAGAAGCCTGGCCAGCTGTCGCGGTAAGCATCGATGCCGCGCAACCCCTGCTGCGGCGGCGGAACGTCGAACATCACGATGTCGGCGGCGTGGTCGGCGAGCACCGCCGCCATGTCGCCAGCGTGAACCGCGGCGGCCCAGCGCTCGATCAGGTAGCGGATCTGCTGTTCGTCAGTCATGGCGAGTCCTCCTTGTGATGGTTCCCGCTGACAGAACCCGGGCTGCGCCTCGAATTCATCGCGAGCAAGATGGACCAATGACCGCACCCGCCGCCGTGCTTGCCGCTGCGCGCTCTGGCGACGCCGCGGCCTTCGAGGAGCTGGTCGCGCCGTACCGCTCGGATCTGATCGCGTACTGCTACCGGATGCTCGGCTCGGTGCAAGACGCCGAGGATGCGGTGCAGGATTCGCTCGTGCGAGCCTGGAGCGCCGTCGGCCGGCTCGATGAGCGAGGTTTCGTTCGCGCGTGGCTCTACAAGATCGCCACGAACCGCTGCCTGAGCGTGATCGAGAAGCGCGGGCGACGGGAGCTGCCTGTCGATGTCATACCAGGGACTCCTGCGGCCGAAATCACCTGGCTCGAGCCCTGCCCAGACGTTTCGCCCGAGGCCCGCTATCTGAGCCGGGAGAGCGTCGAGCTCGCGTTCGTGGCGGCCGTGCAGCATCTGTCAGCGCGTCAGCGGGCGACGCTGATCTTGCGAGAGGTACTCGGCTTCTCGGCCGCGGAGGTCGCCGAGCAGCTCGATACCACGCCCGCAGCGGTCAACAGCGCACTGCAACGAGCGCGGTCTGCCATCCAGTCCGCCGGCCCGACTCAGCAGACGGTGCTGCGCGACCTGGGCGACACCGCGGTCCGCGACATCGTGGTGCGCTGGGCCGACGCCTGGGAGGCAGGCGACGTCGACGCGATCGTCGAGATGCTTTCCGATGAGGCCCGCTACTCCATGCCGCCGGTTCCGGTGTGGTACCGGGGCAAGGTCGAGATCCGGGCGTTCCTTGTCGGCGGACCGCTACAGTCCCGGTGGCGGTTCCTGCCGACGACGGCGAATGGCCAGATCGCGTTCGGCACCTATATGGCTTCGGACGAGGCGCCAGAGTACGTTCCCGGCGGCCTGGACGTCCTTACGCTGCGAGCAGGGCAGGTCGCTGAGATCACGGCTTTCCTGACGGCCGACCTGACCAGATTCGGACTCCCCGCGCGCATTGGTCACGAAGTGCCAGAGTTGGGGAGTGACGGCTGACGAAGGGAGCTGATGTGGGAGCGTCTGGTCAGATACGGCTCGTGGTGCGAGGCGACGACTTCGGGATGTGTCACGCGGTTAACGAGGGCATCAGGCGTGCCTTCACCGACGGTATCGTCACAACCTCGTCCACCATGGCGCCATGCCCGTGGTTCGGCGAAGCTGCCAAGATCGCCAGGGAGCTTGACATTCCCCTCGGCGCGCATCAGACGTTGACCTGCGAGTGGGACTACTTCCGGTGGCGACCGCTTACCGACGGACCGTCGCTCTCCGGGCCTGACGGCACATTCCGTCCTTCGGTCGAACTTGCACAGCAGCACGTGAAGCACGACGAAGTGGTCCGCGAACTGCTCGCTCAGGTGGAGCGGTTCCGCTCGGCCGGGATCAGCCTCGACTATCTCGACCATCACATGGGCTCCACGCTTCCTGCGGGCTACGCCGAGGTCTCCGAGATCACCGGAGTCCCGTTCCTGTACTCCGATCAGATCCGCGCCAGCCTGACGAGCTTTAGCCAGCTCAGTCCTCGCGACGCGGCCGGGAAGAAGGAGTGGATGCTGGGCTACCTCAGGCAGCTCGCGCCGGGTACCCACATGCTCGTGTGCCATCCGGCCGTGGAGAGCTCGGAACTCGCAGCGCTGACCGGGCCAGACTCGGTGCCCTATCGCTGGGCCGCCGAATACCGGCTGTCCGACCTGGCGGTGCTGACCGATCCTGACGTGAAGAAGCTGATCGACGAGCTCGGCATCAGCCTGTGCTCGCTACCCGAGGCCCTGTCACTCGGCGAATGACGCCGGTGCTCAGCTCTGCAATCCGTCCCAGGACCATCGGGGGATGCTAAGGCCGTCAGGCACGTCGTCAGCCGAGTCGGGATAGCGCGCCATGGGCGTCGTGGTGGCCCAGGCAAAGTAGTCATGCAGCACCTGCCTGAGCCTCTCGCTCTGGGCGAGCCCCACGTCCTCCAGCGCCTGGTCGAAACAGGCGATCCCCCGCTGGTCCATTTCCTCATGCGCACCGTTGCCGCTATGGATCCGCACCACGGAGCTCTCGTCACCGCAGGTCTGCGAGTAGCTGGCCGGCCCGCCGAGTGCCTCGGCCCAGTACGCGGCCAGCCGCTCACTGTGCTGAGGATGGACACCATGGCTGAATGCGTGGCTGACTATCTCATCGGCGAGCACCCTCGAGTGCCACGCATGTGCCAAGCGGACCAGGCCTTCAATGCCGCCCGCAGCGTCGTACACGCTCTGCATGTCTTCAGGATGCATGACCCGGGCCGTCTTGCTAGTGCCGGCGGACCCGGTAACGAAGGTGAGTTGCCCCGCTGCCCTCGATGACAGTCGGGTCATCGAAACGGTGCGGCGCGTCCGCGAGGTTAGCGAAATACGGAATGCCCTCGCCCATCAGGACGGGAACCAGGCTGACGATCACCTCGTCGACCAACCCCAGTTCCAGCGCCTGCTGAGCAATGCTGGCGCTGGAAATGCAGACATCCCGGTCTCCGGCGATCTGCCTGGCCCTGTCGACTCCCTCTTGCACGCCGCCGGCGAAACTGATCGTCTTCCACTGAGCGGTTTCCGCGGGCGGATAGTGCGTCACCACGACAACAGGCGCCCCGATCGGATGGCTGTCGCCCCAGCCCTTGGTGTGCTCAAACAAGCGCCGCCCGCAAACCAGCGCACCCGTGGTCTCGAGCACCATGCGCAACAAGCCCGCGCTGGCTTCGTCGACCGCGAAAGACCATCGCTCATCCGCGCTGGGGACCGTTACCGGACCGGCTTCATACCAGCCGAACAGGTCGGCCACGCCGTCCTGCGGGTCCGCGATGAACCCGTCCAGCGACATCGTCATATGGGTAAACACCTTGCCCATCGAGCACCTCCGTAGCCGCCGCCGGTCGCACGTCCGTTCCTGCTGCCGAGCCCCGCCGCTCCCCGAAATCAAGCCAGGGAAACAGTCGCGGAATCACTCAATATGCCATCTCAGCGCACTGTTCATAACAAGGCATCGACCAACCCGCCCAAACACCCCGCCAGGACGGCACGTTCGCGCTGGTCCCTGTAATCTCGGTTAATGCTGAGCATTCCAGGCCGCTTCGTCGGCAAAGTCGCGATCGTCACCGGCGCCGGGCAAGGGATCGGCGAGGCATATGCCCAGGCCCTGGCTGCCGAGGGCGCCGCAGTCGTCGTCGCCGACATCAACGCAGAATCTGGGTCAAAGGTCGTCGCGGGGATCGAGGCAGACGGGGGCAAGGCCGTCTTCACGCACACCGATGTCTCGGACCCAGAGTCAGCCAACGCGATGGCTGCTCTGGCGATCAAGCGTTTCGGCGGGATCGACTACTTGGTCAACAACGCCGCGATCTACGGCAATATGAAGCTCGACGTGCTGCTCAGCGTCGACTGGGACTACTACAAGTCCTTCATGAGCGTCAATCTCGACGGCGCGCTGGCGTGCACTCGCGCGTGCTACCAGTACATGGCCGACCGGGGCGGCGGCGCGATCGTCAACCAGTCCTCTGTCGCCGCCTGGCACTACTCGAGCTTCTACGGTCTCGCCAAGGTCGGCATCAATGGCCTGACGCAGCAGCTAGCCCATGAGCTCGGATACCTCGGCATCCGGGTGAACGCGATCGCTCCCGGCCCGACCGATACCGCCTCGACCAGGGCCGTTGTCGGCGATCAGGCTGGCGATCTGGTGAAGGCCGCCGCGCTGCAGCGGCTCGGCCAGACGTCAGATCTGGTTGGTGCCTGCCTGTTCCTGCTGTCTGACGCGGCGAGCTGGATCACCGCCCAGGTCATTAACGTCGACGGCGGACTCATCTTCCGGCCCTGAACAGGAGCGCGCGTGCGTCACGGCGTCGTGTTGTTCACTAGCGACCGCGGCATTAGCCCAGCGCGCGCGGCACAGGCGGCGGAGCAAGCCGGGTTCGATTCGTTCCACGTCCCAGAGCACACCCACATTCCGGTGCGACGTGACGCGCCGCATCCTCGCACCGGCACAAGCAACCTGCCCGACGACCGTTACCTGCGCACGCTCGATCCATGGGTGGCCCTCGGCACCGCCGCCGCCGTCACGACCACGATCAGGCTCGGCACTGCGGTCGCGCTGCCTGTCGAGCATGACGCCATTGCGCTGGCCAAGACGATCGCCTCGCTCGACCATCTGTCCGGTGGGAGGGTGACGGTTGGCGTCGGATTCGGCTGGAACACCGATGAGCTGGCCGATCACGGGATCACGGCGGCCAGCCGGCGCGATGCGTTGCGCGAGTATCTCGAGGCGATGCAGGCGCTGTGGTCGCAGGAGGAGGCCAGTTTCACGGGCAAGTTCGTCAGGTTCGGCCCGTCCTGGGCGTGGCCGAAACCGGTCCAGCAGCCTCGGGTGCCGATCCTGGTAGGCGCCGCCGGCACTGACCGAACCTTCGCCTGGATCGCCGCGTCCGC
>DATELR010000082.1:0-12172 GCA_035276345.1 Streptosporangiaceae bacterium | reverse complement strand
GACATGATCCAGGGCGACCACGAGGACGCCCCCGGCCAGCTCGAGCTCAACTGGATGTTCGACCGCGCCGAGGCCACGGCTGACCGCCTCACCACCTACCGGCAGATCTGCAAGCAGGTGGGCAGGGAGCTCGGCGCCTATCCGTGCTTCATGCCCAAGCCATTCATGGGCGTCTCCGCCAACGGCTGCCATCACAACATCTCGCTCTGGCAGGGCGAGGAGAACATGTTCCTGCCCGACACCGATAACCCGCGGATGCCGAGCAAGCTCGGGCTGAACGCGATCGGCGGGGTGCTCGAGCACCTGTCGGCGCTGACCTGCATCACAGCGCCGACCGTGAACTCCTACCGCAGGTTCTGGGACACCGGTTTCTGGGCTCCGCTGTTCGCCGACTGGGGATTCCAGAACCGGACGACGGCGCTGCGCGTGAGCGCGCCAGGCAGGTTCGAATACCGGTCGGTGGACTCGTCGGTGAATCCGTACCTGTCCTTCGCGGCGATCATCAAGGCCATGGAGGACGGCATCACCCGCAACCTGGATCCCGGTCCGCCCGAGGATCGCAACATCTACGACGCGATCGCCGGCGGCAAGGACGTCAAGCGAGTGCCGATGAACCTCGGGGCGGCGCTTGAGGCGCTGGACAACGACGCCGTGGTCAAGGAGGCGTTGCCTGGCGAGATGTACAAGGTGTTCCGCCATTACAAGACCGATGAGTGGGAGCGGTACTGCGCGACCGTCTCTGACTGGGACATCGCGGAATACCTGGACGTCCTGCCCTAGCCGCAAAGGGTCAGCACGGGCGACAGGGCCAGCACGGCCGAAAGGGGCATGCACATGTGCGGGATCGCCGGCATCATTCACCGGGACGGGACTGGCGACATCGGCACCGAGATGACGCGGATGCTGCAGTCCATGAAACACCGAGGTCCGGACTCCAGCGGGTTCGCGCTCTACGGGCCGCCGTCAGATCTGCTCGTGATGCGGATCAAGCTGGCCGACCCGAACGAGAAACGCGATTTCGGGTGGTCGGAGCGGCTGGAGCGGCATCGCGACGAGATCGAGCACCGGCTCGCGAAGATCGGCGCGATGGTCGACAAGATCCGCGGTGACCAGGAATACGCCTACCGCGTGACGTTCCGCTACACCGGCGACCTCAAGCCGCTGGCAGACTACATCGAGGACGTGCCGGGCTGCGAGGTCCTTTCGCTCGGGCATTCGCTCGAGATCGTCAAGGACCTCAGCGATGCGCAGAGCGTCGCCGAGCGGTACCAGCTTCCGGGCTTTACCGGAACGCACGCGATCGGCCACGTCAGGATGGCGACCGAATCGGACGTGGACATCTCGGGGGCACACCCGTACTGGGCATACCCGTTCTCCGATATCGCGGTCGTCCATAACGGGCAGCTGACCAACTACCACATGTGGCGGCGCAGGCTCGAGCGGATGGGACACCGGTTCCAGTCGGAATGCGATTCCGAGATCATCGCCGTCTACCTGGCACAGAAGATGGACGACGGGATGTCGCTGGAGACAGCGATGAAGCAGAGCCTGGATGAGCTCGATGGCGTCTTCACCTATCTGGTGGTGACCGGCGACTCGCTCGGGGTGGCCAAGGACGAGATGGCCGCTAAGCCGCTGGTGCTCTATGAGTCCCCGGAACTGGTCGCGCTGGCGTCAGAAGAGGTCGCGATCAGGGCCGTGATCGGCCGCGAGATCGACACCTACGACCCTTACGAGCGCGAAGTGCTGGTGTGGAACCGGTGAAGATCAGCTACGACGCCCGCGGGCTGGCGGAACCTGATGCCCAGCCGCCAATGGTCGCGACCATCGATGACGGTGCCGCGGTCTTCGACGCGGCTGAACTCACCACCAGGCAGATCAACCTCGAGCTCCGGCGGCTGATCTACGACGAGGGCATCGAGGATGTGACGGTACTCAATCCGGGGGCCAAGCACTCCATCGCCGTCGGCATCCTTGCGCGGTGCAGCATCACCATTGAGGGCAGCCTTGGCTATTTCGGCTGCGGGCTCATCGACGGGCCGGAGATCCGGATCACCGGGCGGGTCGGCTGGTCGGCGGCGGAGAACATGATGTCCGGCGTCCTGCTCATCGACAAGAACGCCGGGTCGCTGACCGGAGCCGCGCTTCGCGGCGGCGACGTCGTGGTTCGCGGCGATGTCGGGGCCCGTTCCGGCATTGACCAGAAGGGCGGGACGATCATCGTCGGCGGGAACGCCGGGACGATGACCGGCTTCATGCTCCAGCGCGGCCGGCAGATCATCTGCGGCAACGTCGGCGGCGGCCTCGGGGACTCGATGTATGACGGCGCTATCTACGTCGGCGGGAAGGTCACATCGCTCGGGGTGGACTGCGTCGAGGCAGAGCTGACGGACACCGATAACGAGTTCCTCGCCCGCAAGCTCGGCATCTACGGAATCGAGCCGCCTGGCGCGTTCCGCAAGTTCGTGTGCGGGCGCAAGCTCTGGAACTACGACAACCTCGAGCCGGCCGAACGCAAGCTCGTCCTCTGACTGGGAGACCACCACGTGACCACGATGGACGCCGACGGCAAGGCCGTGCTCGGGCACAGCAGCATCTTCACCCCCGAGGTGATCAACGACATCCACGTGAAGGCCGAGCTCGGCCGGTACCGGATGCGCGGATTCTCGATGTTCAAGCCGATCCCGCACTGGGATCAGCTGATGTTCCTGCCTGGCACCCTGACGAGGTTTGTCATCGAGGGCTACCGGGAGAAGTGCGAGACCAAGACGGTGCTGGGCGCGCGTTTCGCCAAGCACCCGCTGGAGCTCGACATCCCGGTCTACATCACCGGCATGAGCTTCGGGGCGCTGTCGCTCGAGGCCAAGATGGCGCTAGCCAAGGGCGCATCGATGGCCGGAACGGCGACCTGCTCTGGCGAGGGCGGCATGATTCCGCCCGAGCGCGACCTGTCGACCAAGTGGTATTACCAGGTGATCCAGAGCCGGTACGGGTTTAACCCGCACCATCTGATGCTCGCCGACGGCGTCGAGTTCTTCATCGGCCAGGGCTGCAAGGTGGGGCTCGGCGGGCACCTGATGGGGCAGAAGGTCACCGAGCAGGTGGCGGAGATGCGCTCGCTCCCTGCCGGGATCGACCAGCGCAGTCCCGCCCGGCACCCGGACTGGCTGGGACCTGATGACCTTTCGCTGAAGGTCCAGGAGGTCCGCGAGGCAACCGACTATCAGGTTCCGATCCAGCTCAAGCTCGGCGCGGCGCGCGTCTACGACGACGTCAGGATGGCCGCCAAATGCGGGCCCGACATCATCTACCTCGACGGCGCCGAGGGTGGGACCGGAGCCGGGCCGCATGTGGCAGCGGAGG
Organism: Streptosporangiaceae bacterium; assembly: GCA_035276345.1. Lineage (GTDB taxonomy): Bacteria > Actinomycetota > Actinomycetes > Streptosporangiales > Streptosporangiaceae > Chersky-822. The sequence continues at coordinate 8,809 of DATELR010000082.1, read as the reverse complement.
AAACTGGTATCCCGCTGATGGCCGCGATCCCTGAGGCCAGGCGCGCCCTTGAGGACGTGGGCTTGGTCGACGAGATCGACCTGGTCGTGGCCGGCGGTATCCGCAACGGCGCCGACGTGGCCAAATGCCTCGCGCTCGGCGCGAAGGCGGTGGCCATCGGGCACTCCGCGCTCATGGCGCTGAACTGCAACAAGGAGATCCCGGGGGTCACCGACTACGAGGGAACCGTTGGCGTGCCAGCGGGCCGCTGCTATCACTGCCACACCGGTCGCTGCCCGGTCGGCATCACCACTCAGGACCCCGAGCTGCGGAAGCGGCTCAGGGTGGATGAGGCGGCCGAGCGCGTCTACAACTTCCTGCACACGCTCACGATCGAAGCGCAGATGCTGGCCAGGGCGTGCGGCAAGACCGACGTGCACAGCCTCGAGCCTGAAGACCTGTGCGCGCTGACCGTCGAGGCGGCCGCGATGGCCAGGGTTCCGCTGGCAGGCACCACTTACATACCAGGCCAGACCGAAGAGCGAGCGCTCGCGGAGATCAGGGCGCTGCTGGAGAAGAACGCGGACAACGGCGCGGGCGGAGGGCGCAATGGCTGACGAGGTTCCTGGCGCGCCCGCTAACGGCGATCCGGGTGGTGACGGCGTCCGCCGGCTGACCACCAGAATCGGCATCGACACAGAGGAGCTGACCGGCCGGACGTTCCCCTACCAGTTCGATCGGTCCCTGGTGGAGAACGTTGACCTCGTGGCCGCCACCCCAGGTCAGGACATCAACTGGCTCGAAGACATCAACCTGATGTACGAGGACGGGGTACCAGCGGTATTCGACCGGTACACCAACGCCTTCCTCAAGATCCACTTTGAGATCCCTGCCGGGCGCGAAGACGAGTTCGCGCGCAAGGTGCTGATCACCCACCTGCAGCAGGGCAACTCCTACGGCATCTGGCTCAAGCGCAAGCACGCGAAGTTCGGCCAGCCTGAACTCGGTCCCTGGCGCCGCGACTCACCGAAGGTGGGTGAGAACTGGGAGCCGTCGGAACTCGCTGACTGGGAGCCGCCCGCGGGCCACTAGCCGTCAACTGGCGTGAAGGCCAATGGCAGCCTGACCGGTCCTGTGTTACCACTGCACGGCAGCCAGATCGCTGCACCGTCCGCCCGCGGCTCGTGCAGCTGGTCGGCGAGCACGGCGAGGGCCTCGCTCATGTCGGCACGCGCGACGAGATGGCCGAGGCAATAGTGCACGCCACCGCCGAACGCCAGGTGCGCGGGCCGGTCGGGCGCGGTGATGTCGAAGCCGGTGCCGAGGCCCGTCAGCGGATCGGTGCCCGCGGACTCGCAGAGCAAGTGGATAGTCGTGCCCGACTTGATCGCGAGGCCGTCAAACGAGAAGTCCGCGACGGCCTCCCTCGTGACCCACGTCGTCGTGGGGTTCACCCGCATCACTTCCTCGACCGCCGATGGCGCCAGCTCTGGCCGCTCAGCGAGCAGCCGCCACTGGTCCTGGTGATCGATGAACGTCTGCATTGCCAGGCCAAGCTGGTTGCGGGTGGTATCGAAGCCGCCGAACATCAGCAGCACCAGCGTGTCACGGAGCTCGGCGCTGGTGAGCTGGTCGTTCTCGACGTGCGCGGTGACCAGGCTGGTCACGCAGTCATCCCTGGGACTCGCGCGGCGGTCCGCGATGAGGGCGTCAGCGTAGGAGTAGAGCCGCGCGAGCGCCGATTCGATCTGGTCCAGATCCTGGCGGATCCTGACCCCCATCGCGAGGCCGATGGTCGCCGAGTCCCTGGCGATGATCGGCCATTCGTGTTCGGGGATGCCCAGCATGTACGTGATCACGCGGGCCGCGTACGGTTCGGCGAAATCGGCCATGAACTCGCACCTGCCAAGCCCGGCGAACCCGCTGGTGAGCTCGGCGGCCAGCGAACGGAACCGCGGTCTCATCGCCTCGATCAACCGCCGCGAGAAGGCGGGGTTCAGCAGTTTGCGCAATCGCCGGTGATCGGCTCCCTCCTTGTTCAGTACCCAGTTCGCGAACCAGTCGGCGAATGGCCCGCCGGTAATGCCGTGGTGCGCGGGCCACGCGGCGCTTCCCTGCCGCAGGTTGGGGTGGCTGATCAGGCGGCTGGCCTGGTCGTGGCGCAGCACCGCGATGCCATAGCTGCTGCTCGCATACCAGCCGTCATTCCTTGCCTGGTGGACCTCTGCCGACGTCACCGAGAACGCCGGGTCGGCGAGTTCGAGGAAAGTCACGGCAATTCCGCGCACAACTCATCAAGGATCATGCTCAGTTCGGGCGGCTGGAGCGGCTCGCGGCATGCGGCGAGCTCCTCGCGCGTGAACCAGTGGTAGCCGAGCATCGCGCCGTCCTCATCCTCGGTCAAGCCCATGGCTCCAGGGACATGAGCGTCGGCTACCCGGCCGAGAAAGAAAGTCTCAGAACCGCCGAAGTGCTGGCCATTCCAGCGGAAGTCGCGCTGGACCACGATGCTGCGCGCAAGCACGGCTTCGGCTGGCAGCCCGGTCTCCTCGTTCAGTTCCCGGCGCGCTGCGGCGATCGGCGACTCGCCTTGCTCAATCCCGCCGCCAGGCGGTTCCCAGAAAACGGTGCGGTCAACCGGGTCGCGCCACAGCAGCAACAGGACCCGGCCCTGTTGATCGAGGCAAAGGACGCGCGCGGCCGGACGGTGCCGCGGAGCTTGCTCTTCCATCGGCTCCACCTATGCTCGCGCGCCGGGCCCGTAGGCGAATCGCAGCGGGCGCGGTGTCGCCGAGGGGCGGAGTTGCGTGATGTCGATCGCGGGTTGCCGGCCGGCCAGTTCATCGGCGACAGCCTCGCCGACGGCGGGCGCGAGCTTCAGGCCGTGCCCGGAAAATCCGGCCGCGAGATAGAGGCCATCCAGACCCGGCCAGGGTCCAAGCATCGGATGCCAGTCAGGGCTGACGTCGTACACGCCGGCGATGGTGCTCACCATTTCCGCGCCGGCCACGCCCGGCAACGCTGCAGCGAGAGCGCCTCGCAGCCGTGACTCGGCGTCATCGGCGACCTTGGCATCCTGCGGTCTGGCTGGCTCAGCCGACTGTGCGGGGTAGGCGACGCCAACGGACAGCGGGCCGGTGCCGCAACGAGCGACCAGGCCAGAGGGTGCGTGGGTGATCGCGGTTGTCAGCACGGGTTGCCCCGGCGGCATGCGCAGCACGCTAAGTTCGAGCGTGTGCAGCCGCATGCCGAGGTTGATCCCCGCTCCGGCCAGGAGCGGAGGCGCCCACGGCCCGACCGCGAGGACGACGGTTCCGGCGGTGATGTCGCCGTCGGCGGTGACGACGCCGCTGACCCGATGCCCGTCCACGCGCAGCGCTCGGACGGCAGTGCCGAACACCGTCCCGGCGCCGGCCAGCTGTGCCGCCACCGTTGCCGATAGCGTCGCCTTGACCGGGTCAAACAGGCCGCTATCCGGCTCCCATGCGCCGCAAGCGAGGCCGTCAGTCGCCAGCAGCGGCTCGATGTCACGGAGCCGATCGGCCGGCACGAGCTCGGTGCGCACGCCCAGGCTGCTGCCGAGCTTCACGTTGGCCGCGCAGCCGTCAGCCTGATCTTCGGCGACGGCAAGCAGATACCCGACGGGCTCATAGCCTGACTCGCCGACGCCGATGTGATCGGTCCAGTCGCGCAGAATCTCGATTCCCCTGAGCGCGAGGCGAATGGTGACCTCGTTGCTGTAGTGCGTGCGCACCTGGCGGAAGCTGCGTCCCGTCATGCCCGCCGCAGGGCCGGTGGCATCGACCAGCAGGACGTCACCAACGGCGCGCCTGGCAAGCTGGAACGCGATGTTGGCTCCGACGATCCCGCCACCGACGACGACGAACTCTGCATGCATGGCGCTCGACACTACTCCTCCCAGTCACTGTCCGATCATGGCGCCATTGTCGCAATCTGGCCGGGGCTGAGAACAGAAAGGAGCACGCGATGGCCGACTATGCGTGGATCAGCGACTTGGAATCGGTGGACCTGGCGGAACTCTCCCGCCTCTACGCAATCGCCCCGCTCGGAAACAAGCCTCCTGACGCGCTAGCCACCGTCTTCGGCAACAGCAGGTTCGTGTGCTTTGTGTACGCCGAAGACGTGCTCATCGGTGCCGGTCGGGTTTTGGCTGACGGACTCGACTGCGCCTACATCGCCGACGTAGCGGTGCATCCGCAATACCAGCGACGCGGCATCGGCAAGGCCATCATCCGCAAGCTCGTGGCACTCGCCGAAGGGCACAAGAAGATCATCTTGTACGCCAATCCTGGCACCGAAGGCTTCTACCGTGACCTGGGCTTCCTGCACATGAACACGGCCATGGCGATATGGCAGGACCCGGCGCGCGCGATCGAATCTGGCGTGCTGAGCACTGATCGGGTCGGGCCGTTATGGCTTGCGCCCGACCGCGCAGAACTGATCCACGTCGCGCACGGTAGCGCCGCCGATCTCGGCGATATCCGGGCGCCATCTGGGGGTCGAGACGACGCCCGGCTCTAGCAGCTCGAGCCCGGCAAAGAACTGCGCGATCTGCTCGGGGCTGCGGAGGATGACGGGCGGCTTGCCGAACTTGTTCCATCGCCCGACCGCCTCATCGGAGACCTCACCGTAGATGACGTTCGTGCTGTGCGAGGCGATCAGGTAACTACCTGAGGGCACGGCCTCCATCAACCGGCTGACGATCGAGCGCGCCTCATCGAAATCGGTGATGTGATGCAAGATCGCGATGAGACTGATCGCGATCGGCTCGCTGAAGTCCAGCGTCCGCGCCGCCTCCTTCAAGATCTTGGAGGGATCCCGCAGGTCAGCGTCGACGTAGTCGGTGACGCCTTCTGGCTTGCTGGTCAGCAGCGCGCGGGCGTGCGCAAGCACGAGCGGGTCGTTGTCGGCGTACACGACACGGGATTCCGGCGCGATCGACTGAGCCACCTCGTGCGTGTTGTTGACCGTCGGCAGGCCGGTGCCGACGTCCAGGAACTGCCGGACGCCAGCATCCGCGGCGAGGTAGGTCACCGCGCGGGTGAGGAAGCCCCTGGCCGCGCGCGCGAGCAGCACGATGTCCGGGTACGACTGCGCGACCCGGTCACCGACCTCGCGGTCTACCGGGTAGTGATCCTTACCGCCCAGCCAGTAGTTCCAGACCCTGGCCGAGTGGGACACGCTCGTATCGATGAGGGGAGCGGGCGAGTCGTTGGTCACAGCTACCTTCCATACGCGTAAGCGAGGCCGCCGTGCCTGCGGGGGTGCAGGCGCGGGCCCTTGCAGGCTCAGGCGTCAGCCCTCAGGCTTGCCTGAGCAGGTCACGGAGAATTGCTCTGCTGGCGCTGCCCGTCTCGGCCTGGACGACCAGCTGGTTCATGACTGTTGTGTAGTCCAGCACGTCCTCTGGCTGGTCCAGGTACATCGCGCTGTTGAGCTGCTCGAGGTAGACCACGTCAGGGACGTCGGGCTCGGAGAAACGCAGGATCGTGAACGGGCCGCCTGCGGCGGCATGCGCCCCGACGTTGAACGGCACTATCTGCAGCGTGACGTTCGGCAGCTCGGTCAGATCGAGGAGATGCTGAAGTTGCGCGCGCATGACTTTGCGACCGCATGGAGCCCTGCGCAGCGCGGCTTCGTCCAGCACCGCCCACAGCTCCGGTGCATCGGACTCGGTGAGCATCTGCTGGCGTCGCATCCTGACGCTGACCCGCCGCTCGGTTTCGGAGACGGGCGCGTGGCTGTTGGCGATGAGGATAACGGCGCGCGCGTATTCCTCGGTTTGCATGAGCCCGTGCACGAACTGCACCTCGTAGGTGCGGATCACCGACGCGGCCCGTTCCAGACCGATGTAAAGCTCAAGCCATCTCGGCAGGATGTCGCTGTACTGCTGCCACCAGCCAGGGGCTGCCGACTGGCGGGTCAGCATCAGCAGGCGCTCGCGCTCGGCTTCATCGGTCACGCCGTACAAGGTGAGGAGGTCGGCGACATCGCGCTGTCGTGCGGCACTGCGCCCGCGCTCGAGGCGGCTGATCTTGGAATGGGTGGCCCTGATCGCCTCAGCGGCCTCGCCGGTGGTGAGGTTGCTCGCCTCGCGCAGCCTGCGCAGCTGCGCGCCGAGCGCCAGTCGCAGGACTGTGGGCCCTGAGCGGGCGTCGGGAAGTCGGAAAGGGGTGGCGCGGCCTGGCTCGCCATTCCCCGCCGGGTTCGAGATCATCGATGCTCCTTGCGGCTACTTGCCGCCCAAACTCGCCCCAGTGTCCCACTGCCCGCGCCATGTTGCATAGTCGTGCACGTGAGTCCTGGTTTACGCGGGTTCGCATTGCCGAATTGGCCGGCCAATCCGCCACTCGAGCATAAGTTGATCAGGTAGTCGAACTCGCCATCCTTCACTCCCTCGATGAACGCGGTGAGCTCAGCTGGCGTGTAGATCAGTGCAGGACCGGCGGGATGACGCGAATTTCGGACGGCGATCTCGCCATCGGGCAGTTCGGCCACTTCCACGCAGCTGCCATTCGGATTGCTATGAGCGCTCTTGCGCCACCTGGCTCCATCCAGCCGGGAAGCTGGCATGCCGTTGTAGGCCTCAGCCATCGACCTTTCTTCCTTTCCAGCGGGCCGGCGCCTGCGCGCCTTGGATTGGTGCCTGCGCATAGGGGTCAGCGCCTGCGCGGATGGGTTCAGCGCCTGCGGGCTCGGCCGTCCGGGGGGTCTAGTCAGTTATGACGGTCCACGCTTTGGTGACAGTCCTCGGGCGGACGGCAGGCGCGGTCAAAGTTGGCTATTTCAGCTACTAGAACGATACTGCCTGCACGTGCATTTGTTCTGTTCATTCGGCCGATCTTGCGAATGTTCTTACACCTGTGCTTGCGAGAGAGCGCCGATCGCAGCAGTATGGTCTTGTACGCCATGACCACGGACCTGCGGAGACCGATGGCAGATACTCGCATCCGCGCGGATGGACAGCGGCACTGCAGACGGTGCCTGTGATCCCGAAACCCAGGAGCGAGCGCGGCAGGCCACGTTGGCACCGACGCCCCTAGGCCCGCGCAGAAGCCGCAGCCATGCTTTTAGTTCACCGGCTATCGGCCCGTCAGTCGCGATCGAAACGCGCGGCGGGCAGTCAGGCTTTTGGCCGGGCGGCTGGATGGGCAAAGTTAGCGACCGTTTCCGCTCGCCCCATCAGGTCTCATCGCCGCCGCCGGGACAGACCATGACCGACGAGTGGCCGCTCAGCAGCCATCTCGAACTGGGCGCCCTGCCGGGAGCGGTAGCGTGCGCGCGGCTGCATGCCAGGCTGGTCTTGTGGGAATGGGGACTCGCGGCATTCAGCGAGAATGCCGAACTGCTCGTATCTGAGCTGATGACCAACGCGACGAAAGCATCGACGTCGGCCGAGCGGATCCTGCCGGTCGTGCTCTGGCTGTCTTCTGACCGGTCCCGGCTGCTGATCGAGGTGCATGACACCAGCCGTTACCCGCCGGCCCCGACCGGCGGTGTGGAGGAAACCGAAGAGAGCGGGCGTGGTCTGCTGATCGTCGAGGCCATCAGCACCAAATGGGGCTGGGACAGCCAAGATGACAACAGCGGAAAGACCGTCTGGGCGCTGATCGAATAACGAAGCCTGAGGGTCAGACAGCTGGCAGCCGCGGATCGCCGGTTCCTGGCGGGCGGAACATCTCGAGCATCATGGCAACGGCTGTGCGAGTGTCTTTCGTTGCGGCCAGGCATTGCTGGCCTGCGTCGCAGTTCACGCCGAGCAAGCTATTGGCCGCGGTCAGCAGCTGATCGACCTCGCTGGTGGTGAGTTCCTGCCGGTCCGCCGCTTTTTCCTGCGCGCCCGCTGCCGCGAGCACGGCCGGCAAGTCGGTCAGCTGGGCGCGCAGCCATCCTGACCAGTCGTCACGGAGCCTGGCATCCCAGTGACGGCTGGAGGGTTCGAGCCCGTCGAACGTCGGGTGATAGTGCGCACGCGAGAGGTTGCCAGGCGGCTCGCCGATCAGGTCGAAGATGTCCGCACGCCAGAGCGGCTTGTCGAGCGTGACCGGTTGCGCAGCGGACTCCGAGCCAACATGGGCAGGCCGCTCGACGGTCCGCAGCTCGACCCGAGTCCCGTGCTCCTCGTCCGACGGGCCGACTTCGTACCAGTGCCTGACGACGATCGCGAGGTTGTCGAGAAGGAGGCAGTATGGCAACTGATCAGCCCTTCGGGTCGGCTAGCTGGGTGCCGGGAGCGTCTGCACAAGCGACTCAAGCGCGGCAGTCCAGCTCTCCCAGTACGGGCGGTCAGGCTCCGCGGCGATGGCCTTGATGAGCTGCTGGCGGAATGGCTCGCGATCGCCATCAAAGGCGTGATCGACAACAGCGGCCGCGAGCGCGAATACCTTGCTCTCCCATGGTGCGTCGAAGGCCAGTTCACCGTTCCGCCGTGGCAGGTCAAGCTCCGAAAGAGTCAGCGGTTCACTCATAGTCGGGCCACCCCGATCATCGAATCGCGGGTGACAAGCTCGGCGAGCTCGCCTTCTGTCATGCCGTCTGTGCCGGCCGGGCGCTGCGGCAGGACGAGGTACCGGACCTCAGCCGAGGAATCCCAAACCTGGATCTCCATGTCGCCAGGCAGTTCGCAGCCCATCTCGGCCAGCAGGGTGCGCGGCTCGCGTACCATCCTGGCGCGGTACGGCGGGTCCTTGTACCAGGCTGGCGGCAGTCCGAGCACCGGCCACGGATAACAGGAGCACAGCGTGCATACGACGACGTTGTGAACGGCGTCGGTGTTCTCGACCACCACCATGTTGCTGCCCTCGGGGCC
>DATELR010000081.1:0-12974 GCA_035276345.1 Streptosporangiaceae bacterium | reverse complement strand
GCCGCGACGCATTCGTCCGGCGGCTCCCTGCCGTGGCCCGAGTGCCGGGAATGGCACCGACCTGCCCGCTGATATTCATCGCGCGGAAAGCCGTGGTCTTGGTCACCGATCCGTAGCCGACCGGCAGAACACCGGCTGCCGCCAGCCCAGGCTGGCCAGGCATCCCCGTCAGGCCCAGCCCGAGGCCCGCCGTAATGGTCATGACCGGGAGTAGCCGCCGCGCGAGAAAGCGCAAGCTCGGTTCCTTCCGCTCGGAGGCAGTCTCGTCCGCTACCGGAATTATGCGTCAGTCAGCCTGCCCGCAAAAGGCCTGACCGCTGGCATCGGTATTCCGGTCGATCCACTTTATGTGCGAAAAGTGACGAACAGATGTCCTGGCGATGACAAGCGGGAAGCCGCGCATGGCTACCGGCCGAGCGTCGCGAGCAGCTCGTCTGCACTGGTCACTGGCAATCGGCAGGTGAAATTGCGGCACACATAGGCGGCGGGCTTGCCCTGCACGAGGCCGCGGCCGGCCAGCAGCGGAATCCCTGCGCCATCTTCTGAGCCGCCCGCTCCGTCAGCGCCGTCACCGATGGCGAGCACCGCGCCAGGGGTCGCTCCGAGTGCTGCGGCCCGGTGCAGTGCCCTGGTGTCATCGTCGGATGGCGGGCCCACGATCGCGATCTCGTCGGGGCCGGCCAGGAACGCTTCCGCGACGGCCAGTCCCCAGCCGGCCGCCTGCGGATATCTGCCTGCCACGCCGGCCAGCGTGCCGAGTGCCGCGGCGGCGGCTTCGCGATGCCGGGCAGAACCGGTCAGCGCCGCGTAGCTGAGCAACGCGCCGGCGATCGCGAACGTCCCTGACGGGGTCGGGCCGTCCCCTGGATCGGCCGGGCGGTAGATCAGCCGCTCGGCGTCGTCTGCGGTGTCGTAGAAACCACCGCGCGGGTCTTGGAATCGGTCAAGCGCGATTTCCAGCAGGGCTCCGGTCAGCTCGACCCACCGGTCGCTGCCGGTGACGCCGGCCAGGGCAAGGAACCCTCCTGCGACGTTCGCATAGTCCTCAAGGACGCCTGCGCTGTGCCCGGCGATGCCGTTCATTGATGTCCGGACGAGCCGCCCGCCGTCAAGGTGCACCCGCGCGAGCAGGTCGGCTGCGCTGGTGGCCGCCTCGACGTAGTCCGGCCGGTCGAACAACAGCCCCGCCTCGGCGAGCGCGGCGATCGTCAGCCCGTTCCACGCCGCCACGACCTTGTCGTCGCGGCCCGGCCAGACTCGCTTTGATCGGGCGGCACGGAGCGCGGACCGCATCCGCTCGTATTGGGCTTCGTCGGCCGGGTCGACAGGAAGCTGCAGGACCGATGTGCCGTGCTCGAAGGTACCGGCATGCGTGACGGCGAAGAGCTCGGCCGCGTGCGAGCCGTCGGCGGCTCCGAGCACTTCGGTCAGCTCTGCGGGGGTCCAGACGTAGAAGGCACCCTCCTGGCCGTCGCTGTCCGCGTCCAGCGCGCTGGCGAAACCGCCCTGCGCCGTCCTCAGGTCGGCGATCATCCAGTCGCAGGTCTGCTCGGCGATTCGCCGGGCCAGCGAGCTGCCCGTTCGCCGCCACCAGTGCGCGTAGACCGCGGCAAGCTGGGCGTTGTCATACAGCATCTTCTCGAAGTGCGGCACCCTCCAGTCCGCATCAACGCTGTACCTGGCGAACCCGCCGCCAAGCTGGTCGTAGATGCCGCCCCTGGCCATCGCCTCCATGGTTCCCTCGGCCATCTCCAGCGCCTGCCGGGCCTGCGGCCTCGCCGTTTGGTCACCCCGCTCGGAGGTCCTCAGCAGGAACTCAAGCACCGTGGAGGGCGGGAACTTCGGCGCTGCGCCGAAACCGCCGCGCCGCGCGTCGTAGCGCTTGGCCAGCGTGTCGACCGCCGCGTCACCCAGAGCTGCGGTGGCTGCGTCGGACCAGGAGCCGGCGTCACCGCCGGAGATCTGGCCCGCGGTCTCGGCCAGTGCCGATGAGACCTTGCCTGCCTGATCGGCGACGGCGTCGCGGTTCTCCCGCCAGGCTCGGGCGACCGCCGAGACTACCTGCTTGAACTGCTCGCGAGGGTAGTACGTGCCGCAGTAGAACGGCTCACGCTCCGGGGTCATGAACACCGTCATCGGCCAGCCCCCCTGGCCGGTCATCGCCTGCGTCGCGGTCATGTACACGGCGTCGACGTCGGGCCGTTCCTCCCTGTCCACCTTGATAGGCACTACCGAGTCGTTCATCAGCCGCGCGGTCGCCTCGTCCTCGAAGGACTCGTGCGCCATGACGTGGCACCAATGGCAGGCCGAGTACCCGACCGACAACAGCACGGGTACATCGCGGCGCCGCGCCTCGGCGAAGGCATCGTCGCCCCACTGCCACCAGTCCACCGGATTGCCGGCGTGCTGGAGTAGGTACGGGCTCGTCGCATTTCGTAGCCGCTCAGCCATGTATCCATCCTCGCGCAGAGGCTGCGGCCAACCGGCACCAGGCAGCTAAGCGACCTGTCCAGAGCCTGCCGTCGCTGCTGGTACGGTGCGAGTTGTGAGTCTCCCCGAGCGCTCGACCAGCGGCCGGCCGCACGGCACCAGGGTCCGCGGCACTCGGCAAGCAGAGGCGGTGGCGGCCGTGCTTGACCGGCTGCCAGGGTTCAGCAGCGCTCAGCAGATCCATGCCGAGCTTCGGGAACGCGGCGAGCCAGTCGGCCTGACGACCGTCTACCGGCACCTGCAGGTACTCAGCGAGTCGGGCCGGGTGGACGCGATCAGGGACGCGAGCGGCGAGACGTTGTACCGGCGGTGCCAGACCGACGCCCATCATCACCATCTCACCTGCCGCAACTGCGGGCGCAGCGTCGAGGTCGAGGGCAAAGCCGTGGAACGCTGGGCAGAGGAAGTTGCCCGGCAGGCCGGGTTCTCGAACGTTGGGCACACGGTCGAGCTGTTCGGGCTATGCCCTGATTGCAGCAGCGCTGGCTCTTAGTGCCCTAGCACCCGGTGCGGGACGTACTGCTCCTCGAGCTGCCTGATCTCGTCTTCGGTGAGCTCAAGCTGTTCTGCTGCGAGCGCATCGCTCAGGTGGCCCTGCTTCGTCGCGCCGATGATGGGTGCGGTGACCCCGGGGCGCTGCAGCAGCCAGGCGAGCGCGACCTGAGCGGAAGGCACGCCGCGCGCGGCCGCCACGGCGGCGACCGCGTCCACGACATCGAAGTCCGACGACGCCGCGTACATCGAGTCGCTGAAGGGGTCGGTGCCTGACCTCGTCGTGTGCCGTTCGCCTGACCTCGTGCGGTTGCCTGCGAGCACGCCTCTGGCGAGCGGGCTCCACGGGATGACCCCCACGCCCTGGTCAATGCACAGCGGGATCATCTCCCGCTCTTCCTCGCGGTAGAGCAGGTTGTAATGGTTCTGCATGGAGCTGAACCTGGTCCAGCCGTGCGCGTCGGCGCAGAACTGAGCCTTGGCGAATTGCCATGCGTACATCGAGCTGGCGCCGATGTACCTCGCTTTACCCGCCCGTACGACGTCGTGCAGCGCCTCCATGGTCTCCTCGATCGGCGTGGCGCTGTCCCACCTGTGGATCTGATACAGGTCCACGTAGTCCATGTTGAGCCGGCGGAGCGAGGCATCGATCCCGGAAAGGATGTGCTTGCGGGACAGGCCGCGATCGTTCTCGCCGGGCCCCATCGCCCCGTGCACCTTCGTGGCCACGACGACCTGGTCGCGGCCGAAGTACTTGCTGAGCAGCCGCCCGGTGGCTACCTCGCTGGCTCCTGCTGAGTAGACGTCGGCGGTGTCGAAGAACGTGATGCCGCCGTCGACAGCCGCCTTGACGATCGGCTCTGCCGCGTCCTCGTCGAGCACCCAGGGCCGGTCGCTGTCATTGCCGTAGCTCATCATCCCGAGGCACACCCGCGAGACGCGCAGGCCGGTCTGGCCCAGATTGACGTACTTCACGCTTCACCTCCGGCCCGATGTCCGCAGGCACCGTATCAGCAGGCGCACGTGACCTTTCCGGCGGGCTTATTGAGGTTCGGGCCGAAGAACGCCTTGTTCCGGCAGTTGCTGCTCGCCTTGAAGCTGCCCGCGATCGATCCGAGCGGCTTACTTTGCGGGGCCAGCGAGTGGAAGCTCGTCCCCAGGATGAGCTGCAGCGTTCCCGACGTCAGGCCAGGCACTTGCTTGACGGTCGCACTAGGGAACTGCTGCCGCAGCGTGTTCACCGCTGGATTCTCGGCCACCGAGCCGTACTCGATCACCGACTGCACGTGGTCCGACGAAGCCGCGTTCGCGGGCTGCCCGATAATCGTGAACCCGCGCCCTGCCAGGTCCGTCGCGGCCTTCGCGGCGAGCTGCGAGATCGACGTGCCGTTCAGCACCGTCACCTTGACCTTCGCAGGACTCGTGGTCAGCAGCGTGGTCTTGCCCTTGTGCCGACGCTGCGGGGTCGGATGCAGTTTCTGGTCCCTGGCGATCGAGGCGAATACGGCGTGCGCGTGCGGCGCGAACTCGAGCTCGTTCATGTCCGGCGGGTAAGGGACGGTAGGCGCGACAACGAACTGAACGTCCTTCGTTGAGATCCCGCGCAGGCTGGTCGCGATCCGCACCAGGTCCGACGTCGACGCGTCGGTCGACATTGATTTGGCTGTGTCTGTGAGCACCGAGTAGAGCTTTGTCGGGCTGGTGAGCAGCCCGCTGTGCAGCACGCCCTTGACCACCTGCGCCATCAGGTACTGATCCCGCTTGATCCTGGCAACGTCGCCGCCATCGGCCAGCGCGTACCTGGCGCGCCAGAACCTCAGCGCCACCCTGCCGGTGATGTGGTGCATGCCCGCGGACAGATTCAACCCGGAGCCAACCTTGTCGCCATTGGATAGCGTGCGGATCCGATCGTGGATCGCGACAGGTACGCACACATTCACGCCGCCGACGTCATTGATGACACGCTGGAATCCGGTGAAGTCGAGCTGGATGATGTCGTTGATCCTGATGCCCGTCTGCTGCTCGACGGTCGTTCTGACGCATTCAGGCCCGCCAGCCTCCAGGGTTGCGTTGATCCTTTCGAATGCGGTCCGATCGGCCGCCTGGCCGGGCGTTCCCTGGACGGCGTCGCACTTGTAGAGCGGCACCACCGTGTCGCGCGGAATGCTCAGCACGGTCACGGCATGGCGCCCTGGCGAGATGTGGGCCACCATGATCGTGTCCGAGCAATTGCAGCCGCCCTTGCCGCCGATGATCCTGTTATGCCCGGACCTCGTGTCCGATCCGAGCAGCAGGATGTTGAGCGCGTTGTTGTACGTGGGCGGGCGATGGTACCTGTCGGCCATCGCGATGTGGCCGATGCTGTCGAGCTTGGCCCTGACCGTGAAATACAGCCCGAGTCCCCCGGCAGTCACCATGACGGCCAGCACAATGCACGTCCAGCGCAGCAGCCGCGAGCGCCGCGACCGGCTGGCACCGCCGTTCCGGCGGGGCGGCTCTGGCCGGCCGTACCCTCGTGCCGTCACTTCAGCCTTCCTGTCATCCGCACGGACAGTTCGCGCTATGGCTTTGTGGCATCCCGTTGGCGCCGTAGAACGCGCTGTTGCGGCACGAGACGCTGGCGGTGATGCCGCCGTAGTTGTCGGAGAGCGAGCGGATCGAGGCGCGCGATGTGGGCTTCGGCGGCGGGAGCTTGCGGAAGTTCGATCCGAGTATGAGGTCGACCGTCCCGGGAGTCAGGCCTCGCACCAGCTTGAGCTTGATGCTGGAGAACTCGGCGCGCAGGGTCCTTGCCGCTGGCAGGTCAGCGTGTCGCCCGTACTCGATCACCGATGAGCGGTGCGTGGTGATGGGGGCGTACCCGGTACCGACGACATTGAAGCCACGACTGGTCAGCCCGGCGGCTGCGACGCTGGTCCGGTTCCGCCTGCTCGACCCGTTCAGCACCATGACCTTGACCTGCGAAGGGACGAGCGTTGTCAGGTTGCCGGTGGGGCCAAGGCTGATCGGCCCGTTCATCGGTCCCTTTACGGTCTCCACGTGCTGCGGATGATGCCTGCCTTTGCTGCGAGGCACCGCGGTGTCGTGAGCGAGCGCCCAGAACACCGCGTCGGCTTCTGGCTGGGCTAGCTCCACCTCGTTGGGGTTATACGGATAGGGCGCCCACGGCGCGGTGATGAACTGTACGTTCCGCGAGGAGATGCTTCGCAGGCTGCTGGCGATGTGCACCAATTCCGCGTCGCTGGCATCGGTTGTCATCGCGTGGGCGACGTCGCTTATCACCCTGATGATCTTCGTTGGGCTCTGCAGCAGGCCGGAGTGCAGGACGCCCTTGACGATCTGCGCCATCAAATACTGGTCGCGCGCGATCCTGGCTATGTCCGAGCCGTCGGCGACGTTGTAGCGCGTCCGCCAGAACCTAAGCGCGGACCTGCCGTTGATGTGGTGCCGGCCAGCCGACAGGTCCAGGCCGGAGCCCTCGCCGTTCGTGACAACGTTGTCGATCGCAAAGGGCAGGCAGACGTTGACCCCACCGATGTCGTTGATCACCTTCTGGAAGCCGAAGAAGTTCAGCATGACGACGTCGTTGATATAGACGCCGGTCTGCTGTTCTACTGTCTCGCGCACGCACTCTGGACCGCCTGCAGCGAGCGTGGCGTTGATCCGCTCCACCGCGTACTGGTCGGCTGGCTGGCCGGGGAGCCCGCGCCACGGCGAGCATGCGTACAAGGGAACGACGGTGTCCCGCGGGATGCTGACGACGGTCACGTTGCCGTGGCCCGGCGAGATGTGCGCGAGCATGATCGTGTCCGAGCATGCGCAGCCATCCTTGCCGCCGATCCTGCGGTTGATTCCCTTCCTGGTGTCCGAGCCAAGAAGCAGGAGGTTCAGCGCGTTCGTGTACTGCGGCGGCCGTATTTTGGAGTCGATTCGCGGGAGCCGCGTGATTCCGGAAAGTTCTAGTTTGAAGGCCGCATAGACGCCGGCGGTGACCACCAGGAGGATGGCGACGAGGGCCACGGATGTACAGGCGAGTATTCTCGCCCGCCGCGACCGCATGCGCATGACAGGCCCTTTCCAATCAGTGGCGTTCGATCTGCCGATCATGCGCCAAGCGGCAGGTTAGCCGACCTACGACTCGGCCGATTAACCGGCCGCGGGAGAACCACAGGACTGCGGAGGAAATCCATAGCTGTCTGCCGAGTAAACGGATTAGCTCTTCCCCAGGTTCCCCTCGACATTCCAAACTAACCTCCTAAAACTTGCGGCTCATCGCCATCCTTGGCTGGCGCTCGAGCCAGCGCCCGCAGCGGTCGAGAACACGATCTGCTGCTCGGCCTCAGGCCCGGCGGGGTGCGTGTGCGGCAGCATGATCGCGGGCTTCCAAGTGGCAGCAGGCCAGCTGTTCGCGGGCATTGACGGCGCAGGACCGGTTCAGGAAAAATGGTCTAAACATCAGTCCACTAGACCATGGCGCCGGAAAGCTGAGAACCGATGAGCGAGCGCGGCTCAGCCCGCTGGGCGAGCGTCGACGCGGCGATCGAGGCAGCCGCCGAGTCTGCGTTCACGTTCCTCGAGCGTCTTGTCGCTGAGCCCAGCACCGTCGGGATCGAACGGAGTGCGCAATACGTGGTGGCCGACGAGCTCGCGAGGCTGGGCTTCGCGGTCACCGAGCTCCCAGTCCCTGACGAGATCGCTGATCACGCGCCCGCCGGGGTCGCGCAATGTTCCTACGCAGACCGTCCGAACGTTCTGGGGCGGCTCAATCATGGCGGCTCACCAACACTGCTGCTGAATGGGCACGTCGACGTTGTCCCTGCCGAGGCCACGCTGTGGCCGTCAGATCCGTTCATGCCCGTGCGCTCCGACGGCTGGCTGACGGGCCGCGGCACCGGCGACATGAAGGGCGGTTTCGCGCTCGGCCTGCTGGCGATCGAGGGGCTGCAGCGAGCCATGCCCGACGCACTGTCAGGCGAGCTCAGCTTCCTGTCCGTCATCGAGGAGGAATGCACGGGCAACGGCACGCTCGCCGCATGCCAGGCAGGCGTGCTCGCTGACGCGGTCGTCGTGCTCGAGCCGACCGATCTGGAGGTGCTGCTCGGCGGCATCGGCGTCCTGTGGATCGACATCGAGATCGCCGGAATTCCCGCCCACGCCGAGTCGGCTGACAGGGCGCAGAACCCGATCCGCAGCGTCCCCGCCATCCTGAGGGCGCTGGCCACATTCGAGGACCAGCTGAACCTCGAGTCCGGGTCCGACCCGGCGTTCGCAGGCATCGCGCGGCCGTACAACGTCAACGTCGGCACCGTGCGCGCAGGCGACTGGGCGTCGAGCGTGCCAGGGCGGGCCAGGCTCGAAGTCAGGGTCGGGTTCCCGCGCGGCTGGAGCCCGGACAAGGCTTTCAAGCGAGCCAGCGCCGCGATTCTCGGCGCCAGCGCGGAGGATCCGTGGCTCGCCAGCCATCCGCCGGCGATCAGGGCGACCGGCTTCCGCGCTGAGGGTCATCTGCTGCCGGCCGAGCACTGGCTCGCCGATGCGATGGCGCAGGCGCACACGGCCGCGACCGGAACGTCCCCGCAGCGCGCCGCAGTGGGCGCGACTACCGATGCGAGGTATTACCTGAACCAGTTCGACGTCCCCGCGCTGTGTTACGGGCCGAGAGCGCGGAACATCCACGCCATCGGCGAGGCCGTCGAGCTGGCCAGCATCGTGACCGGCGCCAAGGCGCTGGCCAGGTTCATCGCGGAGTTCTACGCGAGCCGGCCGCCGCAAGGCGGCTCGCCACGCGCGCGCGCTTCGATCGGCAATGCGGTGATCGCCGGATGACCGAGTACCTGGCGCCGATCACGCTTCAGACCGCCGGCGAGCGGATCGCCGAGCGGATCGTCACCGCGATCGCGCTCGGGGAGTTCGTACCCGACCAGCGGCTGCCAACTGAGCGCGACCTCGCCGCCATGCTCGAGGTGAGTCGCACCACGGTGCGCGAGGCGCTGCAGCGGCTGCAGGTCGCGGGCTACGTCACCACCAGGCGCGGGCGCGCGGGCGGAACGTTCGTCGCCATGGGCGGCGGGCCTGACACCGATGACATGATCCGCCGCACGCTGGTCCCCGCCTGGCGCGAGCTGACCACAATCCTCGACTTCCGCAGCGTGATCGAGCAAACCATCGCCCGCACCGCTGCCCAGCGCCGCGACGACGCCGACATCGCGGCGATCCGCAAGGCCGTCGCGGATTACGCCGCCGCCCGGGACCGCGATGCCTCGCACCTGGCCGACCACGCGCTGCACCTGGCAATCGCCAAGGCCGCGCACAACGACAGGCTGGTCGAGCTGAGCGCAAGCATCCGGCGCGAGGTGAGTCTCGGCTTCGACGCCGAGCCCTACTCGCCACAGGTCAGGCAGCTAGCCACCAGGCAGCACCCCGCTTTGGCCGAAGCGGTCATCGCCGGGGACGCCGACCAGGCCGCGGCACTGGCGGCCGAACACTTCTCCCTGACCGAGGACATGCTCAGGGAGCTCCACGCCCGCATCCGCGTACGAACCGGAGGCTGATCGCCATGCCGTTTGCCAACGTCAACGACATCGAACTGCATTACAAGCTGGACGGCGACGGCGAGGAAACGATCGTCTTGATCAACGGTCTCGCCGACGACGTTGAGTCCTGGTTCGCTCAGACGGATGACTTCGTGACGGCCGGCTACAGGGTCCTTCGCATCGATAACAGGGGCATCGGTGCGAGCTCCAAGCCGGCCGGCCCGTACTCGAGCCGGATGCTGGCCGACGACGCCAAGGCGCTTGTCGACCTGCTCGGCCTGACCAATTTCCATCTGATGGGCGTCTCGATGGGCGGGATGATCGCCCAGGAGTACGCGCTCGCCTACCCCGGCGACCTTCGCTCGGCGACCTTCGGCTGCACGTACGCGGCGCCGGGACCGTTCTGCTCGCGCATGTTCGCCATGTGGGCCGACATGGCACCCGTCCTCGGCGTCCCGTTCGTCATGCGAGACGTGACGCTGTGGGCATTCACGCAGCCCTTCTTCGAAGGGCGACCAGGCGACCTTGAGGAATTCGAAACCGCAATGCGGTACATGGATCAGCCCGTCCATGCCTACCTCGCGCAGCTCGCCGTCATCCAGAATCACGACACGACAGACCGGCTGGACCAGATCTCGGTGCCTTCCCTGGTGCTGGCCGGTGAGGAGGACATCCTCATCCCCGTCGCGCTCTCGCGGCGCATCCATGAAGGAATCTCTGGCTCCGAGTGGGCAACGACCAAGGGCGGTCACGCCTGCCTATGGGAGCACCCGGCCGAGTTCAACAAGACGTTCCTCGACTTCGTCCGACGGCATGGAAGGGACTAGCAATGGCCGTCACCTCATCCGCCGAGCGCTCCTCCGAGCGCCTGCAACGCAACCAGCTCAGCCTGTTCGGCGTCATCATGCCGGGACTGGCCCAGGTCGCCCCCGCATTCAACTTGTTCTTCACCACGGGCGTCATGGTCGGCCTCGCAGGCGCCTCCGCCCCGCTGATCTTCCTGATCAGCATGGTGGCCATGGGAGCTACAGCCAGCAGCCTGGCGCAGTTCTCCGGCGTGTACCCGAGCGCAGGGTCGTTCATCACCTACATCACCAGGGCCATCGGCACGAAGGTCGCGGTCGCGACCGGCGTGATCTGCGTGCTCGGCTACATCATCGCCTTCGGCGGCATCTACATCTTCGTCGGCAGTTACATCGTCGAGAACGTGTTCAACAACGTGCACTTCTGGGGCGTCACTCAGATCGTCACCATTCTTTACGGCGTCCTTGTCGTCGCGCCCGTCGTAGTCGGGCTGAAGTTCGGCGTCCGCGTCACGGTCGTGCTGTACGTGTTCGAGGTAGTGCTGCTGCTCGCGCTGAGCCTGACGATCCTGGTCAAGGGCGGCGCCAGCGGCCTGTCCGGCACCCCGTTCACCTGGCCGGGCGGCAAGGCGAGCGACGTGCTGCTGGCGTTCAGCTTCGCCGTGCTGGCATTCGGCGGCTTCGAGGCGGCCGCGCCGCTCGCCGAGGAGACCCGCGACCCGCGCCGCACCGTGCCGATCGCCGTGCTCGGCTGCGTGCTGGTCAGCGGCATCATCTACGTCGTCGGTTCCTACGCTCTTGTCACTGCCTTCGGCGTCGGTCACACGGGCACACTTGCCCTTGACGGGAACCCGTTCCACACCGCTGCCCAGGCTTTCCTGCCGTTCGTCGCGCCGCTGATCACCTGGGTCTTCCTGTCCAGCGTGACCAGTTCGTACGTGGCAGCGAACACGCAGACCTCGCGGGTGGTCTTCGCCGGTGCCCGCGGCGGGCTGCTGCCCAGGGCGCTGGCCGCGGTCAGCCCGCGGTTCAAGACGCCGGCCGCCGCGGCGGTGGCGTTCGTCGCGCCCAGCATCCTGATCGGCGTGGTCTCGACGGCATTCACCGATCCGGGCACCGCGGTGGGACTGCTCAGCACCTGGGGCATCCTCGGGCTGATCCTCATGTACCTGGTAGCCAACGTCGCCTTGATCGTCGAGTGGGCCAAGTTCCGCCGCCGCGGCATCCACAAGAACATCTGGCTGTGGGTGGTCACTCCGGTGATCGGCGCGGCGATCCTTGCGCTGCCGATCTGGGGTGACCTGCGGCCCGGCCAGCCGAGCCCGCTCAACACCCTGCCCTGGCTGACGATCGGCCTGATCGTGGTCGGGATCGCATACGCACTGATCCTCGGCGCGGTGCGCCCGCAAACGCTGCAACGGGCACCCGCGCTCCTCGAAGGTGAGGACAGCCTGGCAACGGATCCGCTGCCGCTCACCTAGCCAGACTCCTGGTGGCTGCGGGAGGACACGCCACTCCCGCAGCCACCAGGTTCCACCTCACCGCAGCGATGTCGTCAACGTCGATACTCACCGCCGGGCCGGTGCGACCGATTCGCGGTGCACCATTGTCATCGGCTCGCGGATCAGCATGTCGCGTTCCTGGCCGCCTTCGACCCGCGTGATGAGCGCGTCGACGGCGGCGCTGCCCAGTTCGGCGAGCGGCATCGCCACGCTCGTGACCGGCACGTCAAGGAAGGCAAGGCACTCGTCCTCGTCGAAGCTGACCAGCGACATGTCGGCCGGCACCGCCACCCCGGCAGCGCGAAGGGCCGCCATGGCACCGAATAGCTGGTTGAGGCTCCCGACCCCGCAGGCGGTGGGCCGGTTCACGGTGCGGAGCATCTTCTGCGCGGCGTACCAGCCGCCCTCTTCGGTGGCGGCAGCGTGCAACACGGTCAGCTTGATCCCCCTGGCCGAGCAGATTCGTCTCGCCGAGCTGACCCTGCGGTGCACGGTATCCACGCCAGCCGAGCCATCAATGATGCAGATGCTGCGGTGCCCCAGCCCGGCCACGTGATCGATGAACATGCGCATCGCGCCGGGTTCATCCATGACAACGTTGTTGCCGCGGTGCGGCCCGCGCCTGTTCACGTAGACGTGCGGGATCGCTGGCACGCCGGCCGAATGCTCGGCGATCCTGAGCGAGGTCGCGATCAGCAGGCCGTCGGCGCGGCTCTCGTCGACGAGGTACCGGTAGCTGCCGGGCGGCTTCGGGTCGTCGGTCGGCTCTTCCATGAGCATGACGACGTAGCCGCGATCGGCTGCGCGCTGCAGGGCGCCGCGCTGCAGCGTCGACCAGATCGGGTTACGCAGCAGCGGGATCACGAACGCGAACGCTCCCGTGCGCTGCCGCTTCAGCGCCCTGGCTAGCGCATTCGGGCGGTAGCCCTGCTGCCTGGCCGTGATCAGGATCTGCTCGTAGATCTCCGGCCGGACCGACTGGGCCGGATCGCCGTTGAGCACCCGCGAAACGGTCGAGGTGTGTACGCCGACCGCCTCGGCAATGTCCACCAGCCGCGATGCCCGGCGGCGTCCGGCACGTGCGGAGGTCGCGGTACGGCGCGCCGGGACTGGCCTGGGCGGTCGCGGCAGCGTTTCGCCGCCAGGCGGCGCTG
>DATELR010000080.1:0-16870 GCA_035276345.1 Streptosporangiaceae bacterium | reverse complement strand
CCCGGGCCTGCGCCGACGGTCGGCGACGGCCAGCAGTGGCCTGGATGGCCGTCTAACACCAAGCCGATGGCGGGATCGAGCCCGCTCGGCAATCCTCCGGGCCCGACGCCGAGCGATCTTCACGAGCTGCTGCCGCCGGTCAATTACGGGCGAAGCAGCAAGGCTCCGGCCGGGGTCGCCACCGGGGCGGCGCTGGGCGGTGGCCTGCCTGGCGGCGCGCTGGACGTCCGCGGTCAAGGTTACGATCCTGCGGTGCCTGCGCCAGGCGGGCTGTGGCCAGGCGTGGCTGACGAAGAAGCAGGCGCGGCCAGGCGCACGGTCAGTCCCATCACGTCGTGGAGCCCGCTGGTGATCGCGACAGTGGCGATGGTTGTCGCGATCGCCGTGATGGCGCCGATCATCGGGACGGGGATCGCGCTCGCCGTGCTGGTCGCGCTGCGCGCGGTCACCATCACGAGCAAGCACCTGGACAGACGGCGTTCCGAAGGCGGCAAGGCCGGCCAGTCGGTGCTCGCGATCGCCTTCTACCCGCTGGCCGCGGTGCGCGCGATTATCGGCCTGCTGCTGGCGGCGCCGGTGGCGATTCTGGCGTTTTGCGTGACGGTAGCCATCACGATCATTGCCGTGCCCGTGCATCCGTTGCCGCAGGCCGTCGCGATCGGCGCCGGCGCCCTGGTGGCGACGGTCGGCCTCGGACCAGGCTCAAACGGCAGCCGGACCGCGCTCGCGAAGCTGTACACCTCGGCCGCGCGCAGCGTCAGCCTGCTTGCTGTCGCGTATGTCGGCGTGATCGCGATCGCGGTCTGGGCGGCGGTCACCGCCTGGTACCAGTCGCCCTCGCCCGCGTACTGGCCGGTCAACGGCCTGCACCATCAGCTCGCGCATCTCCCGACGATCCGCAGCATGCTGACCGACGTCCGGCAGAACTTGCTCGGGCTGTTCCACCACATCGGGCTATAGGGTGCCGCCGCTCAGCGGTCCCGACTGACGCGGCACCGAGAACGCGTGCGACTGCGGTGCATGTGACTGATTCGGATGTGCCGGGGCTGCGTGGGAGGGCGGTCCGTGCGAGGGCGGGGGATGGGTCCTGGAGCCGTTCGACTCCCCGGGCAGCTCAGGCTTGGCCAGCCCGAGCGCGATGACCTCGTTGGCCAGCCTGATCCGGCGGTTCGGCCCCTCGGCGATCCGCAGTTTGGTGTAAAGCCTGAGCAGGTGCTGCTTGACTGCGGCCTCGGTCACCACCAGATCCGCCGCGATCTCGCGCGCGGTGGCGGGAGCCACGAAGGCTTCCTCGGACAGCGCAGGACGGCACAGCGACGCGATCACGTCGAGCTCGCGCCTGGTCAGCTCGGGCGCTGACGAGCGCAGGTGCTCGGCGTCGACGTTCTCGCCGGTCTCGATGCCGCTGATCCGGCACCGGGCCGAGCCAAAGCTAAGTGCGTCACCGTCGGTGAGCAGCCGCCTGGCGACCAGACGGCCGTTCACTCTGGTGCCATTACGTGATAAACCCAGGTCCATCACGTACACGTAGGGGCCGCGGCGGACGAGCTCGGCGTGCAACAGCGACACGCTGGGATCGTCGAGCTTGATGTCCACGTGATTCCCGCGGCCGATGGTTGTCACCTCCGGCAGGAGCGGGAGCTGGGCACCGGTGCTCGCGACCTGGATGTGGGGGCCTTCCATAGAACAGCACCTTCCGCGCAGGAGACATACGCTCCGCTGAACCTTGCTTACCCGGCATAACAAGATCCAATCGGGCAAGCCGGACGCACCGGGGCCGGCCGGCGCGTAGGTATCGGATACGGCGGGAAAGTACACTTCCGAGCGGTGCCTTCTGGAGCGCGCGACGGGCGAGCCGCCGCGTGGCCGCCAGGCCGACTGGAGGCTAGGCAATGACGCAGCAGCCATCGAGAGGACTGGCGGACGTCGTTGCGGCGGCGACCGCGTTGAGCGACATCGACGGCAGGGCAGGCCGGCTGTCGTATCGCGGCTATGACATCAACGAGCTGGCCGGGTCCGCGACCTTCGAGGAAGTCTCCTACCTGCTGCAGCGCGGTTCCCCGCCGAGCGCTGAGGACCTGTCCGGCTACGGCGCGGAGATCGCGCAGGGCCGCGAACTGGGCGCGCTCGTGACCGCCGACCTCGGCCCGGTCGCACACCACCAGGAGCCGATGGAAGCGCTCCGCACGCTGGTGTCGCTGGCCAGCGCTAGCGATCCCGACAAGGACTCCAACGCCGCCGACGCGAACCTGCGGAAGGCCGCGCGGCTGACCGCGCAGCAGCCCGTTCTGGTGGCCGGTTACGAGGCGGCCAGGAACGGGCGTGAGGTGCCGCAGGCGGACACCGAGCTGAGCCTGGCAGGGAACCTCCTGCTCCAGGTCACGGGGACCAGGCCGAGCGCTCGCGCGGCCGAGATCCTCGACATCTGCCTGGTCCTGCACGCCGACCACACGATGAACGCCTCGACGTTCGCTGCCCGGGTGTGCGCTGCGACGTTGTCGGACATGCATTCGGCCGTCGTGGCCGCGCTCGGAACTCTCAAGGGCCCGCTGCACGGCGGCGCGAACGAGCAGGTCATGCTGCTGCTGGAAGAGATCGCGAAGAACGCCCAGGACGACCCCGTCGAGGCGGCGGCCAGCGAGGTGACGGCTAGGCTCGGTCGGGGCGAGAAGATCATGGGCTTCGGCCACCGGGTGTACAAAGTAGAGGACCCGCGCGCCACTATCCTCCGCCGGCTGGCTGGCGAGCTGGCGGAGACCGCGGGTGACGATACGTATTACCGGATGTCACGCAGGATCGAGGAGACGGTGCTCGCGCAGAAGGGGCTGTTCCCGAACGTCGACTTCTTCGCCGCGGCCGTTTACCACTACCTCGGCATCCCGACCGATCTGTTCACGCCGGTGTTCTCGGTTTCGAGAATGGCGGGCTGGACGGCGCACGTGATCGAGCAGCACGCCGACAACCGGCTGATCAGGCCCGACAGCGAATACATCGGCGAGGCCGGGCTGACCTGGGTTCCGCTGGCGGCGCGGTGAGTCCGGTGCGGGTGCTGGCTGGGAACGGGCGGCACGGTGCGCGCAGGCGCGACCGTGACGCCGGCCAGCAGCCGCAGACCGCAAGGCCCCCTGAGGCAGAACGGGGACGTTCCTCGCAATGGCCGTACCTGGCGGTGCTCGCGGGCGTGGCGATTGCGCTGCTGATAATCGGCCAAGGCGTCCACCTTGTCAGAAGCGGTACGTTGGTATTCGCAGGCGTTTTGCTCGCTGCCGCCCTGGCCAGGCTCGTCCTGCCGGAACGGCTGACAGGGATGCTGTCATCGAGGCGGCGGTTGCTCGATGTGGCGATCTTTGGGGTGCTCGGCATCGGCTTGCTGGCTGCCGGGCTCGTGGTACCAGTGCCCGGTTAGCACGCGGCCAGCAACGCCTGCGCAATGAGCTACACACATGAAGGGATCCATTGGCGTGTCCAAGATCAAGGTGGCCAATCCCGTCGTCGAACTCGACGGCGACGAGATGACCCGCATCATCTGGCAGTTCATCAAGGACGATCTGATCCTGCCGTACCTGGATATCGACCTGCGGTATTACGACCTGTCGATCCAGAACAGGGATGCCACCGACGACCAGGTGACGATCGACGCGGCGAACGCGATCAAGAAGTTCGGCGTCGGCGTCAAATGCGCGACGATCACGCCGGACGAGGCCAGGGTTTCTGAGTTCGGGCTGAAGAAGATGTGGCGCTCGCCCAACGGCACGATCCGCAACATCCTCGGCGGCGTCGTGTTCCGCGAGCCGATCGTGATCGAGAAGATCCCGCGGTTCGTCCCGGGCTGGACGAAGCCGATCATCATCGGCCGTCACGCGCACGGCGATCAGTACCGTGCCACCGACTTCGTGGTGCCGGGCCCCGGCACCGTGACGATCTCGTACGAGCCCGATGACGGCTCGGGCGGTCAGCCGCTCGCGATCGAGGTCGCCCGCTTCAACGGCGGCGGCGTCGCGATGGGGATGTACAACTACGACGACTCGATCCGCGACTTCGCCAGGGCGACCATGCGATACGCGCTGGACCGCGGGTTCCCGCTGTACCTGTCGACTAAGAACACGATCCTGAAGGCCTACGACGGCCGCTTCAAGGACATCTTCGCCGAGGTCTTCGACTCTGAGTTCAAGGCCGAGTTCGAGGCCGCTGACCTGACCTACGAGCACCGCCTGATCGACGACATGGTCGCCCAGGTCATCAAGGGCGATGGCGGCATCGTCTGGGCCTGCAAGAACTACGACGGCGATGTGGAGTCCGACATCGTCGCGCAGGGATTCGGCTCGCTGGGCCTGATGACGAGCGTCCTGATGACCCCGGACGGCTCGTGCATCGAGGCCGAGGCCGCGCACGGCACCGTGACCAGGCACTACCGGCAGCATCAGCAGGGCAAGCAGACCTCGACCAACCCGATCGCGTCGATCTTCGCCTGGACCAGGGGCATGGCTTACCGCGGCAAGCTCGACAACACGCCGGCAGTGACCGCCTTCGCCGACACGCTGGAGCGGGTCTGCATCGAGACCGTCGAGAGCGGAATGATGACCAAGGATCTCGCGCTGCTGATCGGCCGGGACGCCCCTTACCTGACCACCGAGGAGTTTCTCGGCGCGTTGCACAAGAACCTGCAAGCCGCGATGGTGTGAGCGTCGTGACCGGAAAAGGCGCGACCTGAGAAGGAGAGAACGTCGATGGCCCGTTCAGGGAAAGTGACGGTTGTCGGGGCCGGCTTTTACGGCTCGACCACCGCGCAGCGGCTCGCCGAGTACGACATCTTCGACGAGGTCATGCTGACCGACATCATCGAAGGAAAGCCCGAAGGGCTGGCGCTCGACATGAGCCAGGCCAGGCCGATCGAGGGCTTCGAGACTCAGATCACCGGGCAGACGACCGGACAGGGCGGCGAGGGTTACGAGGCCATCGCCGGCTCGTCGATCGTTGTCATCACCGCTGGCCTGCCGCGCAAGCCGGGCATGAGCCGGATGGACCTGATCGGTGTCAACGCGGGGATCGTCCGCAGCGTGACCGAGCAGGTCGTCAAGCACGCGCCCGAGGCGGTGCTGATCGTCGTCTCCAACCCGCTTGACGAGATGACCGCGCTCGCGGCGAAGGTCTCCCAGTTCCCGTCCGAGCGAGTGATCGGCCAGGCCGGCATGCTCGACACGGCCAGGTTCACGACCTTCGTGGCCGAGCGCCTCGGGGTGCCGGTCGGCGCGGTCACCACGCTCACGCTCGGAAGCCATGGCGACACGATGGTCCCGGTCCCGTCGGCCTGCCAGGTCAATGGTTCGCCGCTGACTGACCAGCTCAGTGCCGATGAGATCGCCGCGCTGGTCGAGCGCACCAGGAACGGCGGCGCGGAGATCGTCGGGCTGCTGAAGACCGGTTCTGCCTACTACGCGCCCTCGGCGGCAGCGGCCAGGATGGCCAGGGCGGTCGCCATGGACACCGGCCAGGTCATGCCGGTTTGCACCTGGGTGGACGGCCAGTACGGGATTTCGGGCGTCTACCTCGGCGTGGAGGCTGAGATCGGCGCGGGCGGGATCCGCCGGGTGGTGGAGCGGGACCTCACCGAATCCGAGCTTGCGGCGCTGCGCGAGGCCGCCGAGGCCGTTCGCGCCAAGCAGGCTGACGTCGCGAACATGTAGGAACTCAGAACTCACCCCGGCGGCGCATGCCGCGCGGCCGGCCATCGGGGTCGTAGACGACGCGGTAGAGCGGCCGCGAATATATCCGCTGCAACGGCGTCAGGTGCGGCGCGTGATAGTGCCTGAGTTGCCCCGGTGGTCGCGGTCCTCGCCGCCCGTTCTCATACCAGGCGTCCAGGTCCGATGCGCTGCGCCAGAACGCGTCAAACGTATCGCGGCCGCTCGCGGCCGGATCGAGCTTGGCGCCGAGGTGCTCATTGCAGAGCTGGAGCCGCAGCGACCTGGCGAAGTCGCCTGCTGGCTCGCCGTTCACCGGTTCCTGCTGAACGTCCGGATGGCCGGTCGCCGGATCCGCGACCAGGGTGCGGGCCGCCACCGAGGCAGGGGTCCAGCCGCGGCTCACCCATCCGCTCAGCTCAGCCTCGATGTCGGCATCGGCGCCGGTAAGCGCCCCCAGGCCGGCCACGGGCAGCTCAAGGGTGTCCTTGCCGCCGTTCTGACCGCCCAGCTCGCTAGCGAGGTCCAGGACGGCGCAGCTGAGCTCCGAATCGTGCGTCCACGAACGGCGATTGAGGTTGTCGGAGCCGATGATCGACCAGGTGTCGTCGACGACGCAGACCTTGGCATGGACGTAGATCGGCGTCCCTGCCTCGTTTTCCAGTCCGTAGACGGCGATCCGGTCACCGCCTGCCGCGCGCAGCATCCGCATCGCGTCGACGCGCCCGATCAGGTTCGGCGGCATGGACAGCGCGCCGTCCATGTCCGGATGGCGGGGGATCACCGCGATCACCCTCAGCTCGTGACAGTCGGCAAGGGCCCTGGCGAGCGCCTCAACGACATCCTCCGACCACAGGTACTGGTCTTCGGTATAGATCAGCGACCTGGCCCTGGCCAGCACCTTCAGGTAGGCACGGGCGATGCTGCGCTCGCCTTTCGGCGCGAAGCTGTAGCCAGGATGGCGGGACGGGTAGGTGCGCAGCAGCTGAACGGCGTGGCTGCCGCACGGCCCTGGGTCGGGCAGCTGCTCGGGCAGGCGGTTCGCCGTATCGTCTTGCTTGTCGAGCAGGTCACGTAGCCGCGCTACCGGGTTGAGCGTGATCGGCGCCGGGTCATACCAGCGTTCCCTGAACGTCGCCTCGACGTCGCCTACCGCGGGTCCCTGGATCATCGCCTGGATGTCGTGCCACGGCGGCCGGTCGCCGTACACGGCGGCCATCGGCTGCCGCTGCGGATCGCCCAGGTGGCTTTCGTCGTCCCGCCGGCTGTGGCACAGGTCGATGCCGCCGACGAAGGCCACGTCGAGCTCGGGACGGCCAGGGTGCCGCAGCACGACCATCTTCTGATGGTGCGACCCGCCTGGCCGCACGCGCATGTCGAGCAGGCACTGGCCGCCTGCTGCCTCGACAGCCTCGCCGAGCCGCCGGTTCTCTTCGCCGCTGAACTGCATCCGGTCCCAGTGCGAGCGCCAGACCAGGCCGCGCACCAGCACGCCGCGGGTCGCCGCGGCACAGAACGCCTCGACGACTGCCGGCCCTTCATCGGCGAGGCGCTCGGAAGGGTCACCGCGCCAGTCAGTGAACAGCAGCAGGTCGCCAGGCTGCATCGCGCTGACCCGGCTAAGCAGCTCGGCGAAGTAGGTGGCACCGTGCACGAGCGGGCGGACCTCGTTGCCCGTCGACCAGGCTGCGCCGCCCGGATGCCTGGCATCGAGCTTGGTGGCCGGGTTGCCGCGCTCGGCGGCCGTCAGGAACCAGTCGTGGATTCGCACGGCCGCAAGTTACCCGGCGGCCCCCGCTTAACGCATCCGGTTTCGGGTGGCTTGGCCAGGCTTTGGCTGGCCAGAAATGTTAGAACACTGGCCCGGCGGGCAACTCTCGGGCATGGCTGTACTGAGAGCGGTCGCGCGGCCCATGCTGGCGTCGATCTTCATCGTCCAGGGCTTCAACACGATGCGGCACCCCGATCGCGTCGTCAAGAAGGCCGATCCGGTGGTCAGGCCGCTCGCCGAGCGGGTCTCGTTCATTCCTGACGACACCGAGCAAGCGGTGCGCATTAATGGGGCAGTCCAGTTCACCGCGGGAATTCTGCTGGCGATCGGCTGGGTGCCCCGGCCCGCAGCGCTGACGATCGCCGGCACGCTGGTTCCTACCACGGCCGCCGGGCACCGTTACTGGGAGGCCGAAGACGAGCAGGAGCGCTCGCAGCAGCGGATCCACTTCCTCAAGAACCTCGGCTTGTTCGGCGGGCTGCTGATCGCGGCGGCCGACACCGGCGGCCGGCCCTCGCTGGCCTGGCGGAGCCGGCACGCGATGCACACGGCGCGGCGTGAGGCCGCACTGACGGCCAAGGCCGCGCGCACGTCAGGCAAGACCGCGGCCAAGGCGACCAAGCTGAAAGCGAAGCTTCCAGTCGGGTAAGGCCCCGCCGTGCGCCCGACCTCGGGTGAGACGCCGACGGAATGGCTGCGGCGTCGGGACCGGCAGGGCTCAGTCATGTCCCGTACCGGCTTCCGGCTCGCCGTCTCGGCCTCGCTAGGCGCGATCGCCCTGGTGCTGGCAGGGGTGTTCTGGAACTGGGCTTACGCCCCCGCGATTGGCTGGGACGTCACAGCGGTCATTTTCTGCACGTGGATCTGGGTGATCATCTGGCCGATGAGCCAGGAGGACACGGCCGCCAAGGCACGGTCGGTTGACCCTAATCGCGCGACCAGCGACGTCCTCATGCTCACCGCGTGCGTGGCCAGCATCGGCGCAGTAGGGATCGTGGTCGTCGGCGCGCACGCCGCCCACGGGGCAGCCGCCGACCTGCTGGCCGCGCTCAGCCTGATCAGTGTCGCCGTCTCCTGGCTGACCGTGCACACGATCTTCACCCTCAGGTACGCGCTGCTGTACTACGAAGGCCACGAGGGCGGGGTGGACTTCAATCAGGACATGCCGCCTAGCTATCGCGACTTTGCCTACTTGGCGATCACCGTCGGCATGACCTACCAGGTGGCCGACACCGACCTGCACTCGACCTCGCTACGCGCGGCCGTGCTCCGCCACGCGTTGCTGTCCTACCTGTTCGGCGCGGTCATACTGGCGGCGACGATCAACCTGATCGCGGGCCTCAGCAGCAATGCCGGAGGGTTCTGAGTCTGTTCCGGTCCGCGCCAGGTCAGGGAGCGGCGAGCCTGCGGAGCGCCAGCTCGGCGTAAAGCGCCGTTCCGTCCGCCAGGGCGGCGTCGTCGAACGTCGCCTCCGCAGAGTGGTTGTACGCCGCCGTCGCCGGGTCCGTGTCCGCCGGGCAAGCGCCGAGCATGATGAAGGCGCCAGGGACCTGCTCGAGGACATAGGAGAAGTCCTCTGACCCGGTCAGCGGGAATGGCGAGGTCAGGAACCGGTTTTCGCCGAACAGCTCGCCGGTCGTCTGCTGCGCGAAACCGAACTCGGCCTGGTCATTGACCGTGACCGGGTAGCCGTCCACGAACGAGGCGTCGGCCTCCAGGCCGTGCGCGGCAGCGAGCTGGCGTACGAGGCCAAGCGCGGCATTCTTGATCACGTCGCGGCTCTGCGGTGAGAACGTGCGGACGGTCGCGACGAACGCGGCCTCGTCCGGGATCACGTTGTCAGTCGTGCCCGCGTGAAAGGTCCCGACCGTGAGCACCACCGGGTCGAACACGTCGAACTTGCGGGTCAGCATCGTCTGCAGCGCCGTGACGATCTCGCATGCGACCGGGATCGGGTCGGCGGCGAGGTGCGGCTGAGATCCGTGGCCGCCGCGCCCTCGCACGGTCACGTGCAGCGTGTCGGCCGCTGCCATCGCGGTGCCGGCGCGGCTTGCGACGACCCCGAGCGGGAGGATGCTCGACGCGACGTGCAGGGCGTAAGCGGCGCATGGCCGTTCGCCCGCGGCGTCGAGTACCCCTTCGGAGATCATGATCCTGGCGCCACCCTGGCCTTCCTCGCCTGGCTGGAACATGAAGATCACGTTCCCGGCCAACTCGCCCTGCCTGGCTGAGAGCAGCTTCGCCGCTCCGGCCAGCATCGCCGTGTGCAGGTCGTGGCCGCAGGCGTGCATCGCGCCCTGCACCTGGGAGGCGAACGGCACGCCGGTTCGCTCGGTCACCGGCAGCGCGTCCATGTCGCCGCGGAGGAGGACCGTCTTGCCGGGAAGAGCGCCGCGCAGCACGGCGGTGACCGACCCGAGGCCCTGTCCTGTGCTGACCTCCAGCGGCAGCCCCTCCAGCGCGTTGAGCACCTTGCGCTGCGTTTTGGGGAGTTCGAGGCCGATTTCTGGTTCGGCGTGAATGGCGTGTCGCAGGTCGGCGATCTCGCCGCTGATGGCGTTGGCGTCGTCCAGGATCCCAGTGGCCATGGGCAGCACTCCGGTTGTTCGACTTGTCATGGACGTCAGCGGATGGCGGGGAATCCGCGGAATGTCCGTGTCAGGATCGCACAGGCTCGCCATGAATGTTCGACCGGCCGCCTCGGACTGCCTAGACTGATGCGCACACCACGCGACCGCGTGGTTCCTGCCACTGGCAGTTATCAGGCAGGCAGCCACCGCGATGGCCGGCTGCCGAGATCAGGGATAACAGTGAATAGCGTCGGCTGGGACGTTGTGGTAGTCCTTGCCTTCATTCTCATCGGCGGGTTCTTCGCGGCCGCTGAGATGGCACTGGTGTCGTTGCGCGAAGGTCAGATCAGGGCGCTGACCAAGCGGGGCAAGCGGGGACAGCGTGCTGCCCGGCTGGCGCACGATCCGAACAGGTTCCTGTCGGCGGTCCAGATCGGCGTCACCGTCGCCACGCTGCTGTCCGGCGCATACGGTGCCGAGACGCTGGTGGCCGACCTCCGCCGATGGCTGATTCACCAGGTCTCGCCGCACGTCGCCGACGTGCTCTCGTTCATCGTGGTGACGCTTATCATCGCGTTCTTCTCGCTGGTGCTCGGCGAGCTGGCACCGAAGCGGATCGCGCTGCAGCGCCAGGAGCAGATCGCGCTGATCGCGGCACCCGTTCTGGACCGGATCGCGGTCCTTGCCAGGCCGTTGGTCTGGTTCATCAGCCGCACGGTGAACCTCGTCGTCCGGGCGCTCGGCGGCGACCCGAAGGTCGGCCGCGGCACCATGAGCAGCGATGAGTTGCGGGACCTGGTCGCCGGGCACCAGAACCTGACCGCGGATGAACGCCACATCGTCAGCGAGGTCTTCGACGCGGGCAAACGGCAGATCCGCGAGGTCCTCGTGCCCAGGACCGAGGTTGACTTCCTGCCCGCTTCGATGCCGATAACCCAGGCGGTCACGGTGACCTCGCGGGGCACCCACTCGCGCTTCCCTGTCTTCGAGGACTCCTACGACGACGTGGTCGGCTTCGTGCACGCCCGCGACCTGCTCGATCCCGGCCGGAACGGATCGACAAGGGTCGGCGAGATCAGGCGGCCGGTGAAGATGCTGCCGACCAGCAAGACCGTGATGTCCGCGCTGTCGGAGATGCGCAGGGACAAGGCGCACCTCGCGATCGTCGTCGACGAGTACGGCGGCACGGCGGGCATCGTGACGCTCGAAGACCTGGTCGAGGAATTGATCGGCGACATCCAGGACGAGTACGACGTCGAGGGGAATCCGTCCAGGCGGCTGCGGACCGGTGAGATCGAGGTCGACGGGCTGATGAACCTCGACGACTTCGCCGAGCAGACCGGCATCGAGTTGCCCGACGGGCCGTACGAGACGGTGGCCGGCTACCTGCTGTCGGCGCTCGGACATTTGCCGCAGACGGGCGAAACGGCCGAGCTGGACGGGACCCGGCTGACAGTTACCGAGCTCGACGGCCGCCGGATCTCTAAGGTCAAGGTCACCGAGGCCACGCCGCCACCTCAGCCGACGTGGTCCGAGACGGCGACCCAAGTAAGCTGACGCGGTGCAGCGCCGCGACGCGACCGTGAATCAGGACCCGGGCCCGACGAAGGGGCCGGACGGCCCTGTCCTGGTCGTCGACTTCGGCGCGCAATACGCGCAGCTCATCGCCAGGCGAGTGCGTGAATGCCAGGTCTATTCCGAGATCGTGCCGTCGACGATGACGACGGCAGAGATGCTCGAGCGGAACCCGGTGGCGATCATTCTGTCCGGCGGCCCGGCGTCGGTGTACGCGCCGGGCGCTCCGCCCGCTCCTGCCGGGCTGCTCTCCGCAGGAGTGCCTGTCCTCGGCATCTGCTACGGGTTCCAGCTGATGATCCGCGACCTCGGCGGCGAGGTGGCCAGGACGGGCTCGGGGGAGTACGGCGCCGCGGCGCTGGAGCTGACCGAGTCGGGCGGTGTCGTTCTCCGCGGCCTTCCTGCGGCGCAGCAGGTCTGGATGTCGCACGGCGACACCTGCGTGCTCGCGCCGGACGGCTTCACGGTCACCGCGAGCACTCCAGGGACACCGGTCGCCGCGGCCGAGAACCCGGAGCTTGGCCTGTACGGCATGCAGTTCCATCCCGAGGTCCTGCACACCGAGCACGGCATGGCGATGCTGCGGAGCTTCCTCGCGGCCGCAGGTGTGCGCGCCGACTGGACGACCAGCAACATCATCGAGGAGCAGGTCGCCCAGATCCGGGCGCAGGTCGGCGACGGCCACGCGATCTGCGGGCTGTCCGGTGGCGTGGACTCCGCCGTCGCGGCCGCTCTGGTGCAGCAGGCGATCGGCTCCCGCCTGACGTGCGTGTTCGTGGACCACGGACTGCTGCGTAAGGGCGAAGCCGAGCAGGTCGAGCAGGACTTCGTCGCTGCTACCGGAGTTGACCTGGTCGTCGTTGACGCGCAGGCGGACTTCGCTGCTGCCTTGTCAGGCGTCGCCGATCCTGAGGAGAAGCGGAAGGTCATCGGGAGGGAGTTCATCAGGGCGTTCGAGCAGGCGGCCCGCCAGATCACCGCGGCGGACGCCCGGAGCTCGGACTCTGACGGCGCGGCAGAGTTCCTCGTCCAGGGCACGCTGTACCCGGATGTCGTTGAGTCCGGCGGCAGAACCGGCACCGCGAACATCAAGTCGCACCACAACGTCGGCGGGTTGCCGGCAGACCTCGGGTTTACGCTGATCGAGCCGTTGCGGACGCTGTTCAAGGATGAGGTACGGGCGCTCGGCGCCCAGCTCGGCCTGCCGCAGGAGATCGTCTGGCGGCAGCCGTTCCCCGGGCCCGGCCTTGCGATCAGGATCGTCGGCGAGGTGACGACCGAGCGGCTCAGGATCGTCAGGGAAGCCGACGCCATCGCGCGCGCCGAGCTGACCGCGGCGGGCCTGGACCGCGAGATCTGGCAGTGCCCGGTCGTGCTGCTCGCCGACGTCCGATCCGTTGGCGTCCAGGGAGACGAGCGCAGCTACGGATACCCGATCGTGCTCAGGCCAGTGACCAGCGAGGACGCCATGACGGCTGACTGGGCGCGGGTACCAGACGCCGTGCTGGCGAAGATCTCGGGCCGGATTACCAACGAGGTCCCCGAGATCAACCGGGTCGTGCTCGACATCACCAGCAAGCCCCCCGGCACCATCGAGTGGGAGTAGACGGCCCGGCGCCCGTGTATGAAAGCGTCATTCATCGCGGATTCTGGTGATGGCTGACCCATCCATACCGATCGGCGGCTCGCGGTGCGGAGCAGGCGGGCGGCGTCAGGTGACGCGGGTTAGGTCGGCGGAGAGGTCTTCGTAGGTCTTGTCGGCTGTGATCTGGCGCAGCCGGTGCAGCGCGTCCCAGACATCGGTGAACCGGGTCGTGATCGGCGGCAGGCCGAGCCGCAGCCGGTCCGGCGTCCGGTAGTCGCCGATCACGCCGGCCGCGATCAGGGCCTGGTTGATCCGCCAGGCCTCCGGGTGCTGCAGCGTGACGTGATTACCGCGGCGGGCGTCGGCACGAGGCGAGGCCAGGCGGAATCCGTGCGGCGTCAGCCACTCGTCGGCCAGGTGGATCAGGTAACTGGTCAGCGCGATGCCCTTCTCGCGCAGCCGGTCGATGCCGGCCTCGGCAAGCAGCTTGGTGCCCTCCTCAACCGCGACGGTTCCGATGATCTGCGGCGTCCCGGTGCCGAACCGTTCGATGCCCGGCACCGGGTCGTAGACCGGTCCCATCGCGAACTGATCGTTCTGGCTGAACCAGCCCCAGATCGGCTGCCGCATCCGGTCCTGCAGTGCGCTCCGGACGTAAAGGACGGCCGGTGCGCCGGGGCCGGCGTTGACGTACTTGTACGTACATCCGATCGCGAGGTCGGCGCCGCTCTCGTCCAGCCTGATCGGAACCGCGCCAATGGAGTGGCAGAGGTCCCAGAGCATCAGCGCGCCGGCTTCGTGCACCATCGTGGTGATCCTGGGCATGTCGGCGAGGGCTCCGCTGCGGTATGCGACGTGAGACAGGCTCACGA
This sequence comes from Streptosporangiaceae bacterium, assembly GCA_035276345.1. GTDB lineage: Bacteria > Actinomycetota > Actinomycetes > Streptosporangiales > Streptosporangiaceae > Chersky-822. Next base: position 2,816 of record DATELR010000080.1, on the reverse strand, counting down.
GCGCGACATCCGGATCCAGCGCTGCAAGCAGTTCCGCTTCGGCGAGCCCGTCGTCCAGATCGGTGTGGATCATCCGCAGCTCGCACCCGCGCTGGGCCGCTATGCCCTGCAGCACGTACCGGTCGGTCGGAAAGTTGTCGTCGTCGGTGATCAGTACCTTGCGGCCGGGCTGCGCGTCAAGCGCGGCATTGACCAGCTTGAACAGGTTCACCGTGGTGGAATCGCTGACCAGGACCTGACCTGGGCCGGCGCCGGTCAGGTGTTCGCCGACCAGGTCGCCGACCTCGCGCGGGAGCCCGACCCAGGTGGCCCATGACCGGACGAGTCCTCGCCCCCACTCGGAACCGACGACCTCGGCGATCCTCGCCTGCGTCGCCAGCGGCAGCGCTCCGAGCGAGTTCCCGTCCAGATAGACGGGGCCGTCATCGGCCCACATGAAGCGGTCACGGAACCTGGCCAGCGGATCAGCCAAGTCGAGCTGCTCGGCGTAGGTCCGGCTCGATGGCAACGCGGTCACGCCTCAACAGTAACGACCAGCGGCGTTCCCGCCCACGGTTGTGTTTCCAGGAGAAGTTGGCGCTCGTCCACGACGCGTGGATTCGGTACCAACTGGTCTGAATACACTGCTAAGTGAGCACTGTCCGGGCACCATACGCATCACTGGCCACCCCCAATTTCAGCGGAGCGCAGGTGCGGCACTTCGGATACCTGACTGCAGGTCAGGACCAGTCCTTGTTCGCGCACGCGCCGCAGCCCTTTGACCGGACCAGCGACCGCGGCACGCTCGCGATGGCGCTCGGCGCCACGCTCTACAGCCCCGGCACGACACGGGATTACGCGCGCCGGATCAGCACGCTGGTGGGCGGCGGCGTGACATCGGCGGTCCTCTGCCTGGAGGACGCGATCAGGGATACCGATGTCCCCGCGGCGGAGCGCAATGTCGCCACGCAGCTTGCGGAACTGCATCAGGCGGAGCGGCAGCGCGGCTGTGCCGCGGGTCCGCTGCTCTTTGTGCGGGTCAGGCACGCCGACCAGATCCGTTCGCTGGTCAAGGAAATCGGCCCGGCGGCCGCTATCCTGACCGGATTTGTCTTCCCGAAGTTCACTGCCGCTGCTGGCAGCGAGTTCCTCGAGACGCTCGCCGAAGTCCGGGCAGAGACCGGGCTGGAACTTTACGGAATGCCGGTGCTCGAGGCACCGGAGACCATCTATGCCGAGACTCGCGTCCGCGAGCTCCTGGAAGTCCGTGACCTGCTCACGAGCCACGCCGACGCCATCCTCGCCGTCCGCATCGGCGCCACCGATATGTGCGGGCTGTTTGGCCTGCGCCGCAGCAACGACCAGACCGTCTATGACCTGACGCTGGTCCGCGAGGTCATCGCGGACATCGTCAATGTGTTCTGCCGGGACTCGCAGTTCGTGGTCACCGGGCCGGTGTGGGAGTACTTCGCGCGCGGCGAGCGCATCTTCAAGCCGTTGCTGCGCGAGTCGCCGTTCCGAGCCAGGGACGACTTGCCCAACGCCCTGAACGTCAGGCGCCAGCTCATGCGCAGCGACCTGGACGGGCTGCTCGCCGAGGTCGTCCTGGACAAGGCCACCGGCATCATCGGCAAGACGGTCATCCATCCGTCGCACGTCAGGCCGGTGCACGCCATGCTCGTCGTGACGGCCGAGGAACACAGCGACGCGCTGGCGACGCTGTGCCTCACCGACGGCGGCGTGCGAACCAGCGAGTACGCGAACAAGATGATCGAGAGTAAGCCGCACGCCAGGTGGGCAGCCGGAATCCTCCGCCGCGCCGCGGTGTTCGGCGTGCTCAGGCCCGATCGCACCTTCGTCGATCTGCTCGACATCGAAGACGTCGGCGCATGACGCCCGGCCTCGTCGCCAGCGAGCTGGCGATCTCCGTCCGGCTCACCCCGACGGTTCCGGGGACGGCCAGGTTCTGCGGGTCGCTTGAGCTGGGCCTCCGTCAGAACCCCAAGCGCGCTCAGCTGCTCGTGTCCAGGCTGCTCGGCAAGCACATCCCCGTTCCGGTCGGCGAGGTGCTGGGAGCCGCCCACGCGCTGGGCTCGCTGGTCCGCGAGGCGTGCGCGGGCCAGACCCCCGTCGTAGTCGGGTTCGCGGAGACGGCGACCGGGCTGGGCCACGGCGTCGCGGCAGTCAGTGCCGCCGATGGTGGTCCGGCGCCCTGCTGGCACACCACCAGGCGGCCGGCTCCGCCCGGCGCGGAGGTGCTGCGCTTCGACGAGGAACACAGTCACGCCACCGATCAGTCGCTCGCCGTCCTGGATGACAGCCAACTGCGCGGCGCTCATCCGCTGGTGCTCGTCGATGATGAGCTCACGACCGGCAGGACCGCCGTCAACGCCATCCGCGCGCTGCACGCACGCTGGCCGCGCCCGCTCTACGTGCTCGCATCGCTGGTCGACTGCCGCGGCGACGGCACGAGGGCCGCAGTCGCCACGGCGGTCCGCGAGCTCGGAGCGCAGGTGATTACTGTTTCGCTGCTCGACGGCCGGATCGACATGCCGGCTGAGGTCCTCCCCGCGGCGCGCGCATTCATCGCCTCCCAGCAAGAATCTGCTCCCATCCTGAACGGGGCTCGCACCTCCGTGTCGTACGCAGAGGTGGCGCTACCCGACGGGCTTCCCGTGCTCGCGCTTGCTGGCTGGTCACCGGCCCAGGAGCGGCTCGCCCGTACGGCAATGACGAACGCTGCGGCTTCGCTGCCGGTCGGCAGGGACGGGCGCACGCTCGTGCTCGGCGACGAGGAGCTCATGTACTTGCCGCAACTCCTGGCCGCCGCGCTCGGC
>DATELR010000079.1:0-8307 GCA_035276345.1 Streptosporangiaceae bacterium | reverse complement strand
TTCGTCGACGATCCGGCTGACGCGCGTGCGGCTGAGCACGACCCGCTGGCCCAGTTCGCCCATCAGCAGCCGCCGCTCTGGCGCCGCGGCCAGCTCGAGCAGAACGTCATACCAGCTCAGCGGGAGTCCGGTCGCGCGGGTGAGCACCTGGTTCAGTTTTGGGACCAGGGCCGCGTGGACCTGCAGGACGCCGGCCCACGCAGTGGTCGCCAGTCTTCGCCGCTGGGCTTGACCGGTCGCTTGAGGCTGTGGCGTATCCGGACGCTCGCTGCTGCTCATCCCGCCGAGGGTACCGTATTTGCGTGCGCCCGCACATTGTTGTTAGTGTACGTGCGCACGCACATAATTGCTCAAAGAGGAGTCCACCGTGCCATCGCTACTGCACATATCCGCATCCCCGCGCGGCGAGCAATCAGAGTCGCTCGCCATCGCGCGCACATTCCTTGACGCGCTTGCCGATCGCCGCCCGGAGATCACCGTCGATACCTTCGACCTCTGGGACGGCAGCCTGCCGGCGTTCGGGCCCGCGGCGGCCGCCGCCAAGATGGCGGTCTTCGCTGGTGAGGAGCCTGCTGGCGGCCAAGCTGAGGCATGGCATGCCGCTGAGCGCACGTTCCGGCGATTCGCCAGCGCCGACTTCTACCTGTTCAGCGTTCCGATGTGGAACCACGGCATCCCGTACGTGCTGAAGCAGTTCATCGACGTGATCAGCCAGCCCGGCATGGTCTTCTCGTTCGATCCCGAGAAGGGGTACACGGGTCTTGTCACCGGTAAGAGGGCGGTCGTGGTCTACACCAGCGCCGTCTACGGCCCAGGCCGGCCTGAGTCCTTCGGCACCGACTTTCAGGCGCCGTACTTCTCTGGCTGGCTGGCCTGGGCCGGGGTCACTGACATCGCGGAGGTGCATTACCGGCCGAACCTCGCCACCGCGGACCCAGACGCCGGAAGGCAGGTGGCACACGCCGCGGCTCGCGACCTAGCGAAAGCCTTCTGACCCGCGAATTTCACGGGTCAGGCTGCGCGCTCGGCGACCCATCCCATGGGATCGCCGGCGCCGAGATCGGTGACCCCGGCATCGGCCAGTGCACCGCATACGAGGGTGCGGCGATGCGCTGCGAACGTCAGTACGTGCGCGATCATGCCGCCGTAGGTGAACACCATGGGCGGGTCGCAGACGGCGTCCACGAACGTTTCGTCCAGCCGGCCCTCGTCGATCACGGTGCGAACGTCGGACAGGAACGCCGGGCCGACGACGGCCAGCTTTGCCTGGAGGTCGGCGATGCTCTCGTCCTGTTCGGCGTCGAAGTTGTAGGGCCGGTCGTGGACGGCCGCGTCCCACATCGCGAGCTGGCCGACCAGGCGGGCGAGCAGCGAGCGCAGCGTGGGGTTGTCGTCGATGCCTTCGACCGAGATCTGCACGGGCTTGCTGACCTCATCAGCTGGCAAGCGCGCGGCCCTGGCGAGCATCTCGCCGACCAGCCAGACGTGGTGTTCGATCATGGCTGTGAGCAGGTCCATACCGGTAAACCTCTCTCTGGCGGGGACGCGCAGGCCCCCTGGCGGATTGAAGTGGACATGGCTGGGAGCGTCGATCCGGAAGCCGGCGGGCTGCCGGCGCCACCTGACAGGCGGCTGGCCGTAGGCGCGGCGAAACGCTCGCGTGAAGGCCTCGTTGCTGGCGTAACCGGCCTCGACGGCCACTCGGATCACGTCATGGTCGGTGGTGATCAGCTGATAAGCGGCGCGCTCGAGCAGGATCCGGCGTCGCATCGCGGCCGGCGGCTCGCCAGCTGCGGCCGAAACGAGCCGATCGAAGTGGAACCTCGAAAGATGCGCCCGCGCGGCCAGCGACGCAGGCGGCGCGTCCTCGTCGTCCAGCGTTTCCGTGAGCACGTCGAGGAAGCTGGTGAACGCATCCGCGGCAGCCGTCATGCCTTGATCGTGTCATCGGTCGGACGCCCTTGCTTGATCGTCGTTGCTCATTTGCCTGGCTGGTCCGCGAGCCCCTGCGCGGCGAAAAAGAGTTGCGCCTGCCTGGCCATGCCTGCGAATGTCGGCCACATTGACAGGACACAGCGCCGTCTGCCGGGGCGGCGGCGCTGATGAGCAGAGGGGAGGGCTCGCGCATGAAGGTCCGTTCGCGATTCACGCTGCCCGCACTCTGCTCAAGGAGCTCCTGCGATGCCGGATCAGGCATACACCCGCCGCCGCAAGCGGCGTTTTGACGACGACGAAGACCCACCAAGCTTTGCCAAGCGAGATTTTCACCGGCAACGGTTGCAGGCCGACGATGCCCTCGACGCCGTCGATGGCCTGCCTGACGGTGACCGGTGGTCTACCTGGGACCAGTCCTCGCCGGGTGACCGTGGCCCGGAGCCTTACCCCGATTGGGTGATCACCGAGCTTGGCGCGACCGACACCGAACTCGGGATACTCAAGACCGGCAAAGAGGCCGACGTCCATTTGCTGCGCCGGGCTGTGCCGGATACCAGCCGGTCATGCCTGCTCGCGGCCAAGCGCTACCGTGCCGCCGAGAACAGGCTGTTCCACCGTGACGTTGAGTACCTGGACGGCCGGCGAGTCCGCGAATCGCGCGACAACCGGGCGATGGCTAAGCGGACGGCGACCGGCCGGGCGATCATCGCCCAGCAATGGGCGCGGGCCGAGCTTGATGCCCTCAGCCGGCTGCACCAGGTGGGCGTGCCGGTTCCGTACCCCGTGCAGGTGACGGGGACCGAGCTACTGCTCGAGTTCATCGGTGAGCAAGACGGTACGGCGGCGCCGCGCCTGGCCGAGATCCGCCCGCGCGGCGCGGAGCTCGCGAGCATCTGGGATCAGCTGGTATCGGCGCTGATGCTGATGGCGAACCTTGGGCTCGCGCACGGGGACCTGTCAGCCTACAACGTGCTCGTGCACCACGGCCGCGCCATCCTGATCGACCTGCCGCAGGTCATCGACGTGATCGCACACCCGCGCGGACCCGAATTCCTGGACAGGGACGCTGCCAACATCGCCAGGTGGTTCTCCGCCCGCGGCCTCGACGACTCCGCGGTGCCCGCCGACGGACTGGCCGAGCTCTTGCGTGACGAGGCGAGGATCTAACCGCATCACGGAAGCTGACGGACCGGAAAAGCGTTAGGCATCGATGGTCTGGCCGACGATGCTTGAGCTGGATCACCGGCCGGTACCCTGAGCCGCCGGCCTTTCGCCCGATGGAGACTTCCGCCTTGCCGCCAACGACAAATGAGCTGCGCTCGCGGCTGCCTGAGCTGATGCTGCGTGATCAGCCTCGGCTGCGGCGCAGGATCGATCGCATCGGCGGGCTGCGCGATAACGGGCGGCGCGAGCAGGAGCTGGCCAAGGTCGCCGCGGACATGGACGCCGCTGCCGAACGCACGCAGTCGCGCAAGCGGTCGGTTCCGGTGATCAGCTATCCGGCTGAGCTGCCGGTCAGCCAGCGCAAGGACGAGATCGCCGCTGCCATCCGCGATCACCAGGTGGTGATCGTCGCGGGCGAGACCGGCTCAGGCAAGACGACTCAGATACCGAAGATCTGCCTCGAGCTCGGCCGCGGCGTGACCGGGCAGATCGGGCACACCCAGCCGCGTCGGCTCGCGGCCCGCACCGTCGCGGAGCGGATCGCCGACGAACTTGGCGTCGAGCTCGGATCGGCCGTCGGCTACATAGTTCGCTTCACCGACACCTCCAGCGACAACACGCTGGTCAAGCTCATGACGGACGGCATCTTGCTGACCGAGCTGCAGCATGACAGGCGGCTGCTGCGCTACGACACGCTGATCATCGACGAGGCGCACGAGCGCAGCCTCAACATCGACTTCATCCTCGGTTACGTGCGCCGCCTGCTGCCCAGCCGGCCGGACCTCAAGGTGATCATCACCTCGGCGACCATCGACCCCGAGCGCTTTAGTGAGCACTTCGGAGATGCTCCGATCGTCGAGGTATCCGGGCGCACCTACCCGGTCGAGGTGCGGTATCGGCCGCTCGTGGCTGAGCTCGATGACGGAGAAGGGCTCGGCGACGGTGAAGCCCGGGATCAGGTGCAGGCGATTACCGACGCGGTCGACGAGCTACAGGCTGAGGGCCCCGGCGACATCCTGGTCTTCCTGAGCGGCGAGCGCGAAATCCGCGATACCGCCGACGCACTGACCGGAGCCGGATACGCAGACCTGGAAGTGCTGCCGCTCTACGCCAGGCTCTCGGCCGCCGAGCAGCACAAGGTGTTCCAACCGCACCGCGGCCGGCGGGTGGTGCTCGCCACCAACGTGGCAGAGACCTCGCTGACCGTTCCTGGCATCAAGTACGTGATCGACCCTGGCACGGCGCGGATCTCCCGGTACAGCAACCGCACGAAGGTTCAGCGGCTCCCCATCGAACCGATCTCGCAGGCTTCGGCGAACCAGCGCAAAGGCCGGTGCGGCCGCACCTCCGATGGCATCTGCATCCGGTTGTACGGCGAGGCGGACTTCAGCTCTCGCCCGGAGTTCACCGACCCGGAAATCCTGCGCACGAACCTGGCGTCGGTCATCCTGCAGATGGCGGCGCTGGATCTCGGTGAGGTGGCCGGATTCCCGTTCATCGATCCGCCGGACACCCGGCAGGTGACCGACGGCGTGCGGTTGCTGACCGAACTCAGCGCCGTCCAGCCTGAAGGCAAACGCGCCAAGAGCCTGACCGATATCGGCAAGAAGCTGGCCAGGCTGCCGGTCGACCCACGCCTCGGCCGGATGATCATTGAGGCTGGCCGCAACAGCTGTGCCCGCGAGGTCCTGATCATCGCGGCCGCGCTGTCGATCCAGGATCCGCGGGAGCGGCCTGCCGACGCCAGGGAGGCCGCCGATGCCAGGCACGTGCGGTTCGCCGAACCCGGCTCGGACTTCCTGTCATTGCTGAACCTCTGGGACTACCTGCGTGACCAGCAGCGCGAGCTGTCCGGATCAGCCTTCCGCAGGATGTGCCGTCGCGAGTACCTGCACTACCTGCGGGTCCGCGAGTGGCAGGACGTCTACGGCCAGCTTCGCCAGGCCGCAAGGGAACTCGGGATCACGGTCGGACCTGACCGGACGCCTGCGGTAACCGTGGCTGCCGCCGCCTCGAGCCAGCAGGCACACGACGGCCCGACGGCGCACGTCGCGCAGCTCGCCGCGAAACCCGGCTCGGAGGTTGCTGCGCGAATACCGGCAGACCTCGGTGAGCGTGTACACAAATCGCTGCTGTCCGGCCTGCTGTCCCACATCGGGATGCGGGACGTACCGAAGGGCGAACGGCGGCGCGGCCCGGCCGAATTCCTGGGAGCCAGGAACGCGCGATTCGCCATCTTCCCCGACTCCGTCCTTTCGCGGAAGCCGCCGCAGTGGGTGGTTGCCGCCGAGCTGGTTGAGACGTCCAGGCTATGGGCGCGCGTGACGGCCAGAATCGAGCCCGAGTGGGCAGAACCGCTGGCGGAGCACCTGATCAAGCGCGAGTACAGCGAGCCGCACTGGGACGGCCGCCGCGGCGCGGCGATGGCGCTTGAGCGGGTCAGCCTCTATGGTCTGCCGCTAGTGGCTGGCCGCCGCGTCACGCTGAGCCGGATCGACCCGGTCCTGGCCCGCGAGCTGTTCATCTCCCAGGGACTCGTCGAGGGCGACTGGCAGACGCACCATAAGTTCTTTCACCACAACCGGCAGCTCCTGGCGGACGCAGAGGAACTTGAACTACGGGCGCGAAGGCGCGGCCTCGTCGCCGACGACGCCGCGTTGTTCGCTTTCTACGACCGGCGGATCCCGGCCGAGGTCACGTCCGCCCGCCATTTCGATTCGTGGTGGAAGCGGGCCAGGCAAGCCGAGCCCGATCTGCTGACGCTGACCGAGGCCGACCTGGCCGGGCCAGCCGCAGACGAAGTCACCGCCGAGGAATATCCGAGCACCTGGGGCGGCCTGGCGCTGTCGTATGAGTTCGCACCTGGCGAAGCCGACGACGGCGTGACCGCCGATGTTCCCCTAGCAGCGCTGAACCAGGTGAGCGCCGATGAGTTCTCCTGGAACGTGCCTGGGCTACGGCACGAGCTGGTGACCGAGCTGATCAGGACGTTGCCCAAGCAACTGCGAACCAGGTTCGTCCCCGCCCCTGACGTCGCCAGAGACGTGCTCACCAGACTGGATCCAGGCCGTGGCCCGGTGATCGGCCAGCTGAGCGCCGAGCTAGGCAGAGTCGGCGGCGTCAGCGTTCCGGCCGACGCCTTTGACCTCGCCAAGCTCCCGCCGCACCTGCGGGTCACTTTCCGCGTCACCGACGACGGCCAGTTGCTCGGCTCTGGCAAGGACCTCGATCAGCTGCGCGGTGAACTGCGTCCGCAGCTGCGGGAGCGGCTGGCCGAGGCGGCCGGGGACCTGACCAGGAAGGGGATCAAATCCTGGGACTTCGGCGCGCTGCCGCGAGTGTTCAGCCACGGGCAGGTCCGCGCATATCCAGCGTTGCGCGACGACGGCGACTCAACCGGGATCGCGCTGTTCGAGACGCCCGAGCAGGCTGCGGCCGCGATGCGGACAGGGAACCGGCGGTTGCTGCTCATCGAGGTGCCGGCCGGGGCGCGCGCCGTCGCCAGCCGGCTGCCGACCAGCGCCAAGCTGGCGATGAGCCGGCACCCGTACCGCAGCGCCGGTGATCTGGTCGACGACTGTGCGGCGTGCGCCGCCGACGACATCATCGCCGAGGCAGGCGGACCAGCATGGGACGAGGATGCTTTCGCCAGGTTGCTCGAGGCGGCCCGGATGTCGCTTCGGACGAAGACCGCCGACGTGATTAGCGTCGTCGCGCGCGTGCTCGGTGAGGCGCACACCATAGAGGTGGCGCTGGATCGCGCCAAGGGTGCGCCAATGGCGGCGGCTGTGGCCGACATGCGGCGGCAGTTCGGCGGGCTGATATACCCAGGGTTCGTCTCCGCGACCGGATACCAGAAACTGCCTGACCTGATCAGGTACCTGCGGGCAATCGTGCACCGGCTGGAGAAGGCGCCGGCCGACGTGGGCCGCGACGCGGGACGGATGGACATCGTGCACCGCGTGAGCGAAGAGTACGACGACGTCCGGGCCAGGCTCGGGTCCGACGCCGAGTTCCGTGACGACGTGCAGGCGGTGAGGTGGATGATCGAGGAACTGCGGGTCAGCCTCTTCGCTCAGTCCATCGGCGCCGCGATCCCGGTCTCGGAGCAGCGGATACTCGCCGCGCTCGACCGGTTGTGAGCAGTTGCCCCGACACGGCGGCTGGTTAGCGGCGCAAATCCTCCTGATCATGAAAAACTGGACCAGCGTCGAATCGGGCCCGGAGATAGGAACAACCATGCTTGAGGTCAAGCGGCTGCACCTGGCGGAGCTGACGGTCATCGGTGAACGGTGGCCGGTGCACGGCTTCGTTGTCACTCATCCAGGCGGCGCGCTGCTTGTCGACACGGGCGTCGGCGGCTCGGATGAGGTTCTGGCTGACTGGCGGGTGGTCAATCGCACCGCGGCAGACGCGCTCGCCGAGATCGATATGAGCCCGGCCGACATCGACCTCGTGATCAATACCCACCTGCACTTTGACCATTGCGGCCAGAACGCGGTCTTCGCGCATGCGCCCTACTACGTGCAGCGGACCGAGTACGAGCGCGCCAAGGTCGAGTCGCGCGAGCTCTTCGACTGGTTCGGCTTCATGAACGCACCGTTCGAGCTACTTGACGGCGACGCCGAGATCGTGCCCGGCGTGCGCGTCATCACCACGCCGGGGCACACGTCTGGCCACCAGTCCGTGCTGGTCACCGGCGAGGACGGGTCCGTCGACCTGTTGATCGGCGACGCCGCGTACACGACCGTGCAGTTTGGCGGTCCCGCCGACGAGGAGCTTCCGCCCGGCCAGGCGGCCGACCCGATTGCGTGGCGGAACTCGCTGGGCAGGATCAAGTCATCCGATCCGGCGCGGGTGCACTTCTGCCACGACACCGCTGTCGTCCACCGCTGAACGGGCGGCCGGCGGCGTCATGCGGAGCAAGCGATACGAGGCCGATGTCCTTGCCGCGATGTCGAAGCCGCGGCAGCGCCCGGTGTATCCGGTAGTGGCGGTCGAGCCGGGAATGGTCGTCGAGGACCGGGCCGGGCAGTTCTGCGGCGCGGTCGTCGGCTGGGAGAAGGATGCGGTCCTGCTCGAGGATCGGTACGGCAAGCAGCGGGCGTTCCGGTTCGGGCCTGGCGGGTTCTTGCTCGAGGGCAATCCGGTGACGCTGACCAGGCCGGCGCCAGCGCGGTCGGCTCGGGCAGATCGCACCGCGTCCGG
>DATELR010000078.1:0-29853 GCA_035276345.1 Streptosporangiaceae bacterium | reverse complement strand
ATGGCCGCCGAGGGCAAAATGGTTACCCTGCGGCAAGCGACCGGCGCCGGTCTCGCAACGACCCGACGGTTCCCCATCGCCGTCCCGACGCGCGATCTGCCGATAACTTCGGACCGCCGGCCGGCGGCAACAGCCGGGACGACCGGCGCACTCGGCCAACCCCAAGCGGCCGTCCGCCGGACTGGCCGAAGAGTTACGACCCCCGCCCGCAGGAGGACGACTACCAGCGGACCGCTGAATACCCCGTGGTCGGCGGCTACCCGCCCGGTACCGATGACCGCCGCATCACTCGCAGCGAAGGCCGCGCGAGTGGCGGCGAGAATGCCGGGACCCAGCGCCGCCGTGCGGGCGGCAGGACCCCTGGCGCGCACCGGGCAGCCAGGGCCGATGGTCTGATCCCCGGACTTGGATTCCTCCGCTCGAAGTTCGACCGCGCTGTCCGGCCCGATCGCGGTCCGGCACCCGGTCAATCGGGCGCGCCCCGGCGTGGCGGCGACCAGGGACCGTGGCCTCCCGACGTACCGTCATCGGGGGAGGCCGGCCTGACGGCAGGCGGATACGGAGTGAGCCCGGAGGGCGAGCTGACCGAGGCTGAGATCGAGCGTTCCTGGTTCGGCCAGGGACCGCCACCGGGTCCGCGCGTAGGCCGCCGTCCCGAGGGCCCGACGCGGCCCAGCCCGATCAGGGAGCCAGGCCGGCCGGTCCGCGAGCCGGCGCCACCGCGGGACAGGCCACCTCGGGACATGCCACCTCGGGACATGCCACCACCGGGCGATATGCCACCGCCAGGCGATGTCGGCGGACCCGGCGACATGTCCGCGGGCGGCGATGCGGGCGCTCCGAGCCTTGTCCGCTCAAGCAGCGTCATGGCACTCGGCACCTTGGCCTCCAGGGTCAGCGGCCTGGTGCGCAGCGTTGTGCTCGTGTACGCGCTCGGCGCCAAGGAACTCGCGAACGCCTACAACTTCGCTAACACGCTGCCTAACACCGTCTACAACCTCGCCATTGGCGGGATCCTGACCTCGGTCATCGTGCCGCTGCTAGTGAACGCGGCCAAGCGCAACAGGGACAGAGGCGAGCAGTACGACCAGCGGATGTTCACTCTGGTCACTCTCGCGCTCGCGGGAATCACGCTGATCGCGACGCTGGCGGCCGATCCCATCGCGAGCTTGTACGACCCTGGCGCGCACCCGGCGGAGCACCACCTGCTGGTGATCTTCGCTTACTTCTTCATCCCGCAGATCTTCTTCTACGGAGTCTCATCCCTGGCCGGGGCCGTCCTCAACGCTCGCGGCCACTTCGCGGCGCCGATGTGGACCCCGGTCGTTAACAACGTCGTCGTCACCGTCATGGCGGTCGCGTTCTTGGTGGTTGCGTCCGGGCAAAACGTCAACGAGGCCAGCACGGTCACAAACGGCGAGATCCTCCTGCTCGGCATTGGTACGACGCTCGGCATCATCGCGCAGACCGCCGCGCTGATCCCGGCCCTGCGCCGCGTCCGGTTCCGCTGGCATCCACGGTTTGACTTCCGGCGCGTCGAGATCGCCGAGATCGGCCGGATGGCTGGCTGGATGTTCTGCTATGTGCTGACGACGCAGGTGGCTTTCCTGGTCACCTCCAGGGTCGCAAGCACCGCTGGCAACGCTGACCAGACAGGTGGTGTCGGCGCCGGCTTCACGGCGTACACGAATGCCTGGCTGCTGTTCCAGCTCCCGTATGCGATCGTCGCCATATCGGTGATCACCGCCCTGCTGCCGCGGATGAGCGCTCACGTGTCGGATCGCCGGTTCGACCTGGTCCAGGCCGACTTCTCGACTGGAGTACGGCTCGGTTCCGTCGTCGTCGCACCCGCGGCGCTGGTGCTGGCCGCGATCGGTCCTGCGCTCGGCGAGGTCCTGCTCGGCTGGGGCAACACCTCCGACGCGAGCGCTCGGTACATGGGCCTCGTGTTCTCGGTCTTCTCGCTCGGACTCGTGCCTTACATGCTGTTCCAGCTGCTGCTGCGAGTGTTCTACGCGCTGCACGACAGCAAGACGGCTGCGCTCATCGGCGTCGCCACCATGGTCGCGAACGTGGGCGCGAACCTGATCGCCCTCGCGGCGTTCCCGAAGAGCGAGGTGGTCGCGGCTCTGGGCGCCGGCTTCGGGCTTGCTAACGCGGTGGGAGCTGTCCTGGCCTGGCGGGTGCTGAGCCGGCGCCTGGGCGGCCTGGCCGGGCGCGAGATCGGCCGCAGCCTGCTCAGGATGCACGAAGCTGCCGTTCCTGCCGCTCTCTTCGCACTGATTGTCTCGTTGCTTATCACGAGTGTCTTCTCGACCGCGAAGGTCTATGCCGCCCTGATCGTTGTCGTCGGTGGCGCGGGTGCCCTGCTGATCTATGTGGTCGCGGCGAAGAAGTTGCGCGTCACCGAGGTGACCGACCTTATGGGCATGGTGCGGGCCAGATTGCGCCGGTAATCTGATCGGCAGGTGCTGCCGGACCAGCAATCCGGCTTGGTGCCCGACGGTCTCCTGCCGGTAACGGTTTGCTGACCGGTAGGGTGGCAGCCGAACGCGCGGGCAGGTTGTGCCTCATCATTGAATTGTCCGCACCCGCTTCCGGCAGCCAGGAGGAAGCGTCGAGAGCCTGACGTGACTCGGCGCCAGAGACTTAATGACCACGTACGCGTCAGCGCCAGGCACCAGGCTCGGCGGCCGATACCGGCTTGAGGACCGGATCGCCGCTGGCGTCGGCTGGGATGCTTGGAAGGCCATTGACGAAACCCTTGCCAGGGCCGTCACAGTCTTCACCTTTGCCTCCGGATTCCCGCGCATTGGCGACGTCGTTACAGCAGCGCGCGCCGCGAGCAGGCTGACGGACCCTCGGCTGGCCCAGGTCTTCGACGTCGAAGATGACTGGGAGCGCGCGTACATCGTCATGGAGTGGGCCGCCGGCGACACCCTGGGCGACCTGCTTGCGCAAGGCCCGCTCGAGCCCTATCGCGCGGCAAGGATGATCGCCGAAGCGGCCGGAGCGCTGTCATCCGCCCATGCCGCAGGGGTCGCGCATATGTGCCTGTCCCCGGGATCGGTCCGGTGGAGTCCGACCGGCGAGGTGAAGGTAGTCGGCCTTGGCATCGACGCCGCCCTGTCGGGCACCGTTGTCGATGAGCCCGTGCGGAGCGACACCGAGGGACTCGGCTGGCTGCTCTATGCCGCGCTGACCGGCCACTGGCCAGGACCGGAGTATCCGCCGCTGCCGGCCGCCCCGCTGGCCGGCGACGAGCCGTGCAGCCCGCGGCAGGTCATCGCCGGCATCCCGCTCACGCTGTCCGACATCAGCGACAGGGCGATGGACCTCATGTCCGCGGAGGAGAGCCCGATCACCACCCCCGGCGACCTCGCCAGGGCGCTACTGGCCACAGTTCCGCCAACTCCCTTGCTGGCCGCTGCCCCGCCGTCTTGGCGCGAGCAGGCGGAGCGCGGCCGCGAAGAGGAATGGCGCACCGACCAGACCGGGCCGGAAAGCTGGCCCGTGGGGCCGGGCTACGACGATACCCAGTGGCCTCCAGCCGAATACGGCTATCCGCAGCAACGCGGACCGCGTACCAGGCCTGGTCACGTCGCGTCCGGGCCAGGGCTGCCGGCTTTCCTTGCGAGCAGGACGTCCAGGGGTGTTCTCGCCGGCGTGGCCGTCCTGGCGGTCGTCGCCGTGGCGGCGTTCATGCTGTGGCCAAGCGGGGCAGCCCCGACTAAGGGGCATCCTCGCCCGGGCCGGAGTACGCCACTGACCTCTGTAACCCAGCTTCAGCCGGCCCGCGCACAGGGCTTCGACCCGCTGACCAGCCCCTCCGCCGACCCGACCAACGAGGAAACGCAGGACGCTAAGTTCGCGATCGACCGGAGCATGTCATCAAGCTGGACGTCCCAGTGGTACGCGAGTCCGGAGTTCGGCCATCTCAAGGCCGGGTCGGGACTCATGATCGACATGGGCCGGCCAGTCAAGTTCTCGAGCGTCACGGTCACGTTCAACTCGGAGCAGGGTGCACAGGTCAAGCTGCTGCTCGGCAACTCGAATGAGCGCAGTAAGCAGAACCTGGACTCGATGACCACGGTGGCATCGGCCGATAACCCGACGGGCGCCTACACGTTCCACATCACCAGCCAGGCGACGGGCCGGTATCTGGTGGTCTGGTTCACCAGGCTTCCGCCGCGGCCCGGATCAGCCGGCCAATTTGAAGCTCAGGTCTTCAACGTCACGATCCGGGGCACCTCCCAGACGCAGTAGCGGGAGGGCCCAGTTACCGGGCCATTGCGACATCCCGGAACGCGAATCGGGCGACTCGTCGTCAAGTTGTTGCTGGCCATTAAGCTACCCAAGATGGATCACGTCGGCTGGCCGTCCCTGGGCCAGGACGCGCTCACGATCAGCTGATGGCACCCTCAAGGCACACATGGCACGAGGCAGACCGGGAGACGCGACGGAATCGCAGCAGCCGGGCGGCACAGGCACCGGCAAGCCCCTGCCTGCGCAGCGCGAGCCCGTCATCGAAGCGCCCGCCGCGCGAGGCGCTCTGTCGGCCGCGGATCGCGCCGCGTGCAGCGATGCTGAGCTGCTGAAGCGGCACGTCGACGGCGATCCTGAGGCCTTCGGCGAGTTGTTCCGCCGTCACCAGGAACGGCTGTGGGCGGTCGCAGTCCGGACGCTGGCCGACCCCGAGGATGCCGCCGACGCCCTGCAGGAGGCCATGATCTCGGCGTTCCGGCGGGCCGCGAGCTTCCGCGGCGAGTCCGCGGTGACCACCTGGCTGCACCGGATCGTGGTGAACGCGTGCCTGGACCGGATGCGCCGGCGTGCCGCGCGACCGGAGATAACGGGCGGGGACGAGCGGCTCCTCGACGTGCTCGCGGCGGGTGCCGCCGGGGGCGATCCCGCCCATGGCAGCGAGCTGTCGATGGAGGTGATGGCAGCGCTACGGAAGCTTCCTCGCGATCAGCAGGTCGCGCTCGTGCTCGTGGACATGCTCGAATACGGGGTCGCCGACGCGGCGGAGCTTCTCGGCGTCGCCCAGGGCACGGTGAAGAGCCGCTGCGCGCGCGGGCGCGCCCGGCTGCTGCCGAGGCTCAATCACCTGCGGCAAACCGTCGGCGCGGCAAGCGGTTCCGGCAGCGCGGCGCCTTCGGCAGCGGGCCCGTTCACGCAACCTTCGGTGGATTCTGAGCAGGGAGAGCGGAACCGGATCTCACCGGGATCCGTCCTACCTGCGCAGAAAGGTGGTGAAGAGGAAGAGTGAGGCGCCACGTCAGCGCGGAAGTCCTCGCCCTGCATCGAGAAGGTGCGGTGGGTCCCAGGAAGGCTGGGCGGATCACCGCACATCTGGCCATCTGCAAGATTTGCTCCGGGCTCGACGCGGATCTAGGCGCGGTCCAGAGCTTGCTTGCGGCGACTCAGCTGCCGCCAATGCCGGAGGTCTACGCCGAGCGCATTCAGCTGGCGATCTCGAATGAGGCGGCCGTCCGGGTCGTCAGCAGCCAGGCTCTCGCGGCTACGCCGGAGGTGGCGGAGGCAACCGTGACAGCCGCGGGCAGCGCGGTGGACCCGGCCGCTGGCGGTGAATCGCCGCACACTCCGGGCAGGCCCGATCTGCCAGAGCGCCGGCGTCGCAAATCGCGGCGCTTCCGGATGCCGAACTGGTCCTCTCCCCTGGTGCTTCGCGGTCTGGCCGCCGCCGGAGCAGTCGTGATCGTCGCCGGTGCCGGAGTGTTGTTCATCCGCGGCCACGGCACCACCGGCAGCAATTCCGGCTCGGGTGGTGGCGCTGCTAGCGCGCCACAACGTAGCGTCCACCGCGCCTTGCCCGGACCGACTGGCGCTAGCGGTACGAATGCGGGCTATTCCGCCAAGAATGGGCCGGTAACCATGAATTACCGGCTCAATGGCAAAGTCGCGACCGCGCGGGCGCTGGCGAGCGGCCATGACTACACCAGGCAAAACATGGTCTCGCTCGTTCATAAGGACATCGCCAGCGCTCCGGACTTCGGGAAGAACGCCTCGGCTGGTGCCAACCAGCGAACGGCACCACCACGAGCCTTGTTCGGCGGGATCAGGGTCTTCAAGCTCATGGGCTGCCTGACCCGCCTTGCAACGGGCCGCACGATTCTCGTCGCCGACGTCGCCCGCTATCTCGGCCGACCTGCGACAATCGTGGTACTGAGATCCTCGGGCAGCACACACCAGCTCAACGTCGTGGTCGTCCGTTTCTCATGCTCGCTGGCCAGCCCGGACATCATCACGCAGGTCACGATCCCGCCTGGTTGATCCCGGCCGAAGCGGGAATCTGGCGGGCCGTTGCTCCGTTGACTCCGGTGCAGTATTACGAAGGAGAAGTCGACAGTGACCGACGTGCGGGATGTCATCATCATCGGGTCGGGGCCCGCTGGCTACACGGCAGCACTGTATGCCGCCCGGGCCAAGCTGAACCCGTTGGTGTTCGAGGGTTCTGTCACGGCCGGTGGTGCGCTGATGAACACCACCGATGTCGAGAACTACCCGGGCTTTCCTGATGGGATCCTCGGTCCTGACCTGATGGACTCGATCAGGAAGCAGGCCGAGCGATTCGGCGCCGAGCTGATCGCTGACGACGTGCTCGAGGTCGACCTGAAGGCGACGCCGAAGGTTCTCAAGACCCACGAGGGCGAGTTCAGGGCCCGGGCAATCATCATCGCCACCGGCTCGAGCTATCGCGAGCTCGGCGTACCCGGCGAGAAGAGACTCTCCGGCCACGGTGTGTCGTGGTGTGCTACCTGCGATGGCTTCTTCTTCCGCGAGCAAGACATCGCGGTCATCGGCGGCGGCGACTCGGCTATGGAAGAGGCGACGTTCCTCACCAGGTTCGCCCGCTCCGTGACGATCGTGCATCGCAGGGACAGCCTGCGAGCCTCGAAGATCATGCAGGACCGGGCGATGTCGAACCCGAAGGTCAAGTTCGCCTGGAACAGCGAGGTCCTCGAGATGCTTGGCGAGGACCGGGCAACCGGGCTGCGGCTGCGGGACGTGGAAACCGGCGCAGAGAGCGTCCTGCCCGCTACCGGTATCTTCATCGCAATCGGTCACGATCCTCGCAGCGAGCTCTTTAAGGGGCAGCTCGCTACCGATGACGACGGCTACCTGCTGGTCGAGGACCCCTCCACGCGGACCGCCATTCCTGGCGTTTTCGCCTCTGGCGACGTCGTGGACCGGCACTACCGCCAGGCCGTCACGGCTGCCGGAACAGGCTGCGCCGCCGCCCTCGACGCGGAGCGGTGGCTGGCCGAGCAGAGCGAATAACCTGACTCACTTCCTGCGGGCAAGCGCCACGCAGGTCACTAAGAATCGATGAGAGGATGTCCTGAACGTGGGCGAATCAACCAAGGCAGTGACCGACTCGAGTTTCGAGTTGGACGTGCTGAAGAACTCCAAGCCTGTACTCGTTGACTACTGGGCGGAGTGGTGCGGTCCGTGCCGGCAGGTCGCCCCGGTTCTTGAGGAGATAGCGCAGGAGTACGCCAGCAAGATCGAGATCGTGAAGCTGAACGTTGACCAAAACCCAGAGGTCGTCCGGACCTACGGGATCATGAACATTCCGACGCTGACCGTCTTCAAGGATGGCCAGGTCGTGAAGGAGATCGTCGGCGCCAAGCCGAAGTCGGCCCTGCTGCGCGAGCTGCAGGACTTCCTGGCCTGACTGATCTGATGCAAGAGTCCCGCGCCGGCCGCAATCCGGTGCGGGACTTCCTGTACCTGACGGCAGATCGGCTTAAGCGAGCCGCAGCGGGCGCTCGGGCGTCATCGAGCCCAGCAGCCGCTCCAATGCGACTTCCACGTCCTCGCGCCACGACATGGCCGTCTTGACCTCTAGGCGCAGCCGCGGATAGCGAATGTGCGGCCGGACCGTCTTGAATCCCACAGCGAGCAGGTAGTCAGCCGGCGTCACGCAGCTCAGGCCGTCTGGCTTCAGGTCGCCGAACGCCTCGACCGCCCTGATGCCCCGGCGACTGAGATCCTTGACCAGCCCCTGGATGAGCATCCGCCCGAGGCCCCCGCCGCTGAACTCCGAGATGATCTGCGCGGTCATCATGAGCACCGCATCGGAGCTGACGGGACTGGTCGGGAAGGCCACTGACCGCGGGACGTATTGCGGCGGAGCGTAAAGGACGTAACCGGCCGCCACGCCATCGACGTAGACGATTTTCCCGCAACTACCCCACTGCAGCAGGACGCTCGAGACCCACGATTCCTTCTCGAGCTCCGAGTCCCCTGCCTCGAGCGCTCGCGCCTGCCCCACGGGATCGAGTTCCCAGAAGACGCAGCGGCGGCACCGCAACGGCAGGTCGTCAAGATTGTCGAGCGTGATGCTCGCGAGTCGGCGCGACAACTGGCACCTCTGTTACCGACTGCGGCCGACGTGATGGGCACCGCGGTCATTCTGAAGCTGAGAGTCTCGAATCGGCGCGGACTACCAGTCCGGCAATGCCATGTTACTCGGCTTTGTGGCGGCAATGAGGCTTCCTTTGCCTGACGTACAGCTGCTACTGAGTGAACAGAGATCTCTTCTGGATCACTTTGAGCGCGCGGCCGGGCCGGTCTGGCGTTCCTGCCGGTCTCGCGTCGGTGCCGGTCGCCCGGTGGGATCTGGCCCTACCGTGCTCGGTAGCCTAAGCGCGTGATGAGTGGACATAAGAGCTTTGGCAGCGATAACCATACTGGCGCGCACCCAGAGGTCCTTTCGGCCATCGCGGCCGCGAACGCCGGCGACGCGGAACCGTACGGCGCAGATGACTGGACGAGCCGGGCGGCCAATGAGCTGTCTGCAGCATTCGGTGCGGTCGGCGCGTATTTCGTGTTCACCGGAGGCGCCGCCAACGTCCTCGGGATCAGCCTGCTGCTCCGTCCGTTCGAGGCTGTCATCTGCGCCGAGTCATCTCACTTGCACGTGGATGAGTGCGGCGCGACCGAGCGCATCCTCGGCAACAAAGTCGTGCCGGTACCGACGCCCGACGGCAAGCTCACGCCCGAGCTTGTCGAGACGAGGCTGACCGGACGAGGTGATGAGCACCGCGCTCAGCCGAGGGTGGTAGAGATCGCCCAAGTGACTGAGCTAGGCACTTGTTACTCCCTGGATGAGTTGCGCAGGCTCGGGGAGTTCTGCCGGGCAGAAGGTCTGTACCTGTACATGGATGGCGCCAGGCTCGCCAACGCCGCCGCGCACCTGAACTGCGAGCTGTCCGATCTCGCCGCTCACGCCGATGTTCTCAGCTTCGGTGGCACGAAGAATGGAGCAGTGGCGGCCGAGGCTGTCATCGTGATGCGTGACGACCTGATCGCCCATTTGCCATACCTGCGGAAGCAGCAGATGCAGCTCGGCTCCAAGATGCGGTTTGTAGCCGCTCAGTTCACGGCGCTGCTCGAGGACAAGCTCTGGCTGCGGAGCGCACTGCACGCCAACGCTATGGCCGACCGCCTTGCCGAAGGCGTGAAGGACGCCGCTGGCGTCACGATCCGGTACAAGGTGGAGTCCAACGCTGTGTTCGCAGCGCTGAGCCAGGATCGCGTCAGGACACTCCAACGCGACTGGACCTTCCACACGTGGGACGAGCGCGAGCACGTTGTCCGTTGGATGACCGCCTTCGACACCACCGAAGCGGACGTCGATGCCTTCGTGGAAGCTATCCGCAGCAGCGGCACTCGGAGCTGACCTTCGCCCGCTCCCGGCCGGGCGCGGTTTCACGTGAAACATCGGCGACAAGCCTGTCGAGACCCAGGCCTACGGGTGGCCTGAAGACGCCGGCTATTCCGGGGAGATGGCCTTCACAATGCGATCCAGGTCGTCCAGTGAGCCGAACTCGACGACGATCTTCCCCTTGCGCTGTCCCAGCTCGACCTTGACCCGCGTCTCAAGGACGTCGGAGAGCCGATCGGCCAGATCCTCCAGTCCCGGCGCGACGGGCCGCTGCCTCGACTGTTTGCGCCGGACCTTGGCGTTGTCGCCTCCGAGCGCGACGATCTCTTCGACCGCGCGAACGGACAGACCTTCGGCCACGATGCGATGCGCCAACTGCTCTTGAGCGGCGGGGTCGTCCAGGCCGAGTAGGGCCCTGGCGTGACCGGCACTCAGTACGCCGGCCGCAACGCGCCGCTGGACGGCGGGCGGTAGGTTCAGCAGCCGCATCGTGTTGGTGATGTGCGGCCGTGACCTCCCGATCCGGTGCGCAAGCTCCTCATGTGTCGCTTCGAAGTCATCGAGAAGTTGCTGATATGCCGAGGCCTCCTCCAGCGGGTTCAGTTGCTGGCGATGGAGGTTCTCAATGAGGGCGTCCCGAAGGAGGTCGGTGTCAGACGTCCCCCGGACGATCGCAGGGATGGAAGTCAGGTTCGCCATCTGGCACGCCCGCCATCGGCGTTCGCCCATGACGATCTCGTACCTATCGGCCCCAACCCGGCGCACCACGATGGGCTGCAACAACCCGACTACTTCGACCGACTCAGCGAGTTCGGCGAGAGAGTCGTCGTCAAAGATCTGTCTGGGCTGCCTAGGGTTGGGCGCGATTGCGTCGATCGGAATCTCGTCAAAATACGCGCCGCCCACGTGGGCAAGCTGCGCGGCCGCTGAGGGAGCTGCGGCATCTGCTCGGTAGCTCGGGAGCGGCGCCGATAGTTCGCCAGCCGGCGCCGTCGGGATAAGGGCACCTAGTCCCTTCCCGAGGCCTCGCTTTTGCTGCGGCATCTACTACTCCCTGCTGCGGCGCCGACCGCTAACGAAACGCTTTTGACCCTTGGCCAATTGCCGCTTCCATCCTGCCAGGCGATTCCGCTGCTCGGATCCGATCTTCCGAGGACCTGTGGACAAGTGTGAGCCGACGCCGAACTTATCCACACTGGATTCGAGGAGTTGATCTCCCGGAGGAACCTGCGGGCACGGATTCAAGCCCCAGCGAGCCACGATCACAAATAACCGGCTATGCCTTTGCAACTGTCGTACTGCGGGCTGCCATCTCCCTCGCGGCTTCCAGGTAGGCAAGCGCGCCGCTTGAGCCAGGGTCATAGGTCATGACCGCCTGGCCGTAACTCGGCGCCTCCGACACGCGGACGCTTCTCGGGATGACCGAACCGAGCACCAGGTCGCCAAAATGACCCCGGACTTCGTCAGCGACCTGAGACGCGAGCTTGGTTCGATTGTCGTACATAGTCAGCAAGATCGTGCTGACAGTCAGGCCAGGATTCAGATGACTCTTGACGAGTTCGATCGTCCTGAGCAACTGCTCCAGGCCCTCCAGGGCGTAATACTCGCACTGGATAGGGATCATCACCTCGGGCGCGGCCACGAGCGCGTTCACGGTCAGTAGCCCGAGCGAGGGCGGGCAATCGATGAAGATGTAGTCAAGCTCAGACGCGTCGTATCCCGAAAATGCCCGTGACAGCCTCGATTCCCGAGCGACGAGCGGTACGAGTTCGATCTCCGAGCCGGCCAGATCTATGGTCGCAGGTGCGCAAAACAACTGCTGATAACCATGCACCGGCTTGATGACCTCGCTCAGCGGCGTTCCGTCGACAAGCACGTTATAGATCGAGGTAGTCCCCGACCTGTGCTCCACGTCAAGCGCCGTTGACGCATTTCCTTGGGGGTCCAGATCGATGACAAGAACCCGCGATCCGTTCATCGCCAGGCTTGCCGCAAGGTTGACCGCGGTGGTGGTCTTTCCGACCCCGCCCTTCTGGTTCGCGATCGTGACGACCCGGCACGACTCCGGGCGCGGCCAGTCCTGACCCCCGGCTCTCGCCCTCATGGCAGCCTGGACTGCACGCTCGATTGGCGTGTCAGCCGATGTGTCGGGCCCAGAGATCGCCACCTCATCCTCGCTCTCGCCGCGCCCCATCAGGGCGCCGGGATATGTACCCGCGATCATATGGCTGTCGTGACCCTGATAGGTCCAGCCGCCGCGAGTAGATGCCTCATCTAGAGGCGTCCAAACACGCATTTCCTCAGGTGATGCGCCATCTGGAAAAGCTTGCGATTCCCCGATTGGCGACGCGTTATTTCCGCCCGCGCGAGGCTCCACCATGGCGTGCCGCGGTACCGTTCGCGGTCGCCATCGTTCATCGGGCGGCCCGGGAACCGAGGCGACATTTGCCGCCGCATAAGTCGCCGATTCCTCGGCGGTCCCCCCTGAAGCCTTCAGATCCTCTTCATCCGGAGGAACTCCTTCGTCGGCGCTGCTCCACTCCTGACGCGCCGAATCTGAAGGCGGTCCGCCGTCGTCTGGAGGGCCACTTCCGGCACCGAGTCCTTCGTCAGAAGCGCCTTCGCCTGATGTACTCCGATGCCCGTCAGGAATGGACCCGCGATCGGCACCTGACCCGTCACCGGATCGCAGCCCCATGCTGGTGTCCAGCTCGCCATCGCGAGTCTGCCCGCTACTGCGACTCGTCCCGCCTCCGCTGTTGGACCCGGCGTCAGGACTCTCTCCGCCGCCAGCGCTCTGTCCGTCCTCAGCGCTCTGCCCGTCCTCAGCGCTCTGCCCGTCCTCAGCGTTCTGCCCGCCCTCAGCGCTCTGCCCGCCCTCAGCGCTCTGCCCGCTGTCAAGTCCGCTCTCGCTGCCCGCATCGTCTTGCTCCACGCGACGGCCGTCGCCGGTAGCTGTCGTTGTTTCACGTGAAACCGAAGCAACGTCGGACGTCTCAGTGGGCTTCGACACCTCTACACCGAACGGGCGCCCATGCCGCTCATCAAACAGGGCTGAATCCTGAGGCCACCCGAGGCCGGTCTCGTTGATCTCGACCAAATCCCGGATCGGAGGTGCCACCGCCAACGCGGCCCGTTCACTCGACCCGTGCTTCTCGGACACCGACCGGATCTCGTGAGAGGAGACCTCAGGCCAACCGAGGCCTTTGCGAACTTCGCCATCCCCCCGCATGGCGATCGCCTCCTTAGCCGAGTCGACTTGGGCTGCTGATGATCCCGAGGAGTGCTGGCCGTTCGTTCCTTCCGTCCCGTCCGCGGATGCTGCCGAGGATCCGCCCGGAGTGCCACCCCCACGGATATGACCTCGTTCCCGCTCATCGATCCAGTCCCAGGATTCCTGATCGCCTGGGTGAGTAATCAGCGGGCGGGTAATCAGCGGAGCCCTGACTCCGCCCGCGGCCAGGCTCACGATGCTGACCGCACTTCGCGCTGGACCTAGTTCACTGGTCGCGATGTCCCCTGGAGTCGGCAACACTGGCGTGGGCAACACGGGGGTTGGCAACACTGGGGTTGGCAACACTGGGGTCGGCATCGCTGGCGTTGCTACCGCCGCGGCATGCGTGTCAGCAGAACGACCAGCCGGCAGCCGGACGGGCCAGCCAACGCTGGCTGCACGCTCTCTATGAACGACCACCAAACCTGGCTCGGGCCACCCAAGCCCACGCTCGGTCGTGGTCATCCGAATAAGTCACCTCGTCCGTGCAATCCACACGACTCCGCTGGCGAGTCGACCGAAGCTCGGTCCGGCCATCATCAGCCTAGGCCGTCGTCACCGCCTCGCGAAGCCGACTGCACCTCATGTCCCGGTTCGCGGACGTTCGTGGGCCGAACGCACTCTCGCGGCTTTAGCGCCTGAGCCCACGCGGAGACGGATGACCCTTGTCGGATGCTCCACGAGACCGCGTGCCGCCAGGTCCTGCCCGGCCGTCACGACCTCTGCCTCGATCACTCCGAGGCGGCCTAGCAACGTCCGCGCCTCCACGAGTTCCGCCGCGGCCGATGCGCCCTTCATCGCAAGGACTAGCCCGCCCCGACGACAGATACCGACAGACAGCTCGGCTAGCCGGTTAAGCCTCGCCACCGCACGCGAGGTCACCACATCAGCGTGAAGCTGCCCACGCAGCTCCTTAGCGCGTGCACGGCAGACGTCGACGTTCCGCAGGCCAAGTTCTCCCACGCACTCGGTCAGAAATGTGGTCCTACGCGCCATCGGCTCGATCAGCGTCACCTGCAGATCCGGGCGGAGGATCGCTAGCACGACGCCAGGCAGCCCGGCGCCGGATCCGAGATCAGCTAGCGAGCACCCACGCCCCGAGCGCGCGGCGGGCAGCAGCTCGACAACTAGCCCGCTGTTGACCAGATGGCGTTCCCAGATCCGCCCGGCCTCGCCGGGTCCGATCAGGCCCCGCTCGACCCCAGGACCGGCAAGCATCGCCGCGTAGGCCGCAGCCTGGGGCAGCTTGGCGCCGAACAGTTCTCGCGCGGCCTCGGGCGGCTCCGGCACGAGCGAAACCGGCACGAGCGAGACCGGTTCAGCCGACCGGAAGAACGACCACTCGCCGGTTCGGATCGATGCCTTCTGACTCGCTCCGCAGGCCGGCTGCGGCGACCGCATCGTGCACGATCTTCCGCTCGAAGGCGTTCATCGCCGCGAGTGCTTTCGCCTCGCCGGTGCGCTTGACCTCTTCGGCCACGCTGGCACCCAGTTCGCTCAGATCGGCGCGTCGCTGCGCCCGGTAGCCGCCGATGTCGAGCATCAGCCTGGTGCGCCCGCCGGTCTGCCTGTGCACCGCGAGCCTCGTGAGCTCCTGCAGCGCGTCAAGTACTTCGCCCCTGTCGCCAACGAGCTCGTCAAGCGTCGCGCCGACTACCGACACCACTGCGCGGTCGCCTTCAACGTCCATGTCGATATCGCCATCAAGGTCGGCGACGTCGAGCAGGCCCTCGATGTAGTCGGCCGCAATATCGCCCTCTTGCTCGAGGTCGGCGACGCTGACCTCATCAGCCTCGTCCTCGCCGGCAGCCGTGGCGTCTTGCCCGTTCGCCGCCTCTGCCTCCTGCACGCCTTCAGCGTCAGCGAACTCATCAGCCGCGCTGCCCGCCAGCTCTCCGGACTCCCGCTGCCCGGACTCGGCAAGCGTGTTCTCACCTTGGCTCACGACGAGATCCTCCTAGTTAGCGCTGGCCCCGAAGGGCTGCGTTCAGCCGATGGACGAACCAAGGCCCCGCTCAGCGCTTACCCGACCGCTTACTGCGCGACTGTCGCTGTCGCTGCTGCCTGACGATCTTAGTCTCAGGCTCAGGCGGCGGAGGCGGCTCAGGCTCAGAGCGGCCCTTCACGAATCTCCGCAGCATGCCGCCGTCGCTTGAATCTGGTTTGTGGCCATTCGCGCCAGTCGTCGCATTCGTCTGATTCGTTCCGGTGCCCTTGGCCGAAGCGGGCTTGGCGGTCTGCGGGGATGACTTCCCTGCCTGGCCCGCTGACTTGCCAGACTGTGCTGGCTTGGGCTTGGCGTCGCTGACGCCAGAACCCTTGTTCAGCGACGTCGGCCGCCCGCTGGTCTTCTTGGCTCCGGTCGTATTGCCGGTTGGCCTGGCCTTCGTGCCACTGGTCAGCCCAGAGGCGGTAGCGGGCTTACCGGCCTTGCCGCCGATCGGGACGTTGCCGTCCGCGCCGGCCGCAGCAGCCCCGACCGGATACTTCCGCAGCAGCACGTACTGCTGGCCTAGTGTCCACAAGTTGGTGGTGACCCAGTACAGGACCAAGCCGAACTGCCAGTACAGGCCGGTCAGCGCGAACAGCGGCATGATGTAGGCCATCAGCTTCTGCGACTGGCCCATCGGACCGGCACCGGTGGTGGGCATCATGCCGCGCTTCATGCTCTGCCGGACTGTCAGGTAGGTCGTGGTCATGCTGATCAGCACGACGATGACAATCACGATCTTGGCGTGCAGCGGAACGGAAATTCCGCCCTGCCCGGGAGTGCCCGTGAACAGGACCTTGTCGGCGATCGTCGCCCCGAAGATCTTCGCGTGCTGGGCGCTCTCGATCACCTTTCGCGTCAGGTGATACTGCAGCGGATCGCCAGCTTGCCACTCCGCGATGTAACGCAGCACGCTGAACAGGGCGAAGAAAATCGGCAGCTGGAGGACGACAGGAAGGCAGCCCATCAGCGGGTTGACGCCCGCCTCCTGGTACAGCTTCATCGTCTCCTGGTTGAGCGTCTCCCTGTCGCCCTTGTACTTCTTGCGAAGTTCCTGGATCTTGGGCGTCAGCGCAGTCATCGCCCGCTGCGTGTGCATCTGCTTGATGAACAGCGGGACCAGGATCAGCCGCATGAGCACCACGAGGATGACGATCGTGAGCACCCAGGTCACGCCGCTGGCAACACCGAAAGCCGGGCTGAACAGGTTGAACAGCTGCGTGATGATCCACGCAACAGCGTTATTGATCGGGGCGAGGATGGTGTTCAACGGGTCAGTTCCCTTGCTCTGTCGTCAATCACGGCTCCCCGCCCCTCGTTCTGGCGACGCGGGGGCGGCACCGGGTCCAGGCCGCCGGGGTGGAACGGGTGGCACCGGCTGAGCCGCCGCACGGCCAGCCAGCCGCCGCGGCCAGCGCCGTGCACCTTGATGGCCTCCTGTGCGTAGGCACTGCACGACGGGTAGAACCGGCAGCGCGGCCCGAGCACCGGGCTGACGAACCGGCGATATACGGAGATCAGCCCGATGAGCAACCGCGCGGGTACTTGCCGCCACACCTGCACCGTCCCCGCGGAACTCTTTCGGTCTTTCACACTGCACCACCCTGCCGCCGGAGCAGTGACCGAACTACCTGGCCCAGCTCAGCGGCCAGATCTGCCTGGCTTGCCGTCGCGGCTGGCGGGTTAGCGCGCAACACTAGAAGGCTACCCGCCGGGAGAGACTGCAGGTACCCCGCAGCGAGGTGCCGAAGCCGACGTTTGACCCGGTTCCGGACAACCGCCGGACCGACGGCCCGGCTCACCGTGAAGCCGATCCGCGGCGGTTCCGTGATGCCGTCCCGCACCAGTAGGTGACCGACGAGCAGCGGCCTTCCGGCCCTGCTACCTGACCGGATCGCAGCATGGAACTCGGTGCTGCGGCGCATCCGCGCGCCGGATGGCAGCACCGGACATCACCGCCGCGCAGCAGACGGCAGCGCCGGTCAGACGCTGACCCGCGCACGGCCCTTACGGCGGCGTGCAGCGAGGATTGCACGACCAGCACGGGTGCGCATGCGCAGCCGGAAGCCGTGCGTCTTTGCCCGACGCCGATTGTTCGGCTGGAACGTGCGCTTGCTCACAGGAAACTCCAGATGCGGGTGAAAGAACTCCGGGCAGCCACCATCGAGCGGCTACCGCCACCACACAAGATTAGCGTGCGCTGGCACTGCCTTTGTCTCGCGGGCTGCGTGCGGCTCGAACATGACCTCCGGACGGCCCTGATCCGGGGCGCCGACCTGCACACGACAATTGCACACGAAGCTTGCGTAACGCCGCAGTGAACCGTTCGTGATCATGAGCGGCTAGTCATGACAGTAGCCGTTTCCCGAACGTACTCGGCCGGCCGAGCCTAGGCTGTGGAAAGCTCAGTCGGCTGGTGTGGACCGGCTCAGCCGCGCGGTGCCATAATCTCCGGACACCGCGCCGTGTCACAGCGTTGCACATGCTGTGGAAAAACCTGTTGAACATGTTGGGGGGCGCGAGGTGATCGGGCGATGAGTGAGCCAGACCTCGCAGAAATCTGGGCAAGGTCCCTAAATGACCTCGCTGACATGCAGATCGAACCGTACCAGCGCGCGTGGCTCCAGCTGACCAGGCCGCTCGGCCTGGTTGAGAACACCGCGCTGATCGCCACGCCCAACGAGTTCGCCAAGGATCAGCTTGAGAACAGGCTCCGCGCGCTGATCACCAACGCTCTGTCGCGTGAGCTCGGCCGAACCATCCAGCTCGCGGTCATCATCGACCCTGCGGTCACGGCCTCCTTGCCCGCGAACGATGACCCGCAATTCGCAGCTGATCCGCTCGGCATCCGGATGCCATTTGGCGCGCCCGCTGACCGGCTGGACGGCCAGACCACGACGATCACGCCTGATGGCCAGCATGAGGGGCTGCACGTGGTCGGCGGAACTTACGCTGGCCAGGCCGATACTGCGATGCCCCAGAGCCCGCTCCCGCTGAAACCAGGTCCCGCGGGCCTGCCCCACCTGCCCGGCCACCGGAGCGGTCTCGCGCCTGACGGACTCGACCAGGTGGACCCAGCCGGGCGTCGCCTCGGAACCGACCGCCAGGGCCGCGGCCAGAACGGCCTCCCGGGCGGCGGCCGTCATGACATCACGCAGCCGAACGGGCTCCCAGGCAGCACCAGCCTGCCCGGCAACGGGGTCCACCGGCCGACGCAGACCAGGCTCAACCCGAAGTACACCTTCGAAACGTTCGTCATCGGCTCGAGCAACCGGTTCGCGCACGCAGCCGCGGTCGCTGTCGCCGAAGCTCCCGCCAAGGCCTACAACCCGCTCTTCATCTACGGGGACTCCGGGCTGGGCAAGACTCACCTGCTGCATGCCATCGGGCATTACGCGCAGAGCCTGTATCAGGGTGTGCGCGTCCGCTACGTGAGCTCGGAGGAGTTCACCAACGACTTCATCAACATGATCAGGGACGGCAAGCAGGACGGTTTCCGGCGCCGGTACCGGGACGTCGACGTGCTGCTGGTGGACGACATCCAGTTCCTGGAGAACAAGGAAGGAACGCAGGAGGAGTTCTTCCACACGTTCAATACGCTGCACAACGCGACCAAGCAGATCGTGATTTCCAGCGACCGCGCACCGAAGCGGCTGGTCACGCTGGAGGACCGGTTGCGAAGCCGGTTCGAGTGGGGACTGCTGACCGACATCCAGCCACCCGAGCTCGAAACCCGGATCGCGATCTTGCGGAAGAAGGCGGTGCAGGACCGGCTGAACGCGCCGCCCGAGGCGCTGGAATACATCGCGAGCCGGATCTCCACGAACATCAGGGAACTCGAGGGAGCGCTGATCAGGGTCAGCGCGTTCGCGAGCCTGAACCGTCAGCAGGTCGACTTGCAGCTCGCGGAGTTCGTGCTGAAGGACCTCATCCCGGAGGCGCAGGGCCCGGAAATCACGGCCGCGACGATCATGGGCCAGACCGCCTCCTACTTCGGCCTGTCCATCGACGACCTGTGCGGCACGTCGAGGTCGCGGGTGCTGGTCACGGCCCGGCAGATCGCCATGTACCTGTGCCGTGAGCTCACCGACTTGTCGCTGCCTAAGATCGGCCAGCATTTCGGCGGCCGCGACCACACCACGGTGATGCATGCCGACCGCAAGATCAGGTCGCTGATGGCCGAGCGCCGCTCGATCTACAACCAGGTCACCGAGCTGACCAACCGCATCAAGCAGCAGGCGCTCCCCAGCTGACACCGCCGCCACATTTGGCCGTGCGCCGCCCCGCCTCGATCCGTTCCAAGCCGTGAATGGATGTCGCAGCCATCACGAGATCGCGCAATGAATGACGCTTTGATACGCGCCGTCTGTGTCGGCCGCGGGCCCGTCGTTGATTACTCGTAGTCGAACTGAATGTGACGAGATCCTTACAGAACGATCGTTGGTATCACGTTCCGTACACACAGGCTGTGGATGAAGCTGTGGATGACCCTGCGGATAGGTAGGGGATGACTGGGACTATGCGGGGGACAACGGGACGCCTCTCATTTGCCCGGCTCCGCTCGTGCACAGCCGACCGCCGTGGGACAGGGCGCTTATCCACCCCGGATGTGCATGAGAAAGCGGACCTGATCTGGCAGGACGCGACTGTCCCCAGAATCCACCGCACCTATTACGACTACGAGTCATTTCTATACCGGGATCCAAGACACAAGTAGCGCGAGGCCAGGTCATTCTGGCTGGCCGTCAGGCTGGGCGAAGCCCGCTCCCGCAACGCGCGGGCACGTTAGGATTTCACGCAACATCGAACGTCCCGCAGCCAGCGGTGCCCAGCGCTGAACCCGCTTGGACGTGCCTGCTACGCAGTCGGCGCTTCCGCTGCTTCCGCAGGGAGCGACAACGCCGCGGGGGGCCAGAACGGAAGGCGGCTTGCCGTGCAGATCATCGTCGAACGAGATGTCTTCGCCGATGCGGTGGCCTGGACGGCGCGAGCGCTGCCGGCCCGCCCGACCGTCCCGGTGCTGGCAGGGATGCGGCTCAACGCCACCGACGACGAGCTCACGCTCTCGAGCTTCGATTACGACGTCTCCGCCCTGGCGAAGATCCCGGTCGACACGCAGACGCCAGGCAGCGCGCTGGTCTCGGGCAGGCTGCTCGCCGAGATCAGCCGGAGCTTGCCAGGCCGCCCGGTGCAGATCAACTCCGAGGGCGGACGCGCGGTGCTGACGTGTGGCAGCGCGACTTTCAACCTGCTGACGATGCCGGAGGACGAATACCCGGCGCTGCCGGAGATGCCGCCGGCGGCGGGCACGGTCGGCAGCGATGCCTTCGCCACGGCGGTCAGTCAGACTGCGGTCGCAGCCGGCCGGGACGACACACTGCCCTCCCTGACCGGCGTGCGGATCGAGATCGAGGGCGACACCCTCACGCTGATCTCGACGGACCGGTACCGCCTCGCAGTCCGCGAGCTGCGCTGGACTCCGGCCAAGGCTGACTTGTCCGCAGCGGTGCTCGTCCCGGCTAGGGCGCTGACTGACACCGCCAGGTCCCTGACCACGGCAGCCGAGGTCTCGATCGCGCTCGCCCTGCCTGGCGAAGAGAGCGGAACGGGCCCGGCAGGCTACGGCCAGGCGGTCGGAGGCGACGGCATGATCGGGTTCGAGGCCGGCGGCCGCAGGACGACGACCAGGCTGCTGAGCGGTGAGTTCCCGCGGTACCGGGCGCTGCTGCCGTCAACAGTGAACTCAACAGCGGAGATCTCGACCAGCCTGCTGGCCGAGGCCGTCCGCCGGGTCGCTCTCGTCGCTGAGCGCAACACGGCCGTCAGGCTGAGCTTCACCACAGGGCAGCTCACCCTCGAGGCTGGCACCGGCGACGAGGCCCAGGCTGACGAGGTGCTCGAGGCAAGCTTCGACGGCGACGACCTGACGATCGCGTTCAACCCGAACTATTTGCTCGACGGCCTGACCGCGATGGATAGCGATACCACCCGGATGGCGTTCACTGAAGCCGGTAAGCCGGCCCTGCTGACAGGCAAGCCGGGTCCTGATGGCAGCCCGGACTACCGGTACCTGCTGATGCCGTTCCGCCTGAACAACTGAGCCGACGGCGAGAGCGGCTAGTCTGCCAGGCGTGTACCTGGCCAGGCTCGCGCTGACCGACTTCCGCTGCTACGAATCGGCGGACGTCGTGTTCGAGCCCGGCGTGACAACCTTCACGGGGCCGAACGGGTCGGGAAAGACGAACCTGGTCGAGGCAGCCAACTACATCGCGACGTTCGGAAGCCACCGGGTCGCCTCGGACGCGGCGATGATCAGGTCCGGCGCCGACCGGGCGATCCTGAGAGCATCGATCCGCTCGCATGAACGTGACAGCCTGGTCGAGCTCGAGCTCAACTCGGGACGTGCCAACCGGGTCAGGCTCAACCGTGCCCCGCTGAGCCGCCCGCGGGATGCGCTCGGCACCCTGCGCTGCGTCCTGTTCGCGCCTGAGGACCTCGCCATCGTCAAAGGCGATCCATCTGAGCGCCGCCGCTACCTCGATGACCTGCTTGTTGCCAGCCGCCCTCGATACGCGGCCGTGCGGACCGACTATGAGCGCGTCGTCAAGCAGCGAAGCGCGCTGCTGAAGTCGGCGAGGGCCGCCGGGCGCAGCAGCCCCGTCGGCCTGGATATCTGGGACGAGCAGCTCGTCACCCACGGCACCGCGCTGACCGCCGGACGCCTCGGGCTCATAGCCTCGCTCAGGCCACTGGTCACCGAGCGCTACAACGACCTCTCGGGAGACGCTCGCGGCGCACACGTCCGATACCGGCAGGGGTCTGAACGGTCAGGCGTGTTCGACCCCGATCCCGAGCCGGGCAAGATCGCCCAGACCATGCGGGACTCGCTCGAACGCCTGCGCCGGGCCGAACTCGAGCGCGGCGTCTGCCTGGTCGGACCGCACAGGGACGAGCTTGAGCTGCGGATCGGCGAGCTGCCGGCCCGTGGCTACGCCAGTCACGGCGAGTCGTGGTCGCTCGCCCTTGCGCTGCGGCTGGCCGCCTTCGGCTTGCTGCGCGCCGACGGGGAAGATCCCGTGCTGATGCTCGACGACGTGTTTGCGGAGCTGGACGCGGGCCGCAGGGACCGGCTGGCGGAACTGGCGGGAGATGCTGAGCAGGTGCTCGTCACCGCCGCCGTGCTCGCGGACGTGCCGCCGCGGCTCGCCGGGACCGGCTACACCGTTTCGAACGGGGTGCTCGGCCGTGCCGCCTGACGAACCGCCGCAGCCCGTCAAGGGCTCCCGGCTCACGCTGGCAGCGGACGCGCTCGCACAGGCGAAGGGGGACGCAGCCGCTCGCGGCAACCGGCCCGCCGCGGCGGCCGAGGGCGACTTTGCGCAACGCAGGCACGCAGCTTCATCGGCCGCGTCAGGCCAGCAATCCAGGCGTCGGCGTAGGGATGACCCGGCGCCGCTCAGCGCCGCGATCGACGGCCTTGTCACCGACACCGGCTGGGAACTGGCTGTTGCGACCGGGTCGGTATTCGGCCGCTGGGTGCAGATCGTGGGCCCTGACCTGGCTGCGCACACATCGCCTGACGGACTTGTGGACGGCGTCCTGACGGTTGTCGCTGACTCGACTGCCTGGGCGACGCAGCTTCGGCTGCTCGCCGCCGAGCTCGTCCGCAAGCTCAACGCCGAACTCGGCGATGGTTCGGTCCGGCGGGTCAACGTCCGCGGTCCGGGAGCCCCGTCCAGGCGATCCGGACCGCTGCGCGTCCGAGGCAGCAGGGGCCCTCGCGACACCTACGGCTGAGTCGGCGAGGCTTTCTGGCGGACGCCGGCAATGTGCGGGCCGGCAGCATACTCCAAGAGGGTGAACTAGGGCCGCTTTGAGGGCCGCGTACGGCTGAGAGTGCTGGCGCAAGCAGGTAAAATAGGTAAGCGTACCGGGACAGTTGCAGTCGGGGATGTGCTGCCGGGAACCCGTGCGCGTGGTCCCTGAGTTTTTGCGCTGTCCGCTTTCAGGAGGAGCGAACCGTTTGTCTTACGACGCACGCTCAATCACGGTCCTCGAGGGGCTGGAGGCGGTTCGCAAGCGCCCGGGCATGTACATCGGCTCGACCGGCGAACGCGGACTGCACCACCTGGTTCAAGAGGTTGTCGACAACGCTGTCGACGAGGCGCTAGCCGGATTCTGCGACAGGATCGAGGTAACGCTGCTCGCCGACGGCGGTGTCAGGGTAGTCGATAACGGGCGTGGTATCCCGGTCGATGAGCATCCTCTCGAGAAGCGCCCGGCCGTCGAGGTCGTGCTGACCACGCTGCACTCCGGCGGCAAGTTCGACGGCAAGTCTTACGCGGTCTCCGGCGGACTGCACGGCGTCGGCGTCTCTGTCGTCAATGCGCTGTCGACCAGGCTCGAGGTTGAGATCCGTAAGGACGGATATGTCTGGCGGCAGTCCTACGAGAAGAGCGAGCCAACCGCTCCGCTGAACAAGGGCGAGAAAACCGACGAAACTGGCACGATCATCACGTTCTGGCCGGACGGCGAGATCTTCGAGACCACGACCTGGATCTTCGAGACTTTGTCCAGGCGGCTGCAGGAGATGGCCTTCCTCAACCGCGGCCTGACGATCGTCCTGATCGACGAGCGGCCTGATCACATCAACGGCGAGCCGCACGTGGTCAGCTACCGCTACGACGGCGGCATCGCCGACTTCGTCCGCTACATCAACGCCTCCAAGGAGGCCGTGCACGACTCGGTGATCGAGTTCGGCGACGAGGCGACCGGCATGGCCGTCGAGATCGCGATGCAGTGGAGCGGGTCTTACGCCGAGTCGGTCCACACGTTCGCTAACACCATCAACACGGCCGAGGGCGGTACGCACGAGGAAGGCTTCCGCGCTGCGCTGACCACGATCATCAACAGGTACGCGCGCGAGCAGAAGCTGATCAGGGACAAGGACGAGAACCTCACAGGCGATGACGTCCGCGAGGGCCTGACCGCGATCATCCACATCAAGCTCGCCGAACCGCAGTTCGAAGGCCAGACGAAGACGAAGCTCGGCAATACCGAGGCGAAGTCGTTCGTCCAGAAGGTGTGCAACGACCACCTGCGGGACTGGTTCGAGCGCAACCCCGGCGAGGCCAAGTCAATCGTCATCAAGGCCACTCAGGCGGCCAGGGCCCGGATCGCGGCGAGGCATGCCAGGGACCTGACCCGCAAGAGCGCCATGGGCGGCGCGGGGCTGCCTGGCAAGCTGTCCGACTGCCAGTCCGGCGACCCAGCAATCTGCGAGATCTACGTTGTGGAAGGCGACTCGGCGGGCGGCTCGGCGAAGGGCGGCCGGGACCCGATGTTCCAGGCGATCCTGCCGATCCGCGGCAAGATCCTGAACGTCGAGAAGGCCAGGATCGACCGTGTTCTCAAGAACAACGAGGTCCAGGCGCTGATCACTGCGCTCGGCACCGGCATCCACGACGATTTCGACATCGCGAAGCTGCGGTATCACAAGATCATTCTGATGGCGGACGCGGACGTGGACGGCCAGCACATCACCACGCTGCTGCTGACGCTGCTGTTCCGGTTCATGAAGCCGCTGATCGAGGCCGGGCACGTCTATCTGGCGCAGCCGCCGCTGTACAAGATCAAGTGGGAGGGCCGGAACGTCACCCCCGGCTACGCCTACTCCGACCGGGAACGAGACGCGCTGATCGAGGCCGGGATCGCGGAGGGCCGCAGGGACCCGCGGCCGCGCGACGGCGTCCAGCGCTACAAGGGCCTCGGCGAAATGAACGCGACGGAACTGTGGGACACGACGATGGACCCGTCGAGGCGGGTGCTGAAGCTGGTGACCCTCGATGACGCCGCCCAGGCGGACGAGCTGTTCAGCGTCCTGATGGGCGAGGACGTCGAGGCGAGGCGCGCGTTCATCCAGCGCAACGCCAAGGACGTCCGTTTCCTGGACATCTAGCTTCGCGTGGCCGGCGGCGCCGCCAATCGCGGCGCCGCGATGCGCCACCAGGAATGGTGATCGCTGCCTGGTCAGTAGCAGGGGCCGGGCTGAGCCTGCGGTCACCGTAGAGGAGAGGTCTGCATGAGCGTAGACACGCCGGAAGCATCGACCGGCGGGCCGGAGGGCCCAGGCGGTCGGCTGGAGCCAGTCGACCTCCAGGTCGAGATGCAGCGCAGCTACATCGACTATGCGATGTCGGTCATCGTCGGGCGCGCGCTGCCGGACGTGCGCGACGGGCTCAAGCCTGTGCATGTGCGGGTCCTTTACGCGATGTATGACGGCGGCTACCGGCCTGACCGCGGCTACTTCAAGTGCGCGCGCGTTATCGGCGAGGTGATGGGCCAGTACCACCCGCACGGTGACTCGGCGATCTACGACACCCTGGTCAGGCTCGCGCAGCCCTGGGCGATGCGGATGCCGCTGGTCGACGGGCAGGGCAACTTCGGATCCCCCGGCAACGACCCGGCCGCGGCGATGCGGTACACCGAGTGCCGCCTTGCCCCGCTGGCGATGGAGATGCTGCGGGACATCGACAAGGACACGGTCGACTTCCGCCCGAATTACGACGGGCGGTCCGCGGAGCCGGTGGTGCTGCCGGCGCGGTTCCCGAACCTGCTTGTTAACGGATCCGAGGGCATCGCGGTCGGCATGGCCACCAAGATCCCGCCGCACAACCTTCGCGAGGTCACGGAGGGCGTCCAGTGGTACCTGCAGCACTTTGACGCCAGCGATGAGGAGCTGCTCGAGGCACTGCTCCAGCGGATCAAGGGTCCAGACTTCCCGACCTACGGCCAGATCGTCGGCCGCCGGGGCATCCTCGATGCCTACCGGACCGGCCGCGGCTCGATCACCATGCGGGCCGTCGTGGAAGTCGAAGAGGACCGCAAGGGCCGCACCTGCCTGGTCGTCACCGAGCTGCCCTACCAGGTGAACCCCGACAACCTGGCGTTCAAGATCGCAGACCTGGCGAAGGACAATCGCGTCGCCGGCATTGCCGATGTGCGCGACGAGAGCAGCGGCCGGTCCGGCCAGCGGCTCGTGATCGTGC
Source organism: Streptosporangiaceae bacterium (assembly GCA_035276345.1). GTDB lineage: Bacteria > Actinomycetota > Actinomycetes > Streptosporangiales > Streptosporangiaceae > Chersky-822. Next base: position 3,844 of record DATELR010000078.1, on the reverse strand, counting down.
TCAAGCGCGACGCGGTCGCCAAGGTCGTGCTGAACAACCTCTACAAGCACACCCAGCTGCAGGAGACGTTCGGCGCGAACATGCTCGCGCTCGTCGACGGCGTGCCGCGCACCCTGCGCCTGGACCAGATGATCAGGTACTGGGTCGCGCACCAGATCGAAGTCATCGTGCGGCGGACCCGTTACCTGCTGCGGAAGGCTCAGGAGCGCGCCCATATCTTGCGTGCGCTGCTGAAGGCCATCGACCAGATCGATGCCGTGATTGCCCTGATCAGGGCCAGCGAGTCGGCAGCGGTCGCCCAGCAGGGCCTGATGGAACTGCTTGAGATCGACGAAATCCAGTCCAGGGCCATCCTGGACATGCAGCTGCGGAAGCTAGCCGCGCTCGAGCGGCAGCAGCTGGTGGACGAGTACGACGAGCTGATGACGCAGATCGCCGATTACGAGGCCATACTCGCCTCGCCGGAACGCCAGCGCGAGATCATCGGCACCGAGCTGGCCGAGATCACGAGCAAGTACGGCAACGACCGCCGGACCGAGCTGGTCGCCTACGACGGCGAGGTCTCGATGGCGGACCTCATCGCTGAGGAAGACGTCGTCGTCACGATCACCCGCGGCGGCTATGCCAAGCGGACCAAGACCGCGCAGTACCGCGCGCAGCGTCGCGGCGGAAAGGGCGTGCGCGGCGCGCAGCTTCGCACCGACGACATTGTCGAGCACTTCTTCGTCACATCGACGCACCATTGGATCCTGTTCTTCACGAACAAGGGCCGGGTCTACCGGGCGAAGGCCTATGAGCTGCCGGAGGCGGCTCGTGACGCTCGCGGCCAGCACGTGGCGAACCTGCTGGCCTTCCAGCCGGACGAGCGGATCGCCGAGGTGCTCGCCCTGCAGGACTACCAGGTCGCGCCGTACCTGGTGCTTGCCACAACGGGCGGCCTGGTCAAGAAGTCGCGGCTCACCGATTTCGACTCCCCGCGGCAGGGCGGCATCATCGCCATCAACCTGCGTGAGGACGACGAGGTGATCGGAGCGCGGCTAGTTTCGCCTGACCAGGACCTGCTGCTGATCAGCCGGCATGCGCAGGCGATCAGGTTCCACGCCAGCGACGACGTTCTTCGGCCGATGGGACGTGCTACGTCCGGCGTCATCGGGATGCGCTTCACCAATGGCGACCGCTTGCTCGGCATGCACGTGGTCGATGGCAGCGAGGAAGCCGACGTGCTCGTGGCGACCGGTGGCGGCTACGCCAAGCGGACTCCCGCCGACCAGTACCCGGTGAAGGGCCGCGGCGGCCTAGGCGTCGTGACCGCGCGGATAGTCGAAGCCCGCGGCGAGCTCATCGGCGCGCTGATGGTAGGCCCGGATGACGAGGTCTTCGCGATTACGTCAGCGGGCGGCGTGATCAGGACCACGGCTGCGGAGATCAAGCAGTCAGGACGCCAGACAATGGGCGTGCGGCTGGTCAACCTGGCGGCCGGCCAGACGCTAGTAGGCATCGCGCGTAACGCGGAAGAGCCGGTGAACGGCTCAGCCGATAGCGACGCGGAAGCTCCGTCAGACGATGGCGAGGAGGGGTCGTCCGACGCTGGTGACGGCGCATCAGACGAGTCCGCGGAGTCCTGATTCGGGCGAGCGCATCGCGTGATCATCAGAGCGTTCCCCGTAGCATTCGCGATGCGCTGCTCCGGACCTCTCGGACGTTTCAGCCGACTTCTCGGGGTAGCCTGGCACGTCACGGCAACTATTCGGCCAATTGGGGCGTCTCACATGGTGTCACGACCTTCACGATCGGGCTATCGCTGCCCGGGCGTCGCTGGTGGCCGATAACCTCGTTGCTAGCGACTTACAGGAGGATGGGTGGACAACCAGCCGGACCCAGCAGCTCTGGCCGATGAGGCAGGCGGCGCTGATCCCAAGGTGGACACGTCCGACCAAAAGTCGAGCAAGGCCAGGAACGAGTCGTCCAAGAGCGGGCAAAGTAAAAGCGCCAGGGGCAAGAATTCCTCCACCGTCAGGAACGGCACCGACCAAGCGCCGGCAAACGCTGAGACATCAGATTCGACGGACAATGCCGGCACTGACGAGAGCGAGCCTTCGGTATTCACCAAGCAAACAGAGAAGCGTTCTGACGCAACAGCGCCAAAAGGCATTCCTATGCCAGAAGCTGGTAGCGAGCCTGAAGGCACTCGAAAGCCGAGCACGCCTGTGGCTCACTCCCCCGCACCGATTCCGCCCCCCACGCCGCGAAGTGTCTTCACGCCAGCGAGCGTGACCAAGCCGCATCGTTTCCCAGAGGCCGACGGCCCGGTGAACCCCGATAGCCCGTTCAAGTCGGTGAGCCCAGGGTCGGAGTCGCCATCGCCGCAAGTTAGCGATGCAATCCCGGGCACAGCAGCGGCTCAGGGACAGGATGCAAGGCCAGCCACGGACAACCCGCCCGTTGGCCGAGGACCCGGCCGCACGGAAGACGATGATCAGTCTGAGACCACGTCAACGCTGGCCGCGGCCGCACTCGCGCGGGAACTGACCGGTGCGGGCTTCGCCAGCCCAGGATTCAGAAGCCCTCGGGTCTCGGGCAGCGACGTGACGCGCCGGGCTGCAGCTCCGCCTCCGCCACCAGCAGGCTCGGTTTTTGCCCGCGCGACCCAAGCGCCCAGCGCACCCGTCACGCCGAGCAGTCAGCCTGGTGGCGGCGGGCCATCGTCGGCGAGCGGGCAGGTCCCTCCGGTCGGCAGTCAGTCCTCGCCGAGCCGAGGATCATCGGCCGCTGCGACCACGAACACGAACTGGACGTCGCCGGGCCAGGCAACAGATCGTGTGGCGCCTTCAGCCGCTTCGGCTTCGCCGGCCGCGCCGGTATCTGACTGGAAGCCGTCCAGCGCTAGTACGCAGGAGTGGACGGGCACGTTTGGTTCAGGCGACCAAGGCTCTCCAGATACCGCAGGGTTGGCCGCTCCTCCGGGACCGGCGTATTCCCCGCCGTCGCCCGCACCGCAAGGCGGAATGCCCGAAGGATATGCTGCTTCGACGCAATCTGCCGCTACCCAGGCGCCGCCGGCCGAGACTCAGGAACGCATTCCATCTACCTCAGCGGCTCCTGGCTCGGTACGATCAAGTGACTTGAAGTCCAAAGTCGCGATGCCTTTCGCGAAACCGGGGAAGAAAAAGAAATCGAGGCCGAGTGCAGTTAGACCTTCGGGGGGCGCTGTCGGCAATGGCAGGTCAGCAGTGACTGTCAAGAGCAAACCGGGCCCAGTGGGGAGCCCGGCCACACCACTGGCGGCGCCGAAGAGCGGCGTCAGGCAAGACGCGGTCGCAGCCCGTGACGCTCAGCTTGTCCTGTCCAGGATCGAGCCGTGGTCGGTCATGAAGTTCAGCTTCCTCGCGTCGCTGGTTGGATTCGTCATCCTTCTGGTCGCCGTAGCGGTGCTGTACTTCTTCTTCTCCGCACTCGGCGTCTTCCACAGCATCGAGCAGACTGTGCACCTGGTGACCGCCTCGGGAGGTAACGCGGGCAGCAACGCCGCGAGCTGGTTCTCCTTTGGCACTGTCATGGGGTACACGATGCTGGCAGGCGCGATCGACGTAGTCCTCATCACCGCGCTGACGACAGTCGGAGCCGTGATCTACAACGCTGTCTCGCACATCTCAGGCGGCATCGAGATCACGCTGCAGGAAGCGGACTAACGGAGCGACCGGCTTCGCGTTAGCCGCAGCCGTGCGGTAATCTATCCCGGCACGCCCAGTCGGCTGGACGTCATCCCCTGGCTCGCCACATCACCTGGCGCGCGAGTGGACCACTCCCATCGCAGCCGGAGTTCCGGCCGGTCAACGCGGTGTTT
>DATELR010000077.1:0-7681 GCA_035276345.1 Streptosporangiaceae bacterium | reverse complement strand
CGGCGTCGCCAGTAGCCGATCGCCAGCGCCGGCGCCTAGTCACAACCCGGGTCGCGCCAGGGGCGGCGGCGCCTACGACCAGCACCGCCACGATGATCAGACCGACCGGCACGCCACCGCTACTGGCCGCGCCGCCGCCAGATCCGCTGCCTGGGCCCGGCCCTCGCACGTGCGCATTGATGCCGGCTGTGGCCTTGGCGGATGCTGAACTGGCTGGTGCCGGGCTGGACGTGCCCTGGTTGCCTGACCGCCCGGTCGAGGTTCCCGGTCCGGCCACATATGCCGGCTCAACGGCGGTCTCCTGGCCGCCAGCACCGCCAGGCGTCGGCTCGAAGCGCAGCCAGCCCACTCCGGTGAAGTACAGCTCAGGCCAGGCGTGGGCATCGGCCGTGGTGACCACCCACTTTCCGTCGGGGTGCGGGTGGCCGGCCGTAAAGCCGATCGCGACCCTGGAGGGGATCCCGAGCAGGCGGGCCAGCACCGCCATCGCGAACGCGAACTGCTGGCAGAACCCCTGCCGTTCGGATTGCAGGAAAGTCAGCAGGCCACGCGCGTTGTTGGGCAAGTTGGACTGGAGCGAGTAGCTGAACCTGCTCGACAAGAAGAACTGCTCGAGCGCGACGGCCTTGGCGAACGGCGTGGCCTTGCCTCTCGTTATCTGAAGGGCGATCTGCTTGAGCTGGCGCGTGACGCCGGATTTGAAGCTCAGATAGTTATTGCCGATTGGGGGCGGGATGTGAGGTTTCGCCGCGAGCGTCGATGTAGTGGGCTCGACCTCCCCGCTCGTGACCGTGTACTGCAGGCCGTCGCTGGGGCCGCTGTTGGAGTAGATCATCAGCGTTCCCGGGTCCTGGCGCCAGGTGCCAGGGATGTTCGCCCGCATCGGATAGTAAGGCACGGGCAGGAAGTCGATCCGGCCGGTGAAGCCGCCGTTGCTCGGGATATTAACCCTGGTGAGGACCACGTTCGCGGGGGTGCCCGCCGCTAGCCCGGGAGCCGCCGCGAGCGGTCCCCGCCCGATCGACTTGCCGTGCGTCGGCATGACGAGGTCCCAGCGGGCAGCCTTGCTGTCGTAATTCAGAACATAAACCTGCAGGTAGTTACCCGGGTCGGCGATCGTGGTGTGGTAGCTGAGCACCTCCCTGGGCTTTGACCTGGTGAGCAGGCCGTGCAGCTGGGCGACCGGGTTAGGCAGCCCGACACCTGTGCCGCTGCCGCCTCCGCCGTTGCCATGACCGCCGAACAGCCGGTGCACATTCAGGCCGGGCACCAGCAGCGGCGCGATCAGTGCGGCACACACAGCGGCCATGCCGATCCGCCGGCCAGTGGCTGCGAGCGCACCCATGTCCGCGCCACCGAGCCGCTCGTCCTCGCCGGCGTAGTGCCACACCGTGACTACCCGGCCCCAGCCGCGCAGCCTGCTGCGGCCATCGGACGAAAGCAGCGCAAGATACCCCACCGCGGCAAGCAGGAAGGCTACCGCGCTTGCCAGCCCGCGCACGTTCGCCGTGGTGGCGATCGGCGCCATGAAGAGTACGAGCAGCGGGAGCCCGGCGATGGCCGGCCTGTGCAGCCGGACGGCCAGGTAGTCGACAGCGACAGCGACCAGGCCGATGCTCCCGGCCGCAAGGAGGATGACCCCTTCGCCGCCGGGCACCGGCGGCGCGAATCTTCCCGCTGAGGAGCCGTCACTGGCGAGCTTGGCCAGATGATGCACCGAGTCAGGCGACGGGATCACGTACAGGAACGATTGCGCTGCCGCGTGCAGGAGGTTCAGGTAGATGAGCAGCGCGGCCAGGTAGGTCACCAGGCCGGCCACGGCGCGCAGCGGTCGCAGGCCGGATGCGCTCGCCGCGCAGAGCAGGATGATGCCCGCTCCCGTCGCCTTCAGGTACGGCGATGATGCGGAAAGCAAGGGGACGCTGGCGATCAGGGCGAGCACCGACGCTCCCACCGCGGCGGGCACCGGACTGACTCTGGTCAAGGTGCCGGCCAGCGCCATGATCACGACGGCACCGCTGGCCTGCACATACCAGGCGGCTCCGTTGATGAGGCTGAAGATGGAGACGGACGCGAGAATCACGGCGACGGCTGCGGCCAGGGTTAGCCGGTGGTTCATCGTGCCGCTCCGAACCCGCGCTCCGCGGTCGCGAGGAGGCTGCTCCCTGACCTTGGTAGCTGCTGCCAGGCCACAGCCAGTGGCGTCGAGGCCTCGACGGTGATGACGCGCCACCCCGCCGCCTTCAGCACCGCAGCCGCGGCAGCGGTCTCCGCGAGGCCAGCCTCCGACGCCAGGCTCCCGGCGGGCAGACCGGCACTGGCACTGATGCCAGTCGAACTCGCATCCGCCGCACGAGAAGCGGGTGGTGGCACGATTCTGGCGGAATCCTCGGAGCTAGCCGCCAGGACATCTGCGGTATGGCCATTGCTGGCGCCGTTGCCGCCCGCAGTGCCGCCGTTGTGCCCGGGCAGGTTCCCGTTCTGGCTGGTCTGAAGAATCTGGCTGGCCTGCTTCGTCAGGCGGGCGGGCCTCGTCTGGCCGTTTCCGACGTTCGCGCCATGCAGCTCGGTAGCGGCTTGCCCGTCATGCTGACCGGCGCCAGCTCCCTGTCCTGCGGGCTTAGGTCTGCCGGATTGTCCCGCCCACGTCGACACCGCGAGCAGGAGCGCGATGCCCTGCCTGCCGTGCCGCCGCGCGGTCGCTATCTCCCTTGCTGCATCGACAGAGAGCCGGCCTGCGACCAGGACGAGCAACCCGCCCTCGACCGTGGTCAGTGCCGCAGTTGTCCTGGCGAAATCGTGATTGCGCGAGGTCGAAACCACCGACAAGGCGTCAAGCAGGACGTCTTCGAACATGGCGGAGCCGGCTAGCGGCCCGGCGTCGGTGAGCAAATGGCCGTCGAGCCCGGCGCGAGCAAGGTGCACGCCAATCGAGGCAGCGGCGCTGACGGCGTACTCGAACGAGGAACTCGGCCCGGTGCCAATGTGAGCACTCCGCCTGGAGTCGAGGATCACCACCGCCCGATCCTGCCAGCGCTGCTCCTCGCGCCGCACCATGAGTTCGCCGTATCTGGCCGTCGATCGCCAGTGCACCCGGCGAAGCTCGTCGCCGTCGCGATAGGCGCGAGGGATCACGTCGTCGTCTCCGGCGGCCGCGGTCATCCTGGTCCTGCCATCGCCATCGCTGGACCAGCTGCCTGTCGTCGCCGCCGAGGTGAGCGGCACGATCTTCGGGGTCACCGTGAGCGTGTTCTTGGTCGCGAAGTTGGCGGTCAGTTCCACCAGCCCGAAGACGTCGGCGATCCTCACCCGCATCGGCCCTACGACGAACTTTCCGCGCAGGTCGGAGCGGAGCTGGTAGCTCACCTCGCGGGACCCGCTCCGCTCTATGCCGTTCAGCACATACCGGGGCCTGGCGCCGAGTGAATACGGGATCGTCTCCTCGGCGAGCAGCAGCCCAGTGGAGATCCGGCTGATGTTCTCCAGGCGCACGACCACGGTGGCCGGCTGTCCCGGCGCGACCCTGGGCGGGAGGATATGGCGCTCGCAGCGCAGCTGATAACGCGCGCGGCGCGCGGTCAGGGCTGAGAACACGGGCAGCCCGACCAGGAGGACGCCCACGCTGATCATCGGGTGGCTACCCAGGATCAGCCCGGCGAGGATGCCCACGATCCCGGCGGCAAGGAAGGAAGCCCCGCGGACCGTGAACCAGGCGAGAACCGACCGCATCGCCGCCTCCTTCTGGCTGCCCTGTCAATGTACGTCGTGCCGGTAGCCGCGGCCAGGCCACCTCACGGTTCCAGGCGGCGGGCGGTGCCGAGCCAGGTCAGTTACCTACCTGGCAACGGCAACCGCTCGATGATCTTGGCAAGCACCTGCTCGGGCTGCTCCCGGCCGACCACGGCCTCGGCTGTCGGCAGCAGCCGGTGCGCGAGCACGGGGCCTGCCAAGACCTGGACGTCGTCCGGGATCACGAAGTTGCGGTCCTCGAGAGCCGCGTAAGCGCGGCTTGCCCTCAGCAGGTGCAGCGCGGCGCGCGGCGAAGCGCCGAGCCGCAGGGCAGGCGCGGTCCTGGTCGCCGTGATGATGTCGATGATGTACTGGCGCACCTGCTGAGCGACGTGCACGGACCGGACCGCCGCGATCAGCGCGCGCACGTCGCCGGCATGCGCGGCGGGCTCGAGATAATCCAGCGGCGAGCTCGAACCGTGCGTGTCCAGCATCGCCGCCTCGGCAGCCGCGTCCGGGTAGCCGATCGAGATCCTGGCCGTGAACCGGTCTCGCTGCGCCTCGGGGAGCGGGTAGGTGCCCTCCATCTCGACCGGGTTCTGCGTCGCGATCACCATGAATGGCGATTCCAGCGGATAGGTCACCCCGTCGACCGTGACCTGACGTTCCTCCATGCTCTCGAGCAGGGCGGATTGCGTCTTGGGTGATGCGCGGTTGATCTCATCTCCGAGCACCAGATTGGCGAAGACCGGTCCTGGCTTGAACTCGAATTCGCGCAGCTCCTGGTTGAACGCGCTCACTCCGGTGATATCGCTCGGCAGCAGGTCGGGGGTGAACTGAACCCGCCGCACCGAGCAGTCGATCGATCTGGCCAGCGCCTTAGCCAGGAGCGTCTTGCCCACACCGGGCACGTCCTCGATTAGCGCGTGCCCCTCCGCGAGCAGCACGGTCAGCGTCAGCCTGATCGCATCCGGCTTGCCCACCACTACGGTGCCGATCGCCTCGCTGATTTTGTGGGCAAGCGGAATCAGCTGGTCAAGCGTGCTCTCGGCCTGCTCTGTTTCAGCAGACACTCGTCCTCCTCGTACCGGCAACCTTGCCGGGTGATGTGCCTGGCGGGAGTGCCGCCCGCGCTCGGCGTCCATAGCGTGTGCGCCTAGACAGTAGTTGTAGGCATGGCTCGATGTAACAACGGATTGGGCATCACTGCATAACGAGCCTTCCCGGGCCGACATAGCTTGAGAACGCCTGCGCGGCACTAATCACTTCCATTGCCGCCAGGAGTCCATTCTTCCCCACTGCGCTCCACGCCTATGACCTCGGGTTTCCCCTACCAGTTTGCCGATTTTCTGGTCCGCAATCATTGACGGTGGAGGGATGTGGGGTACAGTGGTGCGCGGTGGGGCGCCTAGGGCCCCACTGGATAGCCGTGGTGGGGGGCAGTGGAGGTGAGCGCCGGTGTTTCTCGGTACTCACACGCCAAGGCTGGACGACAAGGGCCGGCTGATCCTCCCAGCGAAATACCGCGATGACCTAGCGGAGGGGCTGGTGCTGACCAAAGGCCAGGAGCGCTGCCTGTACGTGTTCCCGCAGGAAGAGTTCGGCCGGATCACCGAGGCTCTGCGGACGGCGCCGGTGACGGCGAAATCGGTCCGCGATTACAGCCGCGTGTTCTTCGCAAGCGCTTCTGATGAAGTGCCCGACAAGCAAGGCAGGGTCACGATCCCGCCGGCGCTTCGCGAGTACGCGGCCCTGCAGCGCGACTGCGTGGTAATCGGAGCGAACACCCGGCTGGAGATCTGGGACGCGGCCGCCTGGGAGGCCTACCTCGAGCAGCAGGAAGACGCATTTTCTGACGCATCGCAGGAGGTGCTGCCAGGAGTTCTGTAAGCGGACCCGAAGTCCGGAGTCCAGTGCCCGGCGAGGTCTCCACCCGCGCCTGACGGGTCACCCGGCTGACGCCCCTTCCCCGGCGTCAGGCGGACCGGACCCGAATATCGCGGATGGCGACCTGGCCGGGCACACAGAACAGGAACCAGGCGGCTCATGTGCAGGCAGGGAGGGGGCGGCGGATGAACACGGCGGCAGCACATGTTCCGGTTATGCCAGACCGGGTTCGCGCGATCCTCGCTCCAGCGCTGGGCGGGCCGGGGGCAGTTCTCGTCGACGCGACGCTCGGCCGGGCCGGCCACACCCGCGCGCTGCTCGCCGACCATCCCGGGCTGACCGTGATCGGCATCGACGCCGACGAATCGGCCATCGACGAATCCAGGCGGTTGCTGGCTGCCGATATGAACCGGGTGCAACTGGTCCAGGCCACCTATGACCAGCTTGCCGCGATCCTGGCTGACGTCGGCCGCGACAGTGTCCAGGGAGTTCTGTTCGACCTCGGGGTTTCCTCCCCGCAGCTTGACGACCCTGGCCGCGGGTTCTCGTACGCACAGGACGCGCCGCTTGACATGCGCATGGATCAATCCCGGCAGCTGACGGCCGCTGAAGTGGTGAACACTTATCCGGCGGACGGGCTCGCGCGCATTCTGCGCGACTATGGCGAAGAACGGTTCGCCAGGCGGATCGCCGACGCCGTGGTGCAGGAGCGCTCGCGTCAGCTGATCACCTCGACGCTTCGGCTGGCCGACATCGTCAAGACCGCTATCCCCGCCGCCGCGCGGCGCACTGGCGGCAATCCCGCCAAGCGAACCTTCCAGGCATTGCGGATCGAAGTCAATGACGAACTGGGCGCGCTCCGCAGGGCCGTCCCCGCAGCTCTCGACGCGATCGCCGTCGGAGGCAGGATCGTCGTGCTCGCATACCACTCTCTTGAGGACCGGATCGTCAAACGGGCGCTAAGCGAGCGCTCGACCGACACCACGCCGCCGGGCCTGCCTGTCTCGCTTCCCGGCAGCCGTCCGCAATTCCGGTTGCTGACCAGCGGCGCGGAACGGCCCGACGACGCAGAACTGACCGCGAACCCGCGCGCCGCCTCGGCCAGGCTCCGTGCGGCTGAACGGGTCCTGGCAGCGGCGGGATCACGAGCATCCACGGGGTCCATGGGGGCTGTTTCCCCAGGGCCGGCAGCGGCATGACCTCACACAGGATGGATGGACGCAGATGAGCTCCGATGTAATGACACCGCCAAGGACGAGCCAGTCTGAACGACGAGGAGCGGCTGGCCCGGCAACCGGTACCCGGGCCGCGCCGGTACCGGAATCCAGGCGACCGCAGCGCCCGGGCAGGCGGCCTCGTCCTGACCGGCCAGGTGGCCCGGTGCTGCCAGCGAGCCCGGTCCGGCCAGCGAGCCCGATCCGCCCAGCCGGTCCCGGTCGACCAGGCCGCACGATCAGGACCGTCGGGCCACCCAGGCACAGCTTCGAGGGAACCAAACCGCGCCAGGGAACGCAGCGTCAGGAAACGCCTGCAAGCTCTGGGACGGCGACGGCGGTGCGCTCGAGGCCCGTCGGCCGGACGTCGTTCGTGGTGCTGGTGCTCGGACTGCTCGGCGGAAGCCTAGTCTGCCTTCTGGTTGTCAACACGACGCTGGCGGCCAACTCGATCCAGATCAATCGTCTTGAGCAAGTCAATGCAGCCAGGGCGCAGCGAGCGGAGCAGCTGCAGCAGGAAGTGGCCGCAGCGCAGACGGCAACCGTCATCGCCAAGGAGGCGCGCAAGCTCGGGATGCGTCCCGAGCAGGTCCCTGCGTTCGTTGATCTTCGTCATCACACGCTGCGAACCGGCAGAGAGCCGAGGCGTTGAGCCAGGACGGGGGGAACGAAGACCAGCCGCAACCTGGGGGCAGCGGCCGGTGGCAGCCGGCTGGTGACCGGCGCCGTCCCGGCGGACAGCGATACGGCGGCCATCGTCCTGGCGGCCAGCGTCCAGGGGCTCCGCGTCCCGGCGGACCGCGTCCTGGGGTGCCGCGCCCTGGCGGGCCGCGCCCCGTGGCAGAGCGCCA
>DATELR010000076.1:0-4129 GCA_035276345.1 Streptosporangiaceae bacterium | reverse complement strand
CTCGTGCTGGCCGGTGGTGCAGTGGTCGCTGGCTCCCTGGCGGCGGTTGCCGCGGCGCACTCGCTCGCGATGCTGATGGTGGCATTCATTGCCTTCTTCCCGGCATCTGGTGCGTTCGTCAGCCTGACCCAGGCCGCGCTGATGGACGCCGCACCGACGCGGCACCAGCAGCGGATGGCGGCATGGAATCTGGCTGGCTCGGCTGGTGCGGTCGGCGGACCGCTGCTGCTGGCCGGCGTGCTCGCCGTCGGCGGCGACTGGCGGATGGCTTATCTAGTCCTGGCGGCGGCAGCGGGGGCTGCGCTCGTTGTGGCGTTCATCTGCTCGCCCTCGCGGGGCGAGGCCGGACTCCGGGCCGAATCTGGCGACGAACCCGAGGAAGAACGGTCCTCGGTTCGCGAGGCGTTGCGAGCGCTCCGGCGGGGCGGCGTCGCTCGCTGGGTGGTGCTGCTGGAGATCAGCGACCTGCTGCTGGACGTGCTCACCGGGTACATCGCTATCTACCTGGTCGACGTGGCCGGCCTGAGCCCGGCCGAGGCCGCCGTCGGAGTGGCGGTCAGGCTCGGCGCGGGCCTTGCGGGCGACGCCCTGTTCGTGATCGTTGCCAGGCGGGTCAGCGGGCCGGTCGCGCTTCGAGTCAGCGCCTTGACCGCCCTGGTGCTGTACCCGGCGTTCCTGTTCGTGCCCTCGGTGCCGGCCAAGCTGGCCATCCTGGCGCTGCTCAGCCTGACGACAGCTTGCTGGTACCCGGTCATCCAGGCCGGCTTGTACAGCTCGCTGCCCGGAAAGAGCGGTATCGCGGTCTTCTTGTCTAGCGCGGCCGCGCTCGTCGGGGCCGCCGGCCCGATTGCTGTCGGCTTCATCGCCCAGCAGGCCGGACTGACATGGGCGCTGGTGGTGCTGGGCGCGGCACCCGCCGCGGTGATCGCGATCCTGCCACGCGGACCGAGGTCGCGGTTCCGTAGGGTGAAGCGATGACCGAGCCCCCCGCTTCCCCCTCCTCAGCGAGCCTGGACGCCGCGCGATCCCTGCTCTCCGAGACCGGCGTTTTCGATGGTCACAACGACCTGCCGTGGGCGCTGCGGCAGGCGGGCCGGGGCGATCCGGCTCTGATCGACATCGCGGCGGACGTCCCGTTCACGCATACGGACCTGCCGCGGCTGGCGGCCGGCGGAGTGAGCGCGCAGTTCTGGTCGGTCTATGTTCCTGCGGAACTGGCCGGTGACGCGGCCGTCTCGACCACGCTGGAGCAGGTCGACCTGGTCCGCCGGCTGGTCTCGCGGCACCCCGCGGCGCTCGAACTGGCACTGACCGGCGCCGACGCACGCCGGATCATCGGAGCCGGCAAGGTGGCCTCGCTGATTGGCGCCGAGGGCGGTCACTCGATCGGCTGCTCGCTCGGAGTCCTCAGGGCGCTGCACGCGCTCGGCGTCCGCTACATGACCCTGACGCACAACCGCAATACGCCGTGGGCCGATTCCGCCACCGACGAGCCGGCCTGCGGCGGGCTGACCGACTTCGGCCGCGAGGTCGTCGCTGAGATGCAGCGGATCGGCATGCTGGTCGACCTCTCCCACGTCGCACCGGGAACGATGAGCGACGCGCTCGACGTCGCTACCGTGCCGGTGATCTTCTCGCATTCCTCGGCGCTTGCGCTGACCAGCCACCCGAGGAACATCCCGGACGCCATTCTCGAGCGGCTCGCTGGCAACGGCGGCGTCGCAATGGCGACTTTCGTGCCGCAGTTCGTGTCCAGCGCCTGCCGGGACTGGGATCTGGCAGCCGAAGCGGAGGCCGGGCGTCGCGGCGTCGACTACCGGACGATTGAGTCAAGAGATGAGCTAGACGACTGGGTGAACGCCAACCCGATGCCGTCGGCCACGATCGCGGACGTCGCCGATCACGTCGAGCACATCAGGGACGTGGCAGGCATCGACCACGTCGGCATCGGCGGTGACTTCGACGGGACCGGCGAACTGCCGGACGGCCTCAATGACGTCTCGTGCTATCCAGCGCTGTTCGCTGAGCTGATCGGCCGTGGCTGGAGCCAGTCGGACTGCGCGAGGCTCGCGAGCGGCAATATCCTGCGGGTCCTCGACGACGCGCTGGGGGATTAGCTGAACGGCGTCTTCGGCCTCGGCACCAGCTCGTCGTCCACATACAGGTCGACGCGCTCGTTGTAGAAGCACGCCAGGCCAGCGATCTTCTGGCTCTCCGGCAGCGGGCTCCGGTAGATCCAGACGACGTCCTTGTGCAGCCGGCCGCCCTGCGCCGCGGAAGTCGTGTCGACCGACCAGTAGGCAGCCGTGCCCTTGTACGGGCACCGGGACGAACTGTCAGACGGGCGCAGCAGATCCATCCGCGTTTGCGTGAGCGGCAGGTAGTAGCGGGGAGGCAGCCCGGTTTCGAACAAGATTCTCGGCTGATTCGATTCCGCCACCGTGACGCCGTCGAGCTCGACCCTGACCCGCCTCGAGCTGGCCAGTATGTCGACGCGCTTGTACGGATCCCTGGGGTGCACGTAGACCGGCTCGTCTTCTTCGAGCCACTCTGACATCGCCGCCCATTCCAGCCGGACCGCGTCGCGCAGCGCAGGGAACGGAGCGTCCGGGTACCGGCGCGCGGCTCCTTCCGCCGTCGCCGTAGCGGTTTTGACGTGCAACAACTCCGCCTCACCGAGGCGCGGCAGCCGCTCGGCCCGGCCGGCTGGGATCAAATCGGCCGTCACGTCGGCAGCCGGGATGTAGTAGGCCGGGTACTTATCGTGCTCCCAGACCAGCATCGGCGCCCTGGTGTCGGCGACCAGATCAGCTCCGAGGTACGCCCGCACCCGCTTCTGGCTGCGTTCCGTTCTGACGGCGGCTGCCTGCTGCTCGGACATCGGCCTCCTTCTGCAGAGAGCTTGGCCTTGCTGCCTGTAGCGTCATGGTATGCGTCTAGGCGTGCTCGACGTGGGTTCCAATACCGTGCACCTGCTCGTTGTGGATGCCCATCAGGGAGCACGTCCGCTACCGGCCTTCTCGCATAAGGAAGAGCTGCACCTCACCGACTGCCTCGATTCGGCGAACAGGCTGACCTCAGATTGCGCCGCTCGCCTGCTGAAATTCGTTCACGAGGCACTCGAGATCGCAGAGGACAAGGGCGTCCAGGAGATCATGGCCTTCGCCACCTCGGCCGTCAGGGACGCAGCTAACGGCGACGAGATACTCGCCTGGATCGAAGCCGAGAGCGACGTGCGGATCCAGGTGCTGCCGGGGACAGATGAGTCAAGACTGACCTTCCTGGCGGCGAGGCGCTGGTACGGCTGGTCCGCGGGCCGGCTGCTGCTGCTTGACATCGGCGGCGGCTCGCTCGAGATCGCCTCCGGCCAGGACGAAGACCCATCGGTCGCCGTCTCGCTGCCGCTCGGTGCGAACCGGCTGACCAGAGACTGGCTCACGAGCGATCCGCCTGAGCGAGATCAGGTCCGCAAGCTGCGCAAGCACGTGCGGGTGGAGATTGCCGCTGCGGCAAGCGCCATCAGGTCCGCTGGCGTCCCCGATCATTGCGTCGCCACGTCCAAGACGTTCAGGCAGCTGGCGAGGATCTCCGGCGCCGCGCCGTCCAGCGATGGCATGTACGTCAAGCGGATGCTCAGGCACTCCGACGTCACCGAGCTCGCCGACCGGCTCCCCCGGATGACTGTCGAGGCCCGCGCACAGCTGCCGGGCGTCTCCCTGCTTCGGGCACCGCAGCTCGCCGCGGGCGCGATCGTCGCCGACGCGGCAATGGACCTGTTCGGCGTGCCCGAACTGGAGGTCTGCCCGTGGGCTCTGCGCGAAGGCGTGATCCTGCGCCGGATGGACAGCCTGGGCGCCAAGCCCGCCAGCGGCTAGGTTTCGGTGCGGCTGCTGGTGCTGGCTGCGGTCTCGTCGAGCACGCGGCCGGTCGTCCTGCCCCGCCTGATGTCCTCTGCCGCCTGCATGGCCGCTTCGGTCACGTGCTTGCCTGACGGCGGTGCCTCGGCGGGGTAGCGGCTGGCCGTGTGCCGGCTCGAGGCGGCGAGCTGGTCCTCGTCGTCGGGCTCGGCTGGCGGGACAGCGTGGACGGACCTGCTGGCGCTCGGGGCCGGCTGGCGGCTCGCTGGTGC
>DATELR010000075.1:0-5383 GCA_035276345.1 Streptosporangiaceae bacterium | reverse complement strand
GACATGGTCTGGGCGGCCGCAATGGTGCCAGGGCTGCTGGCCCTGCGGTTCACTGGCCACGAGACCGTGCTGTGGTTCGTGCTGGTCTGGGGTGCCTCAGCCAACGTCGCCGCCGCTGCCGGGCCATTCCAGGCCAGGGTCGTTCCGCGCCTGCTCGACGCGTGGACGTGGGTGATGGACCACCGCGACCTCGCCTTCCGCTACCTCGCAGAGGAGACGCTCGGCAGCGTAACCGGACAGGTCAGGGCCTACGGTCTGGCATTGATTGTCGGGCTCGCCTCCGTCGGAGCCGTGCAGGCCGTGAGCACCCTGATGGGACCATTCCTGATGGTCCTGACGGGCGTCTCGCTGGTGTCAGTTCCCGAAGCCGCCCGCGTGCTACGGAACTCGCCGCGGCATCTCAGATTGCTCTGCGTGCTGATCGGCGGCGGCCTCGCGGCGGCCGCATTGCTCTGGTGCGGTGTCCTGCTCGTTGCCTTGCCGCGCGGGCTCGGCGACTTGTGGCTGCACGGCCGGTGGCACCTGACATACGGTCTCGTGTTCCCGATGACGCTCGCAGTTATGGGGGCGTGCTTCAGCTCGGGCGCGACGGCGGGCCTGCGTGCTCTCGGAGTGGCCACGCGCAGCCTGCGCGCAGGGTTCGTCGGCTCAGTGACCTATATCGCCGGTTGCCTCATTGGCGCCGAACTCGCCGGAGCGGTGGGCTCGGTGTACGGCAGCGCGGTGGGCACGACGGTTGGCGCGCTGGTCTGGTGGCGGCAGCTGCAGGTTGCGCTGCGGGAAGCAGAAGTGCCCTCGGTCAGGCTGCTCCCCGGCACTACAGGCCGCCACCGCATGGATGGCACGTCGAGGACCCGGATGGGCAACGCTGCCCCAGAGCCGAGGACCGCCGCCCGGGACAGGTCAGGCAGCAGATTCAACCTCGATGAGAACAGTGCATAACCGAGAGGAGATGACGGAGACGTGAGCGCGGTTCCGCGGCTCACCATCGGGCTTCCCGTATATAACGGCGAGAAATATCTTGCCGAGGCCATCGAAGCCTTGCTGGGCCAGACCTACGAGAACTTTGAGCTGATCATCGCGGACAACGCGTCCACGGACAGCACGGCAGACATCTGCCGCCAGTACGCCAGGGAGGACTCACGGGTCCGTCACCTGCGCCACCCGGAAAACATCGGACTGGCCAGGAACCATAACTGCCTGGTCGCGGAGGCCAGGGGCGAGCTCTTCAAATGGGGATCGCACGATGACCTGTACGGCAAGGACCTGCTCAGGCTTTGCATCGAGGCGCTCGACGAGCGCCCGGACATCGTGCTCGCTCACTCCTGGACCGCCCTGATCGATGGATCAGGTCAGGTCATCAAGGCACTGCGGTACGGGCTCGCCACGAGCTCGCCTTCACCGCCCGTGCGGTTCAGGAGCATGCTCTTTGAGCCCGGCGGCGACGACGACAGCGGCGTTATCCGCACGCCCGTGCTCAGGCAGACGGCGCTGAACGGCAGTTACTACCGAGCGGACCGGACGTTCGTCTCCGAGCTCGCGCTGGCCGGCCCGTTCTACCACGTCCCTGACTGGCTGTACTTCCGCCGCGATCATCCGGACCGCGCTGCGCGAGCTTTCACCAGCGTCCGCGACTGGTGCACCAACCTTGACCCGCGCCGCGGTGACCGGCTGCGCAACCCTGCCGTCCGGCTCTATGGCGAATACATCTGGGGATTCATCTCGGCGATCAGGAACGCTCCCCTGTCCGGGGCGGAGCGGATTGCCTGCTACCGGCATCTCATGAGCTGGGCCGCGAGCCGGGCCTTCACGGACAAGGGCAATTTCGTCTCCGAAACGGCGGCCGCTGACACGCCGCCGATATCACTTGAGGCCGTGGCTGGCCAGGAGAGCAAGGTCCGATGAGCGGCCGTCGCCGCAAGGTGGGCCTGTTCGGGCTGCTCGGCTCGGGCAACATCGGTAACGACGCCTCCATGGAGTCGGTACTCGGCTACCTGCGCAGCCAGCACCCTGACGCAATCATCGACGCGATGTGCATGGGACCAGATCGGTTGCGCAGCGCGTACGGGATCGAGGCCGTCCAGATGTCGTGGGCTCGCAACTACGAGCAACGCGTGCCGCGGATAGCAGCCCTCGGCATTAAGGTGCTCGGAAAGCTTGTCGATGCGGCCCGCATCGCGAATTGGGTCCGGCGCCACGACGTCGTCATCGTGCCTGGAATGGGAGTGCTCGAGACTACCCTTCCGCTCCGGGCCCTCGGCGGCCCGTATTCGCTGTTCCTGCTGAGCCTGTCCGGCCGGATCTTCGGCACGAAGGTGGCGCTGGTCAGCGTCGGCGCTAACGCCATCAAGCAGCCGATGACCAGGTGGTTCTACGCCGGAGCTGCCAGCCTGGCGAGCTACGTCTCATACCGCGACGCCCTGTCAGCCGAATCCATGCCAGCACAATCCGAGCAAGGAAACGGCAGCCTGGTTTATCCAGACCTCGCGTTCGGCATCCAGCCGCTCACGGAGGAACCGGGAGACCCGAATGTCATCGGAATCGGAGTCATGGACTTTCACGGTTCCAATGACGACCGGCATCGCGCTGACCAGATCCGGCGGACCTACGTCGAGCAGATGAAGTCTTTCGTCCTGTCTCTGGTGGACAGCGGCAGGACGGTCCGCTTGTTTGTCGGAGACACGACCGGTCACGACGATGCGGTTGTCGAGGAGATAGTGACGTACGTCGGCACCGAACGGCCCGGGCTGCCGGCCGGGAACGTCCTCGCCGAGCCGGTGTCCACGTTCGCTGAGCTGATGGCGTTTATGGCACCCGCCGGAGCCATCCTCGCCACCCGCTTTCACAACCTCATCTGCAGCCTCCTGCTCGGCAAGCCGACGATAGCCTTGTGTTACGCGGCCAAGCACCGCGCACTGATGGCCGAGACCGGGCTGGCCGAGTTCTGCCAGCCGGCCGACAATCTTGACGCCAGCGCGCTGATCGACCAGCTAGCAGAGTTGCAGAGCAGGTCGGCTGAGGTGCGGCTGATGATTGCCAAGCACAACGCCGAGCGCGCGCGTCTCGTGGGCGAGCAATTCACGGCGCTATCTGGACTACTCCTTGCCAGTTCACCTGACACCGGCACAGCTCACGAGCCCGGCCTGGTGCCGACTCCTTGACAGCCAACAGAGCGGAGACACGTCGATGAGAAGCTTCGCAGCATCCAACTCGCACGCGGCGGCAAGCCTCGAGCTGATACCTGGTGGCGCGCACACCTACGCCAAGGGCGAGGATCAGTACCCGGCCGGGATGGCCCCGGTCATCGAGCGCGGCGCCGGGTGCCGGGTGTGGGACATCGACGGCAACGAGTACGTGGAATATGGCAACGGCCTGCGATCGACGACGCTCGGGCACGCTTTCGAACCGGTGATCGCGGCCGTCAGAGACCATCTCGCCGACGGCGTCAACTTTGTCCGTCCGCACCGGATGGAGCGCGAAGCCGCCGAACTCGTCATCGACCTCATCCCGTCCGCCGAGATGGTGAAGTTCGGTCTCAACGGATCCGATGCCACGACGGCTGCCGTACGGCTCGCGCGTGCGTATACCAATCGCGACATGGTTGCCGTGTGCAGGCAGCACCCGTTCCTGTCGACGGACGACTGGTTCATCGTCACAACGCCGATGTCCGCGGGAATTCCCAAGGCGGCGTGGCCGCTGACCGTTCAGTTCTCGTACAACGACCTGAATGACCTTGAGCAGGTCTTCGCCACGTTCCCTGGGCAGATCGCTGCCGTGGTCATGGAGGCGGAGACCGTCGATCCCCCAGCCAGCGGATACTTCGACGGGCTGCGGAAGCTGTGTGACGAGCAAGGCGCGCTCTTTATTCTCGACGAGATCATCACTGGTTTCCGCTGGCATGAGCGCGGCGCGCAATACATCTACGACATCAAGCCTGACTTGTGCACTTTCGGCAAGGGCATGGCGAACGGCTTTCCCGTGTCCTTGCTGGCCGGCCGGAGAGACATCATGCGCCTCGGCGGATTCGCGGACGACGCAGACCGCGTGTTCCTGCTGTCCCAGACCGCTGGAGCCCAGCCCTGGGCCCTGGCAGCTGTCCTTGCCGTGATTGAGACATACCAGCGCGAGCAGGTGGCTCAGCGGCTGCTCGAGCTCGGCGGCAGCCTGCGGCGTCAGATCGAGGCGGTTGTGGACGACGCGGGCCTGTCGGATTACTTCCAGCTCCGCGGCCGCGACTGCAACCTGGTCTACGCAGCGCGCGACGGGCAGGGCCAGCCTTCCCAGGCGTTCCGCACGCTGGTGTTGCAGGAACTCATGGAACGCGGCATTCTCGCTCCGTCGTTCGTCGTCTGCGCGGCTCACGACGAAAAGGCCATCAGCCAGACCGTTGATGCCGTTGGCGAGCTGATGCCGGTCTACCGCCAAGCGCTCGAACAAGGTCCCGAGGCAGTGGTTCGCGGTCGGTACGTGAGGCCCGCGATCAGGGCGCGCGGATAACCCGGTCAGGACGAGCGGATCTCCGGAGCGCGGCGGCAGAGGTTGCCCGATGCCTACCGGTCGCGCTCTGCATGAGTCCGATGCCCTGTGAGGCAATGTTGGCCTCCCTGAGGCCCGCGCGCAGCTGCCACCACCACGCGAGTACGCCGATGACGCCCGCCAGCGCCATCCCGCGGACCGCGCCGATCGCATCGCCAGCCATCGCGCCGATGACGCTGGCGACAACCACGGTCGCGGACGAGATAATCATCGCTCTCAAGCTGCGCTTGGATGCCCCGAGCGCGCGCAGTCCCGCGCTGGCCCCGACCGTCAGGCACGTGCACATCACCCAGATCGTCACGGGCAGCACGAGCGGATAGGTGAGCCGCCAGAGCGAGCGCAGCACGATGTGACCAAGGCCGGCAGGCAGGGCAACTTCCAGCACGATTCCCCAGGCGAGCGCGGCAAGTGCCGTGCCACCGCCAATGACCAAGCAGAACAACCTGAGCTTGCGCGGCGATTGCTTCAGCAGGCGCGCTGCCTCAGGAACGGTGACCAGTGAGATGCCCATCAATGCAGCGAGGAATGGGCCCATCAGAACCTGTGCCGACTGCACCGATCCCACGGCAGCCAGCCCCGAGATGACTCCGAGGAACGTGATCCGCAGCTGTGCGGCACCGCTGAACGCGGTGTTTTCTGCGAGGTAGCGGAAGGCGAGGTCGCGGTGGTCCATTACCCAGGTCCACGCGTCGAGCAGGCGCGGGATGACCCTGGCCTGGAATGGCCCGGCAGCGGCGGCGACGTTGGCTGAGGCACCCCAGACCAGCACGAACCACAGCACGGTCTCGTGGCCAGTGAACCGCAGGGCCAGCAGCCCTGGCACCATTGCGGCCGCCCAGACCATGTC
>DATELR010000074.1:0-2783 GCA_035276345.1 Streptosporangiaceae bacterium | reverse complement strand
CACCGGCCAGGACGGGCACCGGCTGGTCCACTACAAACGCAGGGACGGGTCACCGTTCCCGGTCGAGGAGTGCCCAATCGCCCAGTGCCGGGCGACGGGGAAACCTGTCCGCGCGGAGGATTGGTGGGTCCGCAAGGACGGCTCCGTGATGCCGGTCACCTATACCGCGGTGCCGTTCGAGGCGCCGGGCGGATACGGAGTCGCGGTCAGCTTTGCCGACTTGACCGCGCGCCGGGCCGCCGAACAGGCCGATCGTGACCGTGCGGTCGCCGCGGCCCGGGCGGCAGAACTCAGTGTCGGCGAGGCCCGCCATCGCACGATCCTTGAGGCGGCGATCGACGGTGTCATCAGCATCGACGAGCAGGGCCAGTGACGTACGTCAACAGTGATCGTGACGCTCAGCGCGCTGCTGGGCACAATCGGAGGCGGGTGATGGCCGCGCCGGACCTCGATGTTGGGTACACCAGACCTCTTGACGAGGGCACCGAGCCGACGGAGGTGGGGGCGTGACCAAATCTGTTGACGCTAGAGGCGATGCTCCAATCGAGAGTTCAATTCCGGTTGGCGCGGTTCCTTTGGAGTCGATCCTGTGCACCGATGAGCTGCATCGCCGCCCATCGCGTGCGCCTGACCATGAGGAGGAGAACCGCGCCCTCGTGAATCTGAGGAGCGCGTTGGCCGATTCACCAGGCACCATACTTCAGACACTAGCTGAAACGATCCTACATATTACGCAGTGTGATTCTGCTGGCCTTAGCCTGCTGACGAGGGATGGCCAAACGCCGGATGCTGGCGGCGAAAGGTTCTATTGGCCAGCTATCGCCGGCATGTGGAATCCGCACGTCGGAGGTGGGACCCCGCGCAATTTCGGGCCCTGCGGGGATGTGCTTGATCGAAACTGTACCTTGCTGTTCAACCATTTCGAGCGGCGCTACCCCTATTTGCTGCCAGTCGTTCCGGCAGCCGAAGAATGCCTGCTGGTTCCGTTTTACGTCGCTGGCAAAGCAGTCGGGACGATCTGGGCGATCATGCACAGCGACCGTCGCAAGTTCGACGCAGAAGATGACCGCGTCATGAGCTCGCTAGGCAAGTTCGCATCCTCTGCATATCAAACGCTGGCGTTCATCGACGAACTCAGATTCCAGATCGGAGAGCGCGAGAAGGCAGAAGCAGCGCTGCACAAACTGGCAGACGGGCTGGAGATGCAAGTTCGCGTTCGGACGCAAGAGCTGGAGCGCAGTACCGAAGAAGTGCTTGCCACCAACAAAGAGCTAGAGCAGGAAATAACCGAGCGCCAACGCGCCGAGCATGCGCTCATCGGGGCGCAGAGCCATCTGAAGGACCTGGCCGATGAGCAGGCGGCGCTTCGGCGCGTGGCGACCCTAGTCGCCCGTGGCGCGCCGCAGGCGGAGGTGTTCGCCGTTGTCGCCAGGGAGGTGGCGAGCTGCCTGGGCGTGCCGCTCATCAGCATCGTCCGGTTCGAAACCGACGGGGCGGCGACTCACGTGGGCGCGTGGGGAGAGCAGAACCCGCACCCGGTCGGCACCTCGTGGCGGCTGGACGAATACGGCGCGTCTGGAATCGTGTCCCGTTCCGGCCGTTCCGCCAGGGTCGACTATGAGCACGTCCCCGGCCCGATCGCCGCGAAGCTCGCTCACGAGGCGGGAATCCGCTCCGCGGTGGCCGTGCCGATCGTGGTCGGTGGCCGGTTGTGGGGCACGATGATGGCCCTGTCGACGGCGGCCACCCCGCAGGCGGCGACCACCGAGGACCGGCTCGCCAGTTTCACCGAGCTGGTCGCCACCGCACTCGCCAACGCCGAGGCAGGCGAAGAGCTGCAGCAGCTCGCGGACGAGCAGGCGGCGCTGCGCGAGGTGGCCACGCTGGTCGCCCGGGGGGCCGAGCCGCAGGATGTCTTTGAGGCGGTCGCCGAGGTGACCGGCCGGCTCATCGGCGCGGCAAGCGTCAACCTGGCTCGGTTTACCGCGGACGGGCACAACCTGACGATTTCGGGCTGGAGCAAGCGTGGCACCCACGTCCCGTCCGGGACGCGCTTGCCGCTGGCCGGAGAGTCGATCAACGCTATCGTCTGGCAGACGCAGGCGCCCGGCCGCGTCGACAGCTACGAAGGCCTGTCCGGCCCGCTCGCCGCCCGGCTGCGCGAGCTTGGCATCAAGTCCGAGGTGGGTGCGCCGGTGATCGTGGACGGCAGCCTTTGGGGCGCCCTCTACGCCGGCAAGGATCATCCCGAGCCGCTGCCGCCCGGCGCCGAATGGCGTCTTGCCAGCTTCGCTGAGCTGATCGCAACCGCGATCGCCAACGCCGAGGCACGACGGCAGCTGCAGCAGATGGCAGACGAGCAGGCCGCGCTGCGTCAGGTGGCCACGCTGGTCGCGCGAGGGGCCGAGCCGCCCGCCGTATTCGACGCGGTCTGCGAGGTGACCGGCCAGCTCATGGACGCCGCCATCGTCAATCTGTCTCACTACACCTCGGATGGATTCAGCGTGACGATGGCCGGCTGGAGCCAGCGGGGGAACCACGTTCCGCCCGGCACCCGCCTGCCGCTCGACGGGCCGGGGGTTGGTGCCCTAGTGAAGCAGACCCGCGCACCCAGCCGCGTGGACAACTATGACAGCGTGTCCGGCCAGCACGGCGCGCGAGTGCGTGAGTTCGGCATCAGGTCTGGGGTCGGTGCGCCGGTGATCGTGGACGGTAGTGTCTGGGGGGTACTGATCGCCGGCACGGACCAGCCTGAACCGCTGCCGGCAGGCACAGAACAGCGC
>DATELR010000073.1:0-9432 GCA_035276345.1 Streptosporangiaceae bacterium | reverse complement strand
GAGGGCGGGTCGTGAGGATCGGCGTCGTTTGCCCCTACTCCTGGGACGTGCCCGGCGGCGTTCAAGAGCACATCAGGGACCTCGCCGAGGCCCTCATCGACCTTGGTCACACGGTCTCGGTGATCTCCCCGGCCGATGATGACGCGGCGCTGCCTTACTACGTAGTGCCGGCCGGGCGAGCGGTCGCCGTTCCTTACAACGGCTCGGTCGCGAGGCTGTCTTTCGGCCCGCTGTCCGCCAACCGCGTGCGCCGGTGGATCAAGGAGGGGAACTTCGACGTCCTGCATGTGCACGAGCCGGCCGCGCCGAGCCTGTCGCTGATCGCCTGCTGGGTCTTCGACGGACCTATCGTGGCGACGCTGCACGGCGCTACCACCCGCTCGAGAGCGCTGCACGCTGCCGAGCCGATGCTGCGGTCTGCGCTCGAGAAGGTCAGCGGCAGGATCGCGGTGTCCGAGGCGGCGCGGACGACGCTGGTTCATCATCTGGGCGGCGACGCGGTCATGATCCCGAACGGCGTCACGATCTCCCGGTTCGAGAAGGCGGAGCCACTGGCCGGCTGGCCGGGGGAGGGCGGCGGGATCGGATTCCTCGGGCGGATGGACGAACCGCGCAAGGGCCTGTCGGTGCTGCTGCGGGCGTTTGAGCTGATCGGGCCCGAGCGGCCAGGGCTGCGGCTGCTGATCGCAGGGCCCGGCGACACGAGCGAGGTCACCACGCGGGTTCCCAGGTCGCTGAGAGACCGCGTCGTGCTGCTCGGCCAGGTCAGCGAGGCCGTGAAGGTGCAGGTCTACCACTCGGTGGACGTATTCTGCGCGCCCAACACCGGCGGCGAGAGCTTCGGCATCGTCCTCGCCGAGGCGATGGCCGCTGGCGCGCCGATCGTCGCCAGCGACCTGGACGCATTCCGGCGGGTGCTGCGCGGCGGCCGGGCAGGTGAACTGTTCACCAGCGGCGACCCAGCCGACCTCGCCGCAGCGATCGGCCGCCTGCTCGACGACCCGGAGCGGCGGGCATCACTGTCGGCGGCCGCGTCGGCCGCGGTCCGTGACTACGACTGGGGCAAGATAGCCCGCGACGTGGTCAAGGTGTACCAGGCCGTGATGCCGGCCGGCTCGGCCGCGGCTGCGAGCGCCTGATGAGCCCGCTCGTCAGCGTCATCGTGATCGCCGTCCTGGCGATCAGCGGGGTCTACGTGTCGTGGCGCGCCGGACGGCTGGACCGGCTGCACACCAGAGTTGAAACCGCGCGAGCCGCCTTGGACGCCGCCCTGGTCAGGCGGAGCTCGGTCACCCTGGAGATCGCTTCATCCGGACTGCTCGACCCCGCCGCCAGCGTGCTGCTAGCCGACCTTGCCCACGACGCGCGCTCGGCCACCACGGGCCGTGAGCTGGCAGAGAGCGATCTGACCAGGGCATTGCGGACCGTGTTCGGCGGACCGCACTTCCGCGACTCGATCGAGCCAGATAGCGGCGGCGAAGAGCTGGTCGCTGAGCTCGAATCGACCGCACAGCAAGTTTTCATCGCGCGCAAGTTCTACAACGACGCGGTGGCTGTGACGGCCGCTGCGCGGCGCCGGCCGCTCGCCAGGACGTTGCGACTGGCCGGCGGCGCTCCGCTGCCCGAGTTCTTCGAGATTGACGACTCGCTCTCACCGCGCGGCATGGGTGAACAGGGCACTGACATGCCGCATCTGGCGGGCTGAGGCAGCGCGAAACAGGCTCCTGCCACTGCACCGCCTGGGCTCCCAGGCGCAGGCGGACACCGCCTACCATGGGGGTATCAAACGCTGATTCAACCGTTAGGAAGTCTCCGTGTCAGTCCAAGGCTCCACCGGCAGTCCCGACAGCACCGCGTCCGCCGCACCCGCAACCGGCACGCAGCGGGTCAAGCGCGGCATGGCGGACATGCTGAAGGGCGGCGTGATCATGGACGTGGTCACCCCGGAGCAAGCGAAGATCGCCGAAGACGCCGGCGCCGTGGCTGTCATGGCGCTCGAGCGCGTGCCCGCCGACATCAGGGCGCAGGGCGGCGTGGCGAGGATGAGCGATCCCGACATGATTGACGGGATCATCGCCGCGGTTTCCATTCCGGTTATGGCCAAATGCCGCATCGGCCACTTCGTCGAAGCCCAGGTTCTGCAGGCGATCGGCGTGGATTACATCGATGAGTCTGAAGTCCTGACGCCGGCCGACGAGTCGCACCACGTCGATAAGTGGGCGTTCACCGTGCCGTTCGTGTGCGGGGCGACGAACCTCGGCGAGGCGCTGCGGCGGATCGCCGAAGGCGCGGCGATGATCAGGTCCAAGGGCGAGGCCGGCACCGGGAACGTCATTGAGGCGACCAGGCATATGCGCAGCATCCGGGCCGACATCCGCAAGCTAGCCGGATTGTCTCCGGAAGAGCTTTACACCGCTGCCAAGGACCTGCAGGCGCCGTACGAGCTGGTGGCCGAAGTCGCAGCGGCCGGCAAACTGCCGGTGGTGCTGTTCACCGCTGGCGGCCTGGCAACGCCGGCCGACGCCGCGATGATGATGCAGCTCGGCGCGGACGGCGTCTTTGTCGGCTCTGGCATCTTCAAGTCGGGCGACCCGGCGGCGAGGGCGGCGGCGATCGTCAAGGCAACTACGTTCCACGACGACCCCGACGTGATCGCGAAGGTGTCACGCGGCCTCGGCGAGCCGATGGTCGGGCTCAACCTGGATACGTTGCCGCCCGAGCAGCGTTACGCGGGCCGCGGCTGGTAACGATCGGCGCTGCCGAGCACCGCGGCCACGACTGCCGCGGTGTCGGTCAGATCGGCCAGTACCGCGTCCGCACCAGCCGCTTCCATTTCGGCAGCGGCGAACTGCCCGGTCGCAACGCCGACGGCGCGCGCGCCGGCGGCCAGCGCGGCGGCGACATCCAGCGGGGTGTCACCGACCAGTACCGTCGCCTCGCCGCCGAAGTCGCCTCGGTAGGCATCAGCCGCGCGCTTCCTGGCCAGGGGCACGAGTTCGGCCCTGACCTCGTGCTCATTCCCGTAGGCGCCGATCGCTAGGTCGAGATGGTCGGCCAGGCCAAGCGGCACCAGCTTGGCCTCGGCGACAGGACCGACGTTTCCGGTGAGGACCGACTGGACCACACCAGGTACCCCGGCCAGCGCGGCCAGGGCGGCTCGCGCGCCGGGCAATGCCTTGCCGGACTCGGCGACCATCCCGTGCGCGCCGCGGCCGAGCCGGGCCAGCGCAGTCTCAAATGCCACCACTGAGCCGCGCGGATCGGGCACCTCGGCGAGGCGCAGCACATCGAGCGCGATCGCGCGGTCGGTCCTGCCTGCCATGCTCGCGGCGGCCGCGACAACTGGCAGCTCGCGGCCGAATAGCTCGTAGAAGGCGGCGTAATACAGCTCCCGCCCCACGCCCGTCGCATTCACCAGCGTGAAATCGACGTCCCACAGCACCAGCAGGCGAGCCGATCCGCCTGACGAACCCGACAAGCCTGACACGATTTGTTATGCCCCTTCTAAGAGTTCCGCGTGCCCGTCAGTACGGTATCTGGTCAGTCCGGGGTACCAGCTACGGTGTGCGCCGCAGTGGCCCTGACCAGCGCACCTGTTAGCTAGATCACGCCGCGGTTTGGAATCGTTGAGTACTCCACGAGCGCTGTAACAGGTGTTCGCTTGGCGCACTGCGCAACCGAGACGAGCGAACGAACCGGGCGCGTTCCCCCGCGCGCTCCCGTAGCGAAGAGCTGGCCCCCGCGCATGGGCTACGCCCCCACCCCCCAGGGGCTTCGCCGTAGCGGCCGGGCTAACCGCGGCTGGCACCAACCCCCGATGCTTTCGGTGCCAGCCGCGGAACTTCGGTAGTCCCGCGAGATAACTGGCCCTTCGTGGCTTTGCCCGGGGCTACACTCGCAAGGTGCCAGGCCGGATCCGCGACGAGGACATCGAGGCCGTCCGCTCCCGCTCGCCGATCGCCGAGGTCGTCGGGGAGTACCTGCAGCTGCGCAGCGCTGGCGGCGGCTCGCTCAAGGGACTCTGCCCGTTCCACGAGGAAAAGACTCCGTCGTTCAACGTCACGCCCGCTCGCGGGCTTTGGTACTGCTTCTCTTGCGCAGAAGGCGGCGACGTCATCGCGTTCGTGCGCAAGATCGACAGCCTCGGCTTCACTGAGGCGGTCGAGCGGCTGGCGGCGAGGGCCGGTATCGATCTGCGATACGAGCAGGGCGGTTATGTCCCCGGCCAGGAACTGTCGCGCCGCCGCAGGCTGATCGAGGCGCATCGCGCGGCTGCGGACTTTTACGTTGAACAGTTCTCGACGGCCAGGGCCGCACCGGGCCGCGAATTCCTGATGTCCCGTGGCTTTGACCTAGCCGACGCTGAGCGATTCGGCGTCGGTTATGCCCCTGATGACTGGGAGATGACCACCAGGCACCTGCGCGGACGGGGTTTCACCGAGGAGGAGCTGCTCACCGGAGGTCTCGCGGGTCGCGGGCGCCATGGCCTGACTGACAAGTTCAGGGGCAGGCTCATCTGGCCGATCAGGGACCTGTCCGGCGATGTGATCGCTTTCGGCGCGCGGAAGCTCGCCGCCGACGACAACGGGCCGAAGTACCTGAACACGCCGGAGACTCCGATCTTCAAGAAGAGCTCAGTGCTGTACGGCGCTGACCTGGCCAGGCGTGACATTTCCCAGCGCCGGCAGGCCGTGATCGTCGAAGGCTACACAGACGTCATGGCGTGCCACCTGGCCGGCATAACCACGGCGGTCGCCACGAGCGGTACCTCGTTCGGCGAGGGCCACATCGCGATCCTGCGACGGCTCCTGATGGACGACAGCCAGCTCAGGGGCGAAGTGATCTTCACCTTCGACGGGGACGTCGCCGGGCGCCGCGCCGCGTTGCGCGCGTTCAGCATGGAGGAGCGCTTCGTCACGCAGACCTTCGTCGCCGTGCAATCCGACGGGCTCGACCCCTGCGACCTGCGCCTCAAGGAAGGGGACGCGGCCGTCAGGGACCTGGTGGCAAGCCGGTTGCCGCTGTATGAGTTCGCGGTCAGGGCGGCGCTCGGCGACTATGACCTTGAGTCCGCCGAAGGCAGGATCGGCGCGCTCGACGCGGCCGCGAGGATCGTCGCCAGGATCAAGGACCACGCGCTGCGTAAGGTCTACTCGATCAAGGTCGACCGCTGGCTCGGGCTGATGGACGAGGAACTGGTGCTGCAGCGCATCGCCGAGCACATCGCCGGGGGCAAGGGCGCCGGAAGGCGGGGCGGCTCGCAGCCGGGCGCTGGACGGGGCGTACGTGCCGACGAGCCGTCATCGGGAACCGCCGCCGGAACGCGCAAGCCGGCCGATCGTGATCCCGACGGAGCAGGCAGGCCAGTGCCGTACGACCCGCTTGATCCGGTGATCAACCTGGAGAGGCAGGCACTCAAGCTGGCCATCCAGCGGCCCGCCTTGCTCGGGCCGGCATTCGACGGCATGGGCGCGGAGGTTTTCACGGCTCCTGCGCATCGGGCGGTCAGGGAACTGATCGCGGGCTGCGGCGGCGTCGCGACCGCGGGGCCGGTGCGGGAGTGGATTGACCGGCTGCTGGCCGCGGCGCCGAACGACAACGCCAGGATGTTCATGACCAGGCTGGCGGTGGAGTCCGTCGAGGCACCAGGCGCCGACGCTGAGCCCGACGCCCGGTTCGCAGATGACGTCCTGACCAGGATCGAGGAACTGGCCGTGTCCCGGCAGATCGTCGCGGTTAAGTCCCGGCTGCAGCGGATGAACCCGGTGACCGGGCAGACCGAGTACAACCGGATGTTCGGCGATCTGGTGGCCCTCGAGCAGCGCCGCAAGCTGCTGCTTGAACGCGCCAACGGTGGGTGAAGGACGTAATACCTACCCGTACCTCGCAATCCTCCAAACTTGCCCTCAGGTGACAATTTTCGAACCACCCGACAGAGCGTTACTGACGCACACTGTTGTGCATGACTCCTGTGCTCACGGCAACCCCTGACCAGGTCACCGAGCTAGTCTCGCGAGCGCGGGAGAACGGCACGGTCGCCATGGCTGACCTCAACGCGGCGTTCGACCGGTGCGAACTCATGCCCGAAGTCATCGAAGACGTCATTCGGATGCTGACTGAGGACGGCGTCGAGATCACCGACGGCGGCGCTGATGAGGCCGAAGAGCCACGGCGGGACGAACCTGACCGGGTTCGCCGCACCGGAACCTCCGACCTGGTGCGGATCTACCTGCGCGAGATCGGCAAAGTGCCGCTGCTGACGGCCCAGGACGAGGTTGAGCTGGCCAAGGCGATCGAGGCTGGCCTGTTCGCGACGGAGATGCTGCATGGCGGCTGCAAGGTGGTGGGCGCCGGGCCGAGCGGCGCAGAGCTCATCATGCTTGCCGACCTTGGCGACCGGGCCAGGCAGCGGCTGATCGAGGCGAACCTGCGGCTGGTGGTCTCGATCGCGAAGCGGTATATCGGCCGTGGCATGGTCTTCCTTGACCTGATCCAGGAGGGCAACCTCGGCCTGATCAGGGCCGTGGAGAAGTTCGACTACACCAAGGGCTACAAGTTCTCCACCTACGCCACCTGGTGGATCAGGCAGGCCATCACCAGGGCGATCGCGGACCAGGCGCGGACGATCAGGATCCCGGTGCACATGGTCGAGACCATCAACAAGATGGCCAGGATTCAGCGGCAGCTGCACCAGGATCTCGGCCGCGAACCGACGCCTGCTGAGGTGGCGGCGGAGATGGGGATCGGCACTGACCGCGTTGCCGAGATTCAGCGGATCGCCCAGGAACCTGTGTCGCTGCAGGCTCCGATTGGCGAGGAAGACTCAGACCTCGGCGATTTCATCGAGGACGCCGACGCTGTGGTGCCCATGGAGGCCGCGGCGTTCATGATGCTGCAAGATCAGCTTGAGCAGGTGCTCGAGACCCTGTCGCCGCGTGAGCAGCGCATCATCCAGTTGCGGTTCGGCTTGACCGACGGCCACCCGAGGACACTCGAGGAGGTCGGCAGGGACTTCGGGGTGACCAGGGAGCGGATCAGGCAGATCGAGTCCAAGACCCTGGTCAAGCTGCGCCACCCGGGCCGCGCCCAAATGCTCCGCGAATACCTCGCCTAGCTAACACGCCGCCGCCGTCTAGCGGGGCAGAACCCCACCGCTGAATCCCTGGCGGTGCTGCCCGCTCAAACAGAACCCACCGCTGAGCCGTTGGTGGCGCTATGAAACCACCAGCGGTTCAGCGGTGGGGTTGCTGGCGAGCTAGACGGTCAGGCCGACGGAGCGGAGTCGCCGTCAGCCGGAAGAAAAGGGCGGCGGTCATCACTGCCCGTCGCTCGCGGCGTTGCTCCGTTGCCAGAGACGGTCGTTGCTGATGTGCCCGACTTACGCTTGCCGGCGCTGGTCCGGCCGGAAGCCGGGGTCCGGTTGGTCACCTTGGACGCGCTCTTGCGCACGCTGGTCGTGGCCTTTTCCTTCGCCGACTTCGCGGTCGCGGTCGCCTGCGCCTGCAGCGCGCCAGCGGTTTGCTGCATGGCCGGGCTCTCGGCGGCCTTCCTGGCAAGCTGCTTCAGCTGCTCGTACCGCTCCCGTCCTGCCTGCGCGCCGAGCACGTAGCCAACGGCCAGTCCGCCGACAAAGCTGATTCGGTAAAAACGCATCTGGCCTCTCCCCGAAATCGGTCGCGTCCGGCTGGCCCATGCTGGCCGGCCCGTAAGCGCACCCGACTCCAGTTCTCATGCCCGGTACATGGATTGTTATGCGCCTGCCTGCACCAGCGCCCGCCGTCCGGCATGCGCATCTGCGCACGTGCGCTACCCTTATCCCCGCGGCGCAAACGGCCAGGAGCGACCACCTCCGGGCACGCGTTGCCGTCCGATCCCGCGTAGCTCAATCGGCAGAGCGTCCGGCTGTTAACCGGCAGGTTATAGGTTCGAGTCCTATCGCGGGAGCCAAGTTGATCTTGGTCTGCCTGGTGAGATCCAGTCGGATCTCCGCCTCCGTCACGGGCGCCTGAGAACATGGTGCGATGAGTTCTGATCCGCTCGGCGCCGATGCAGTCGTTACGCACATCCTGGTGGCCGCGGACCCGGCAGTGTCGCGTGACTTCTGGATCAACGTGCTGGGGGCCGAGCTGTACCGCGAGTACGGTGGCACCAGCGTGGTGCTCAAGTTCGCCGGCACGTGGCTCTTGCTCGTGAGCCCGGGCGGCCCGACCGCGGACAAGCCGGCGGTCACATTCGCGCCGCCTGCCGATCCTGCCCACGTCAGTCACGCTATGACCGTCCGCGTGGCTGATTGCCAGGCCGCGTACGAAGAGCTGTCGGCGCGCGGCGCAGCGTTCCTCACCCCGCCGCACGACTGGGGCGGCGAGATACGGTGCTTCCTGCGCGATCCCGACGGGCATCTGGTCGAGCTCAGCCAGGTCGTCCCCGCCGCCGCTAAGGACTAACGAAGCGGGGCACAGACCTGATGTAGAGATGGTCGGGACCGTAGGTCAGCGGCACGAAGTTGCTGTCGAAGTAGGCCACCAGCCGTGGGGTCCACGGAATGCGGCGGTAGGCCTCGGTAGTCAGCCAGACGTACTTGGCGGCCCGGAAGGCCGCCTTCCATGCCGCGTTCACGGCAGGTGAACCGCCGGCGCCAGTCTGCGGAGTCCTGCCATCAGACAGCGCGTAGTTGGTGCCCATCGCATCGATCATGAGCGAGCACTTGGGCGCGGTAGACACGAACCGGTCGATCGCGATTGTGTAGGACGCCTGGTCGGTGACTACACAAGCGCCGGGCGGGATCAGCCGCCGGGCGGTCGCAATCTCCGTGAGGGGCACGCTTGTGTGGTTGTGGGTTTCAACGATCGCCTGGAACATCGTCAGGATCACGACGGAACCCGCGGCGGTCATCAGGCTGGCACGCGGCAGCCACTCGAGCCGTGAGGCGGCCGGCAGCGCAGCAAGCAGCCGCGACGCAGGGAGCGCGAGCACGAGTGCCAGGAATGGCGCGAGGAAGGCCGCGTAGTGGTAGTAGAAGTCGGTCGGCCACAGGAATGTCGTCGTTACCAGTGCGCAGGTGCCGATCGCGAACCAGTCAAGTGCTGGCGGCGGGCTGTGAGCCAGCCGCGACCCGAGCACGATCACAGCGCTGATGAGAAGGACGACCACAATGGCGATGATCACCAGCGTCGGGCTGGTCGGCTGGCGGAAATGGACCAGCCCGAGCATCTGCTGGAGCCGGTAACCCTGCGAGGTCCGCACGATGTCGTTACGGGACAGCTGAGCGACGATCACGCTGCGGTAGAAACTCGTCGGCGCGCTGACCGCGAAGGGCAGAACTGGAATGCAAAAGCCAAGCGCGACTCCTGCGGCGTAGGCAGCCCCCCGGCGCGGGCGGCGGGCGGTCAGCGCCAGGATCACCGCGACCGGCAGGATGGCCCAGACTTTGAC
>DATELR010000072.1:0-2702 GCA_035276345.1 Streptosporangiaceae bacterium | reverse complement strand
GACAGGACGCCGTGTTGGATCTGGGCTAAGCGGTCGAGGTTCTCGGGAAGGTCGGAATTCATGGCGCAAGCGTTGCCGAACCAGTCATATACGCGCCAGGAAAGCCAGGAACCTGTGGATAACTGCCGGAAACGGGCGGAGATCGCTGAGCGCAGCAACGGCTGATCTCCCAGGGCATCGGTGCTGTCGACGAACTGGTCGACGGCGCCGGTCGGCGGCAATTGCCTGATCTGGTCGTCGGCGATCGCGTCCAGGAGTGCGGCGGCGAAGCGGCCGGCGTCGATGACCTGGAAGGGCCGGTCGAAGTAAGGCCGGACCGATCCGTCGACTGGTGCGGTTAGCCCGAGATCGTTGTGCAAAGCCGCCACGGCCTCGTACGCAGCACAAAGGCTCCGCTCACGTTCCGGCCACGATGCCGCGGTTACTGCACGCGTCAAGGCGGGCCGGAGGACATCGTCCACGGCGGGCAGGCGAGCGAACGCCGAGCCAAGCCATTTGCTGTACGGCGGATACGTCCGATGCATGAGCAGCGTCAGCCTGACCAGGTCGCGGCTAAGCCGGGCCGCGACGATGGCCGATCCTAGGTCGTCGCCAACCTCGGCGCACCGGCCAGGGAACGCCTCCTCCTGGCTGATCCGAGTCCACTGGCAGGCAAGCACGTAGCGCCAGACGTCATCGGGATACCAGGCCAGCGCAGCCCGCGCGGCGTGCAAGCCGCTGCCGCGCCCGCCGGAGAAGCCCGCGAGCCCATCACTGAACACCGCGCCGCCAGTTATCTCAGCCAAGATCTGCGTCGGCGTTGTCAGCCAGTCCTTCAGCGCCACACCAGCACGCGGATCGAAGCCAAGCCGTCTGGTCAGCCACGAGCCGAGCTCAGCGACCTCAACCCAATGCCGCGGCGCGGGATCCGGCGCCGTCACGTCGCTGAACCACACCGGCCAGCCCTCGAACGTCGCAGGCAGGTGATCAGCCAGCAGCGCGGTGATCCGGGCGACCTGGTCTGCGTCGGCGGGCCCGAGGAATACCTGGCAGCGGGGTCCCCAGTTGTGATCGACCGACCGCGGGGTATCGAATCCGAGCACCTCAGAACCCCGGCCGATCAGCGCGGCAGAATGCCGCACGCCAGGCACGCGCTCGTCGAGCAGCGGCCTGACGACCTGCTGGTACAAGCGCGCAGCGAGCCCGGTTCCCGGGGAGAACTCAGCAGCCACCCGCCGATCGTGCCAGCCTGCCCGGTCGCAGCGCCAGGCAAATACGTTCTGGTCCGGGCGGCAAGATCTGCGGCCCGGCAAACGCATGCCACGGCCACCCGAGGACATCATGGAGGGCATGACCGACAGCGAGCTGATCAGCCGGGCCGAGGCTCTTGGCGTCTCAGCAAGCTACGTGAACTGGCGCCGCGAGCTGGTTGACGTGCCGGAGGACACGCTTCGCGCCATCGTCGAGGCTCTCGGCGACCCGCCGCGGCAGGACGCCACGCGCAGCCTGCCGGCGCAGGAGGACGCGTCAGGCCATGCAGGGCGGGACCCGGCGATCAAGTTGCCCGGCGTACCACACCGACGAGCCTGGGGTTTCACCGTTCAGCTGTACTCGGTCCGGTCGCGTCGCTCGTGGGGTCACGGCGATCTGCATGACCTCGCCGACCTGGCGCGCTGGTCGGGCAGGCACCTCGGCGCCGGGTTCATCCTGGTCAACCCGCTGCACGCCGCCGAGCCGACCACGCCAGTGAGCGATTCCCCTTACCTGCCGATGACCCGCAGGTACATCAGCCCGCTCTATTTGCGGATCGAAGACCTGCCGGAGTATCACCAGCTCAACCTGGCTCAGCGCGAGTACATCGACGAGCTGGCCGGGCCGCTGCGCGCCGCCAGCAGCACTCCCGACCTGATCGACAGGGACGCGGTGTGGAAGGCCAAGCGGCTCGCGCTGGACCTGGTTTACGCCGTGGGCCAGACGCCTGAGCGGAAGGAACGGTTCCGCCGGTTCCTCGATCGCGAAGGTGCCGAGCTCGACGCGTGGGCGAGCTGGTGCGCGCTCGCCGAGTTGCACGGTTCCGACTGGCGCAACTGGCCTGCCAAACTAGCCGATCCGCAGAAGGCAGCCGCCGAGACGCGTAACGGACCGCCCCGCGAGCGAGCCGGCTTCCACGCCTGGCTCCAGTGGCTGCTCGATGAACAGCTCGCTGAGGCGCAACGGGCCGCCAGAGCCGCCGGGCTGACGATCGGCGTGATCAGTGACGTGGCGGTGGGCGTCCATCCCGGCGGGGCTGACGCCTGGGCGCACCAGGACCTGCTCGTCCGCGGCATGTCGGTGGGAGCTCCGCCTGATGGCTTCAACCAGCAGGGTCAGGACTGGTCCCAGCCGCCATGGCACCCGCATCGGCTGGCGGCCGCGGGTGCGCAACCTCTCGCCGAGCTGTTCCGCGCCGCACTCCGGCACGCCGGCGGCGTCCGGGTCGATCACGTGATGGGCCTCATGCGACTGTGGTGGATCCCTGAAGGCATGCCGCCGGAACGGGGCGCGTACGTCCGGTACGACCACCGGCTGACCGTAGGCGCGCTGACCGGAGAGGCGGCAACCGCCGGCGCACTAGCGATCGGCGAGGACCTCGGCACGGTAGAGCCCTGGATCCATCAGTACCTCGGCAGTCAGAATGTGCTGGGCACTGAGATGGCGTGGTTCGCGCGCGAGCCGGACGGGTC
>DATELR010000071.1:0-2351 GCA_035276345.1 Streptosporangiaceae bacterium | reverse complement strand
GCGGGCCGGCAGGGACCTGCGCGACGGCGACAGCTGGCTCGGCCCCGCGGGACCCGCGCAGCGCCAGGTAGCTGAGCACCGCGCCGGCTGCGACCAGCGCGACCGTCACAAGCAGGCCGGCGTGGTAGCCGTCAAGGAACGCGCCGCTCCTCGATGTGCCGTTCAGCAGCGCGCTGCTCTGCTGCGAGCGCAAGATCGCGCCGATCACGGTGATCCCGAACAGGCCAGCCACCTCACGGGAGGCGTTCAGCAGCGCGGACGCCACGCCCGACCGCTCGGGCGGCTGTCCTTGCAGCACCGAGTTGGTCAACGGCACCTGCATCAAGCCAGCGCCGAAGCCGAAGAGCAGGAAGCCCGGCATCAGGCTGGCGAAGGTCGCGCCAGCGCCAAGAACCGAGAACAGGTACAGGCCGATCGCCATCACGCCCATGCCCGCCGCGACGGTGCGGTGCGCGCCGAGCCGGGCGTAGATCGGCCCGGCGAGGCCCGCTGCCGCCGCCAGGCACAGCGCCATCGGCACGAACGCCAATCCAGCCTTGGTCGGCGAGAAGCCGAGGATGTCCTGCAGGTAGATCGAGGTGAAGAAGTAGATGCCGAAGATCCCGAACGCCCACAGCATCATCGTCACCGTGCCGCCGCTGAACGCCCGGGAGCGGAACAGCCTCAGCTCCACCATCGGGTGAGCGGTGCGCGACTCGATCACGGTGAACGCAGCCGCCGCGGCCGCGGCGAGCGCGAAGGCGCCGACGATCAGGGGCGAGGTCCAGCCGCTGTCGTGGCCCTCGATCAGAGCGTAGGTGAGCGCGAACAGCGAGACCGACGAGGCGACCATGCCGGGGACGTCGAGCCGGCGCACGGCGGCCGGATCCCTGGACTCGTCCATGGCGAACGCGGCGATGGCGAGCGCGATGACCCCGACCGGCACGTTAATGAAGAAGATCCAGCCCCAGTGCAGGTGCTGGCTGATGAAGCCGCCGATCAGCGGCCCGAAGGCCAGGGCCATCGCGCCGATCGCGGTCCAGATCCCGATCGCCGCGGTGCGCTCGCGAGCGTCCTTGAACGTTGCCATGATGATCGCCAGCGTGGTCGGGACCAGCAACGCTGCGCCAAGACCCTGCACCACCCTCGCGCCGATCAGCACGCCACCGCTGCCAGCCAGTCCCGCGGCGAGCGAAGCGATCGTGAACACGATGGTGCCAACGAAGAAGAGCCTGCGCCGTCCGAAGACGTCGGCGGTCCTGCCGCCAGCGAGCAGCAACCCGGCGAACACCAGTACATAGCTGCTGACCACCCACTCCAGGCCCGCGATCGACAGGTGCAGGTCACGCTGGATCGTGGGGATCGCGACGTTAGTCACGTTGTTGTCGAGATATGTCATGAAGGTGGCGAGACTGACCGCCACCAGGGCCCACCAGCGTCTGGCCATCGGGCTGCTCCTTCCGAGCCGCAAAAGTCTCCTGTACAGAACACCTATACAAGTCACCTGTACGAGATTCCTGTACGTTGTATATTCCACATCCTGGCTGTACGCCGTATAGTTGTCAAGTGATGGCAGCAACAAGGACCGGAGAAGCAGCCGAGCGGATCAAGCTGAGCCGCGCGGCCGTGGTCGAGCGCGCGCTGGAGCTGGCGGACAACGACGGCCTGGAGGCCCTCACTATTCGCCGTCTCGCGGCCGCGCTTGGCGTGACGCCCATGGCGTTGTACTGGCACTTCCGAAGCAAGGAGGAGCTGACCGCCGGGCTGGCTGACCGGATCTGGGGCGAGATCAAGACCGACGTCGACCGGACCTCGCACTGGTCCGATCAGCTGCGGATGATGCTGGAGTCGCTGATCGACGTGCTCCGCATGCACCCCTCGGCGTCCGCGCTCTT
Organism: Streptosporangiaceae bacterium; assembly: GCA_035276345.1. Taxonomy (GTDB): domain Bacteria; phylum Actinomycetota; class Actinomycetes; order Streptosporangiales; family Streptosporangiaceae; genus Chersky-822. Next base: position 477 of record DATELR010000071.1, on the reverse strand, counting down.
GCTGGGAAGCGAGAAGCTCGGCCCATCGCACTGGGAGGCGACCGAGACGACGCTGGACATACTGGGCAGCGCCGGGTTCGACCCCAAGCACGCGAGCGAAATCGCGAAGTCTGCGCTGTGGACGGGGCTGACGCTCGTGATGAGCGAGCCCGGCTTCGATCCCGCGCTCAGCCAGGCGGAGCGCGCCGAGATACAGCGGCGCAAGCAGGTCGAGCTCGCCTCGCTGCCGCCCGACCGCTACCCCCGGCTGGTTAACGCGGCCGTCCCGATGACCTCATGCGACGAAGGCAGCGCCGAGTTCCACTACCGGTTCGGCGTGGACCTGTTCATCGCCGGGGTCCGTGCGCTGGCGTCGCCGAGCTAAGCCGCGAGGCGCGGAATTGTTCATAGCGGTTTAACGCACCCGTTCCGGGCTGGCCTTACAGGCGGCGCACTGTGAATCCTTGCAATCGCTTGCATTCAGTGTGCCCACAGGAG
>DATELR010000070.1:0-27479 GCA_035276345.1 Streptosporangiaceae bacterium | reverse complement strand
GTTTGCCCTGATCACCAGGGCGACGTCCGTCCTCGCGAACTCCGGATTGACCTCGTCCATCTCCTTGAGCAGCGGATAGGGGACGTTCGCCTCGGCGAGCAGGACGTTCATGTGCCCCGGCATCCGCCCGGCGACCGGATGAATCGCATAGCTCACGTCCACGCCTCGGGACTCGAGCAGGTCAGCCAGCGCGGCCACCTCATGCTGCGCCTGAGCTGCGGCTAGCCCGTATCCGGGAACGATGATCACCTTGCCGGCGTACGCCAGCTGGATCGCCGCATCGTCGGCCGCGATCGACTGGACGCCGGCGCCCGCTGCGCCCTCGACGGCAACGGCGACGTCGCCTGAGCCGAACCCGCCGAGCATGATGTTGCCGATCGACCGGTTCATCGCGTCGGCCATAAGCTTGGTCAGGATTCCACCTGAAGCCCCTACCAGGGCGCCGGCGATGATCAAGGCCGTGTTGTCGATCACAAATCCGGCCATCGCGACCGCGGTGCCGGTAAAGGCGTTCAGCAGCGAGATGACGACTGGCATGTCGGCACCGCCGATCGGCATCACCATCGAGACACCGAAGATCAGCGATGCGGCGATCACGATGCCAAGGCCGACCATGCTCGGCGAGGCGATGACGTAGATCCCGCCGCCCACGGCGACTACAGCCAGCAGCAGGTTCAGGATCCGGGCGCCGGGGATCGTGACCGGTGCGGAGGTGATCACGCCCTGGAGCTTGCCGGCAGCGATGATCGAGCCGGAGAAGGTCACCGAGCCGATGATCACGTCAAGCACCGTGGGAACGGACGTCGACGCGCCGACCCCGGCCCCGATCGACATGAAGTCTCTGATGGCGACCAGAGCTGCCGCGCCGCCGCCGACCGCGTTGAAGATGCTGACCAGCTGCGGCATGGCCGTCATCTGCACTCTTCTGGCGGCCTGGAGCCCGACGCCGCCGCCGACCAGGATTCCGGCGCCGATTACGATCCAGCCGGTCGTGTTGATCACGCCGAGGTGAATGACCAGGACGCCGGTCGCGACGACCGCCGCGATCATGCCTGCCACCGATACCTGATTGCCGCGGCGGGCGGTCGCAGGGTTGTTCATCAGATGAAGGCCGAGCACGAAGCACGAGGCCGCGGCGAGATAGATGAGCTGGATGACGGTGTTGAAGGTGCCGGTCATGACTGGGCCCCGCTCTTGGTGGCCCTTGCGTTGGTGGCACTGCCGTTCGGGCTCGGCTCGACGGCCGCCGCGGCGCCCGGCCCCGCGGCTGCTGCTGGCTGCGCGGTCCTGCGCTTGAACATCTTGAGCATCCTGCCCGTCACCACGTACCCGCCGACCACATTCATGGCGGCGAAAGCCACCGCGACGAAGGCCAGTATGTAGCCGACCACGTTGTGGGCTGTGGCGGCGATGACGACCGCGCCTGCGAGCACGATCCCGTGGATCGAGTTGGCCGCTGACATCAGCGGGGTGTGCAGGGTCGCAGGCACCTTGCTGATCACCTCGAAGCCGACCCACAGGCTCAGCACGAAGATGATGAAGTCCGTCAGGAGCATGGACCGACCTCCGGAATCATTGCGCCGCTGGCGTGGTGAGCGCCGGATGCACGACCTTGCCGTCGTGGGCGACCACGACCCCGGCGACCAGTTCGTCCGTCAGGTCGACGGTGAACTCGCCGTCCTTGACCATGTAGAGCAGCAGCGAGCTGATGTTGCGTGCGTACATCGCCGAAGCGGCAGCGGCCATCGTGGAGGGCAGGTTGTCGGCCCCGATAATCGTGATGCCGTTCTCCGCGACGGTTGTCTGGCCGGCGACTGAGCCCTCGACATTGCCGCCGAGCGAACTGGCGCCCATGTCGACGAGCACGGAGCCTGGCGCCATCGACTTCAGCGCCTCACAGGTGACCAGCAGCGGCGGACGGCGGCCGGGCACCTGAGCCGTGGTGATCACCACGTCGTGCCGCCCGATGTGATCGGCCAGCTCGGCCTGCTGCGCAGCGCGTTCGTCGTCGGTCAGCGCGCGGGCGTAACCACCCTCGCCACTGGCTGTGCCGACCGACGTCAGCTCGATGAACGTAGCTCCGAGCGACTCAACCTCGGTCCTGGTCTCTGGCCTGACGTCATAGGCGCTGACCACCGCGCCAAGGCGCCTTGAGGTCCCGATCGCCTGCAGTCCCGCAACGCCGGTGCCTAGCACGAGCACCTTGGCTGGCCTCGCCGTGCCCGCGGCCGTGATCAGCAGCGGGAAGAACCTGCCGAAGGTTGCCGCCGCCAGCACCGCAGCCTTGTAGCCGGCGATGTTGGCCTGGGAGGTCAGCGCGTCCATCGGCTGAGCTCGTGACAGTGTCCTCGGGATCAGGTCAAGGCTGATCGCCGTCGCGCCGGTTTCCGCCAGGCGCTCGGCCAGCTCCTTGTCGGCGAGGGGAGCGAACATGCCGAGTACCGCTTGTCCCGACCGGAGCCGCCCGAGCTGCGCGGCATCGGGTCGGCCGATCATGAGCACGGCATCAGCCGCAGCCAGCTGGTCGGCATGAACGACGCTCGCGCCAGCCTCAGAGTAGGAATCGTCAGGGAAGAACGCGCCAGCTCCGGCGCCGGTCTGCACGAGAACCTCGTGCCCTCCGGTACGCAGCTTGGCGACCGCTTCCGGCACGAGCGCCACTCTGCGCTCGGCTGGCCCGGTCTCCTTGACCACGGCAACCTTCATCGGGGGACCTCACTCGGCGGGTTCACGCGACGCGGCGGCGCGGCCCTTACGACGTTCGGCCGGCCGCAGTTTCCCAAGTATGGACCTTACCGTCTGGTGAAAGGTCGCCGGTCTGCGGGACGCGCCAGCGGGCGCGCGATGAACGCCGGTGGCAGGTGGCATCACCAGGAAGGCGACCTGATTTTGCCGCCTCGGTGCTGGCGCTGCACCACCAGTTTGGGAAAGTGGAGCCGATGACTGAGTCCGAGCCGTCGGAGCCGGGACAAGGCGCGCGGGCTGCCGGCGACACCCTCGCGGCCAGGCTGCTGGCGGCGCAGCGGCTGCTGTGCTCGCTCGAAATGGATGACGATGTCCGGCTCAGGCTGCAGCTCCGGTTTGCGGCGATCTGCACGTCGCTGAAGCTGCCATCGGCGGACCGAGACCGTCTCGCCAGGCGGCTTGACCGGCTGATCGCCGACGTTGAGCGGGAGAGCGGCCATGGTGCCGTGGCCGAATCGTATGCATCAGATAATGCGGAACCCGGCCCTGGCTCACGGGATTACTTCTAGCCACGCAAGTAATTCAGAAAATCACCTGAACGACTAGCACCTTTTACCCCGGAATTGTACGTGGTTTCAGTAACGACACGCCTAGTTTCTTGTGTAGATCATTGTGTACAGCCCCTGCATCGCCTACGTTCAAGCAGGTTAGAGGTCACGAAAGCCCGGCCAGAGCGGCCATGGAGTGCGTGACCTCCGGTATGGGGGACCGCAGGAGTGAGGACATGAACAAGCGTGACCTGATCGACGCGATTTCCAGTCGGATGGGTGATAAGAAAACCGCAACTGAGGCCGTAAACGCGGTTCTCGACACTATCCAGGGCGCAGTGGCTAAGGGCGACAAGGTGGCAATTACCGGCTTCGGTGTATTCGAGAAGTCGGACCGGCCAGCCCGCACTGCCAGGAACCCAGCCACCGGTGCGTCCATCAAGGTGCCCAAGTCGTCCGTGCCCAAGTTCCGGGCCGGCGCCGACTTCAAGGCAATGGTCAACGGCGACAAGAAGAAGGCCGCCGCAGGCCGGAAGTAAGGGCCGGGCACAGATGGCGGACGGCCGCCGCCGGCCGTCCGCCATAGCCCGATGGCAGCGAAGTCAGCGCAGGCCTGGTCGCTTTGCCAGCGCAGACTGCAGGAGCCGGTCGATGACCTCGGGGAAACTCACCCCGGTTGCCTCCCACATCTTCTGGAAGTATGAAGTGGGCGACATCCCGGGGAACGTGTTGATCTCGTTGACCAGGATCTGATTGTCGGGCGTGTAGAAGAAATCGACCCTGGCCAGGCCCTCGGCTGAGACCGCGTCGAACACCCGGCCAGCCAGCTCGCGGATCGTCGCCACATCCTGGGATGGGATCGGCGCGGGTATCAGCATGCTGTTGGCCTGGTCCAGGTACTTGGCCTCAAAGTCGTAGAACTCCTCGCCGCCATCCAGGCGTAGCTCGCCGGGCAGGCTTGTGTCCGGCGGCGCGCCATCCAGGCCCTGGAGCACGGCAACCTCGATCTCCCTGGCGGTGATCGCGGCTTCGACGAGCACCTTCGGGTCGAACCGCCTGGCGAGCGCAATAGCATCAGCGAGTTCGTCTGGGTCGTTGGCCTTGGACGTGCCGAGGCTGGAGCCTCCTCTAGCCGGCTTGATGAACAGCGGCCAGCCGAGCGCATCGATCTGCTCTGCGACCGTGACCTGCGCCCTTGTAGGCGGCTCGGCGGCGGGCCATTCCGTGTCGCGCACGACCACGTGCGGGCCGACTGGCAGCCCCTTGGCCTGGAAGATCAGCTTCATGTACTCCTTGTCCATGCTGACCGCGCTGGCCAGGACGCCGGCGCCTACGTAGGCGACACCGGACATCTCAAGCAGGCCCTGGATGGTCCCGTCTTCGCCGTAGGGACCATGCAGAACGGGCAGAACGATGTCTACGTCGCTGAGCACGTGCGGGATATGGCCGGGAGCGCTGGCGACCACCGACGTGTCGCCCTGGTAGGCCCACGGCACGACGTGGGCGTCGGGCTTGGCGACCGACTCGACCGTCGGAAGTTCGCCGCTCGTGATCGCGAGCTTGGACGGGTCATCGGCGACCTCTAGCCAGGCGCCCTCGGTGGTGATGCCGATCGGGATGACCTCATACCGATCCCTGTCGATTACCCGCAGGACGTTGCCGCCGCCGAGGCAGGAGACCGGGTGCTCGGGCCCCCGGCCGCCGAACACCACGGCGACCTTGATCCGTCGTCCCTGTCGCTGCGCTCCCGACTCTGGGGTATCGCCCACGGTTCCTCCCGTCGAACTGTCTCCAGGCTGTCCTTGCGGCGGACTCCCGATTATCGGTCATGGTCCGGCCCGGCGACCCGGCCTTGCAGCCATCGGGCACAACGCTTGGCCGTGCCGTTACCCCCTGCCGAGCGAGTCCAGTGCCGCCATGGCATCGGCCAGCAGGTCCTCGCCGTCCTCCAGGCCGATCGAGAATCGCACCGAACCTGGATCGATGCCAGCGGCTGCGAGCGCGGTGGCGTCCATCTGCCTGTGCGTGGTCGAGCCCACATGAGAAACCTTTGTCTGCGTTCCGCCGAGCGATGTGGCGACCTGCGCGACGCGTAGCTGGTCAGCGAAGATCATGCCGGCCTCCCGGCCCCCGTAGGGCGCAACCGTGACGATCGCCCCGAACCTGGTCCCCTCAGGTCCGGCGTCAAACTGCCTTCTGGCCAGATCGTGGCCTGGATGCTGGGACAGGCCCGGGTAGTACACCGTGGCCACGGCCGGGTGCCGAGCAAGTCCAGCGGCGAGCACCTGAGCGGTCGCGCACTGCCTGCGCACTCGCAACGGCAGGGTCTCGAGCCCGCGCCGCAGCAGATAGGAGTCGTCCGGCCCGAGCGAGCCGCCAGTGTCGATCCTGATGTCGCGGATCCGCTTGATGAGATCGGGATGGCCGGTAATCACGCCGCCGGTGACGTCTGAGTGCCCGCCGAAGTACTTCGTGGCCGAGTGCAGGACGAGGTCGGCACCGTGTTCAAGCGGGCGGCAGATCACCGGCGGCGCGAGCGTCGAGTCCACGACAAACAGCGCTCCGGCCTGATGCGCGAGCCTGGCGATGCCGCCGAGATCGGCGACCGCTACGGTCGGGTTCGCCAGCGTCTCGGCATAGACCACTGACGTTCCTGGCCGCAACGCTGCCTGCACCTGCCCCAGGTCCGTCATGTCGACGAAGTCCGTCTGCACGCCGAAGTTCGAAGCGACATTCCTCAGGAAGCTGTAACTGCCGCCGTACATCGCGGTCGGCGCGATGACGTGGGATCCGGCTCGGGTGAACGCCCAGAAGACAGTGGAGATGGCTGCCATACCGGACGCGAACGCCTGTGCCGTCGCCTGGTAGCTCAGGTTCACGCCCTCGAGTGATGCGACGGCGGCACAAAACGCTTCGACGGTCGGGTTGTCGATCCGGCTGTAGCTGAATCCCGGTACCTCATCGCCGAGCACCGCTGCGTACTCCGCGCTCGAGCCGAACGTGAAGGACGCCGTCCGGTAGATCGGGGTCGCGAGCGGCCGCTGACCAGGCGGGGCCGGTGTCGGCAGGCGCACCGAGCGCGTGTTCTCCCCGAGACGGTGACGAGCCCCTGGCTGGTGCTGTGCATCCGCTGCGCGCAAGTCCGCCTGGCGCAGGACTTCAGAGCGCCGCGGGTCGATCAGCCGGAGCGGATCGGCAATCCCGGTCGGCATACCGGCCCTTGGCTGGCCCTGCGCATGCTGGCCGGCGACGCGAGCAAGAGGATCCGTGCTGCTCAAAGCGTCGGAGCTGGAGGCTGCTCCGTTCTCGTCCTGCGGTGAACGGAGGTCGGCATGTCGCGGTGCCTCGATGGCTAGGCGCCGGTTCTCAATCGCCCGCGGGGGTCCTGGCTGCGGCCGCCCGGCCGCGGCGCCTCCGGTTCGAGACCGGTCCCACGGACCGCCATTCGGGCCAGCTTGGCCCTGCCGTGCGCGCGGGTCCGCCGCGAAACGCGGGTCAGCGAACTGAGGGTCGGCATACCGAGGCCCTGCCTGGCGCGGATCGGCGTACCGGGGATCGCTGTACGGAGGGCCCGCGTACCGCTCATCGGGGTATCGAGTCTGCGCATATCGCGGGTCCGCGTAGCGGGGGTCGGCGTAACGCGGATCGGGGTGGAGTCGGGGATCGTCGTAGTGGGACCCGTACCGAGGATCGCCGAGTCGCGGATCGCCGCGGCCTGGCGGGATCGGGGGTGGTCCGTACCGGGGGTCAACGCCAGCCCGCAAATCAGCGCCCGGCCGCGGGTCAACGCCTCTCAGCGCGTCAATGCCTCGGCGCCGGTCGGCCAGCCGCGGGTCTCCTGGGGGCTGCGGGCCGGCCACCCGTCGCGGGCCAGGCCCGACGCGCTGGTTCGGCCCAGGGCGGGAGTCGCCAGGTGCCTGCGCGCCATAGTCGGGCCTGCCCCGGCGTCCAGCGGTGCCGGCCGGGTCCCTGAACCACGAATCAGGGTACGGGTCCTCGTCGTGCGGGTCGCCGTACCGAGGGTCGCCTTGCCGTTGATCGCGACCGCTCCTCGGGTCCCTGGCCGGGCGCGGCCACTTGTCAGGGGCCATAGCGTTCAGGCTTGGCGGTTCGGCTGGCTAGCATCACGGCCGCCTCACCGATCTCGAGGCCGTCGTAGACCACAGCGGCGATCACCTCGGTGATGGGCATCTCCACCGAGTGCGTCCTGGCCAGCTCCAGGACGGACTTCGACGACGTGACGCCCTCAACCACCTGGCTTGTGCTGGCGATAATCTCGGTGAGCCGGATCCCGCGTCCCAGGTTCTCGCCGAACGTCCGGTTGCGTGATAGCGGCGATGAACAGGTAGCGACGAGATCGCCCATGCCGGCCAGACCTGCGAACGTGAGCTGGTCAGCGCCGAGGACAACGCCCAGCCGCGCCGTCTCGGCCAGGCCGCGGGTGATCAGCATCGCCCTGGTGTTGTCGCCTAGCCCCATGCCGACGGCGATCCCGACTGCGATAGCGATCGGGTTCTTGACCGTGCCACCTAGTTCGCAGCCGATCACGTCCGCGTTGGTGTAAGGACGGAAGTAGCCCGTATGGCAAGCCTTCTGCAGGTTCTCCGCCGTCTGCTGGTCGGTGCAGGCCACAACCGTCGCCGCGTACTGGCGCTCCGCGATCTCATGTGCCAGGTTCGGCCCGGTGACCACGGCGATCTGCTCGGACGGCCAGTTGGTGACCTCGGCGATCACCTCACTCATCCGCTTTCCTGTGTCGAGCTCGATGCCCTTCATCAAGCTGACGAGGATCGCGCCGTGCGGGATCATGCTCGCCCAGCTTGTCAGGTTCTTCCTGAGGCTCTGGGCAGGCACGGCGAGTACCACCAGGTCGGCGCCTGCCAGTGCTCGCTCTGGGTCGGCGGTCGCCCGCAAGGTGTCAGGGAGCGTGCAGTCCGGCAGGTACTGCGGGTTCCTGCTGGTTGCGTTGATGCACTCAGCGACCTCATCGCGGCGGCACCAGAGCATGCTCTCGGTTCCAGCGTCACACAGGATCTGGGCAAACGTCGTTCCCCAGGAGCCGGCGCCCATCACGGCGGCGGTCACGGGCCGGCAACCCCGCTGGCCGCATCGTCGGCATCGGCGCCAGCCTCGCCGCTCTGCTGCGCGAGCTTGCGCAGTTCGGCGCGTTCCCTGCGGCGGGCTATGGCGGGGTGGAATGGTTCGGCCGGCGGCACTTCGCCGCGCACCTTGCCGACGAGGGCCGCGACCTCGGTCATGATCTTGTCGGTGGCCGCGCGTAGTGTCGCCGTATCCAGGGGCTTGCCCGCGAATTCGGACAAATCCACGGGAGGACCGGCGATCATGTGCACCGTCTTGCGTGGGATCACATGGAGCTTGACCGTGCCGTACGGGAGGATGTCCTGAGCTCCCCAGTGACCCACCGGAACGACCGGCGTGCCCGTGGCCAACGCCAGTCGCGCGACACCAGTCTTCGACTGCATGGGCCACATCTCGGGGTCGCGGGTGACCGTGCCCTCGGGGTAGAAGACCACGCATGCGCCGTCCCGCACGCCCTGCTCGGCGTCCCGCAGCACCAAGGCCGCGTCGGCCTGGCCGCGGTAGACGGGCAGCTGGCCGAGCTTTTTCAGGATGGGACCGAGACCCTTGATGTTGAAGAGCGAGGACTTCGCGAGAAAGGTCGGATAGCGCCCGGCCGTATCGCAAAGCAGCGCGATCGCCAGCACGTCGGCATAGGAAAGGTGATTCGCGGCCACGATCATGCCGCGGCCGTCAGGAATGAAATGCTCATGACCTTGCCAGTCGAACTTCATCAGAGCGCGAATGGCAGGACGCAAGACGATTTTCGAGACCCCGCGCCACGCGTTGGAGTAGCTCCCGTCTGCGCGTCTGCTCATAGAAACACTCTCCCGCACCTCATGGTGCCAGTCTTCCTGCTCGCCTGACTCGGTGTCGAGGCAAGATCGGATGCTATGGGTACTGATGCACCGCTGACCTGGTCTGTGGTGATCCCTGTCAAGCTACTCGCCCTGGCCAAATCCCGCCTCTCCGGTCTGAGCGATGCCGACCGGAAAGCCGTGGCGCTGGCCATGGCGGCAGACACGGTGACGGCCGCGGTAGCCTGCCCGCCGGTCGGCGACGTAATCGTCGTCACCGACGACCCTGACGTCAGGACGGCGACCGGGGCATCCGGCGCTACTGTCATCGCCGATCTGCCTGGAGCCGGCCTCAACGAGGCCCTCACAGCGGGCGCAAGTTATGCCGCGGCCAGCTGGCCGGGCCGTGGCCTCGCGGCCCTTACCGCCGACCTGCCGGCGCTGTCGGCGGTGGAGCTGGCCGTTGCGCTCGCCGCGGCATCCCCGGTTAACGAGGCCTTCGTGGCCGATGCTGCCGGTTCAGGCACGACGCTGTATACCGCCATGCCGGGGACTGCGTTCCGGCCGCGATTCGGTCTTCGGTCCCGCCAGCGCCATCGCGAAGCAGGAGCGGTCGAACTGGAGATCCCCGGCATTCCCGGGCTACGGCGCGATGTCGATACGCTCTCCGACCTGTGCGCCGCGGCGCGGATCGGACTCGGCATCAGGACGCGCGCCGTGCGCGAATCGATTGAGGTGCCCTGCGCCTAGCAGCGACGCGCTAAATATGTACGATCGGGCAGGTCAGCGTCCTTGTGATGCCGGGGACACCCTGGATCTGGGCTACTACAAGGCGGCCGAGGTCATCGACGTTGTCAGCTTCGGCGCGAACGATAACGTCATAGGGGCCAGTCACATCGTCAGCCTGCGTGACGCCGGTGATCCGCCCGATCGCCATAGCCACGTCGGCGGCCTTCCCGACCTCAGTCTGGACGAGGATATAAGCCTGGACCATGTCGCCCTCCGGTCATTTGCGTGAGGCAACGCTACCGTAGGCGGCAGGTTGAAGCGCAGCAGGCTGGCCCGCTGCGTGACCGTGCGGGAGGCCTTCATCACTATCGCCGAATACGGTGAGTTCGCACTGATCGCCGCCATTCAGAAAGTGCTCCCCGGCAATGCGGGCGTGATTGTTGGCATCGGCGATGACGCCGCCGTTCTCCGCGCACCCGATCGTAGCGTCGTCGCTACGACTGACATGCTCATTGAGGGTCGGCATTTCCGCAGGGAATGGTCCCAGCCTCGCGAGATTGGCGGCAAGGCGGCGGCGCGAAATCTGGCAGACATCGCCGCCATGGGCGCGCGACCGACTGCTCTGCTCGTGAGTTTCGCCGGGCCAGGAGACCTCGAGGTCGGCTGGGTACTTGACCTCGTCGCCGGCATCGGCGATGAGGCGTCGGCGGCCGGCGCAGCGGTAGCGGGCGGCGACACGAGCAGCGCGGACGTTGTCATGCTCGCCGTCACCGCACTCGGCGATCTCGCCGGCACTCCGGCAGTTACCAGGGCCGGTGCCAGACCAGGCGACGTGGTCGCCGTGACCGGGGCGCTCGGCAGCGCCGCGGCCGGCCTGGCCATGCTGCGCGCAGGACTGGCCCCGCGCGATCCCGGGCTGGAAGCATTGATCGCCGCGCATCGCAAGCCAGCGCCGCCGTACTCGGCCGGGCCCGAGGCGGCGGCGCTCGGCGCGACCGCCATGATCGATGTCAGCGACGGCCTGATCGCGGACGTCGGGCATATCGCCTCGGCCAGCGGCGTGCTGATCGAGCTTCAGCTGGCCGCGATCACCGATGAGCCGGTGGCGCCGCGGCGCTCGCTGGCGCGCGCGGCCGAGTCTCTCGGCGGCGACGCCGACTGGCAGCGCTGGGTTCTGACCGGAGGCGATGACCACGCCCTGGTGGCGACCTTTCCCGCCGGTGCTACTTTGCCGCAACGATGGGCCGTGATCGGACAGGCAACGCAAGGTCAGGGGATTGTCGTCGACGGTCGCAGATGGCTCGGCGCGGGCGGCTGGGAGCACTTCCTGACGTAGTGACGGTTCGTGGCCAAACGAATTCCAAATGTCACTCGTGCTCGCAGTCAATTGCTTGATATAACCACTCTGTGCCGCGTCATCGGCCGCAGGGCCAGCCTCGACACAGGGCGAAGCGTCAGGGGTTCTGGCCTGTACGTGGCGTCGGCTCCGATGCTGCCCGGCACCGGGTCGTTACGGCCGGGCCGCGCACGCCGCGTTCCTCAGCAATGCTGCGGGCGTCAGCGAGGCGTATCGCGGTCGCACAGCGTGCTACGACTGTGCAGCGTGCCTCAGCCGCCGCCGGCGCCTGGACCGCAGAGCGCGATTCGGCCGCGCTCATCTCCTTGATCGCGCCGATTACGCCGGACGCGGTGCCGGGCCCGGACGCTGCGCCCGTGCCGCTCGGTGCTGACGACAGCCGGGCCCCGACCGCTGACGTTCGCAGGCCGGCCGCGGCGCTGCAGGCAAATCTGCGGAGAACCAGCAGGTGGCTTAGCTCCCGCCCGGAATACGTGCGGATGATTCGCGGCGCGCTGCTGACCCCGTGGTTCGCCGTCAGCGTGGGGATCGTGATCGCGACGTCGCTGACGCTGGCAAGGCCGCATCCCGCCCTGACGTTCCCCGCGCCGAAAACTGGCCGTTGCGCGGTCGCGAGCTGTTCATCGCCATCCGCGCCGCCGGCCGTGCCATCGCCAGCGATCAAGCACGGAGCCAGGCTGCCGGTACCGCGCAGCGACGCCAACGTGCGGGTCACCGGAGTGAAGGTCGAGTACGAAGTTATGTCCGGCCCGGAGCACGGATTCATTGCCGTGATCGTGGTCAAGAGCCGCAGGCAGCTCGGTGACTGGGAGCTCAGCTTCTCCCTGCCCGGTGCCTCGATCGACCACGTCATGTGGGCCGAGTGGCGTCATCGGGGTGCGGACGGAATTGTCGTGGTCGGCTCGCCGCTGCCATGGGGCCAATCGCGCGACAACGAAGCGCGGATCATCATTTTCGGCACCGGCCGGCCGGAACGTCCGACCAGATGCGAGCTTGACGGAGGCAGCTGCACCTTCCGTGCCATGCCCAAGCAGGCTGGCCGCAGCCGGGACTTCACCCGCCTCCGCGACCAGGTCAGCGATCAGGGCGCATAACCGGGCACGCCTCGGCCGCGCCTAGGCTGATTGCATGAGCCAGACTCCGCCGCGGGTACTCGCTATCGCGGGCTCGGACTCAGGCGGCGGCGCGGGAATCCAGGCCGACCTGAAGACGATGCTCGCCCTTGGCGTCCACGGCATGACCGTGATCTGCGCGGTGACGGCGCAGAACTCGCTGGGCGTCCAGGGGTACTGGGAGCTTCCTGCCGAGGCGATCCGCGCCCAACTCGACTCGGTGCTCGGCGACATTGGCGCCCAGGCCATCAAGACCGGGATGCTCGCCTCTGCCGAGATCGTCCGGACCGTAGCGGAGCGGCTCTCCGATGTCGACGGGCCGCTCGTGATCGACCCGGTCGCCGTATCCAAGCACGGTGATCCGCTGCTGTCCGATGGCACGCTCGAGGCGCTGACATCGGAGTTGCTGCCGCTGGCGACCGTCGTGACGCCGAATCTGCTCGAGGCGCAGCTGCTCACCGGGACGACGATCACGGACGAGAAAGACATGCTCGAAGCGGCCAGGCAGCTCGCGTCGCGCGGTCCGCGCTGGGTCCTGGTCAAGGGCGGACACCTGCCCGGCAACCCCGTCGACCTGCTGTTCGGCGACGGTCGCGTGATCCGCTTCCCCGGCCAGAGAATCAACAGCCGGCACACTCACGGGACCGGATGCACGCTGGCCTCGGCGATCGCATCTCACCTTGCGATGGGTGCTGATGTGCCGAGCGCGGTCGAATCAGCCAGGGAATACATCACCGGTGCCATCGACGGCGGTTTCCCGCTTGGCGCGGGGATCGGGCCGGTCGATCACGCGTGGCGGATTCGCCAGCCCGTCAGCTAGCAGATCAGCGAGTGATCTTGCCTGCCTTGATGCAGGACGTGCACACGTTGAGGCGGCGCGGGGTCTTTCCGACCTTGACGTGCACGCGCTGAATGTTGGGGTTGAAGCGGCGCGGGGTGCGGCGGTGTGAGAACGACACGTTGTTGCCGAAGCCCGGCCCCTTGCCGCACACATCGCAGACGGAAGCCACGGGATCGCTCCAAGGATTGGTAGTAAGCGGTCATCGGGCAGGCTGCGCCAGCCCGGCCGACCAAGGATATCCGACCGGCACTGGTCCGCGCGACTCGGCGGATATCAGCGCCCTGTGCGGCACGGCATGCCCTTGCCCCGAGACGGCCGACGGACCTCCGAAGTAGCCTGCCGTACATGCCGGCAGTGCAGGATATCGACGGCGCGGTAGTGCGGCTGTGGCTGCGGCTCGCGGCCGACGAACTCGACCGTGCGCGCCCGGCCATCGACATCCTGAACGTATTCCCGGTGGCCGACTCCGACACCGGCACCAACATGGCGCGGACCATCTCGTGCGCGGCAGATGCGCTCGCCGTTCTGCCGGAACAGGCGAGCGCCGCCGAGATCTGGCAGGCAGCCGCGGCGGCGGCGCTGGAGGGCGCGTGCGGTAACTCCGGCATCATTCTCAGCCAGCTGCTCTGCGGCCTCGCAGACATTTGCGGACCCGCGACGCCCTGCGACGGCCAGGTCGTCGCGCTCGCGCTGACGAAAGCCGCCGCTCTGGCGCGCGCAGCGGTGCACCGGCCTGTGGAAGGCACCGTCCTTACCGTGGCCGACGCCGCCGCCCGGGCGGCGGTACGCGCCGCTGAGCTCGCTGACCTGCCAGCGGTCGGCCGTGCAGCCGCTCTCGGCGCACGCGATGCGCTGCTTGCCACCCGAAGCGAGCTTGAGGTGCTCGCGGCCAGCGGCGTCGTCGACGCGGGCGGCGCGGGACTCTGCGTCCTGCTTGCGGCGCTGAGCGCGGTGATCAGCGGAGACGATGGCGGGTCCTTCGCCATCCCGGCGCCGATCGGGCACCTCGCCGTCCCCGCCGGTCCCTCGAGCTCAGAGTTCGGCTACGAAGTCACCTTCCTGCTCGAGGCCCCCGATCACGCCGCGTCGGCGCTGCGCGACCGCCTCGATCTGCTTGGCGACTCACTGGTCGTGTCCGGCCGCGAGCCGCAATGGCACGTGCACGTCCATGTCGCCGACGCCGGTGCCGCCGTGGAGGCCGGGCTCGCAGCCGGTCAGCTCAGCAAGATCACCGTCACCTACCTGAACAGCGCCCACCTGACCGGTGCCGAGGCGGTCCGGTCGCGGGACGGGTCAGGAATTGTCGTGATCGCCAGCGGAGCGGGTCTCGCTAGCCTGCTGCGGGCCGCTGGCGCGACGGTGATCGACGGCGCTGAGTGCGCGGATCCTGGCGCGCCGATCGATGACGTCGTACGGTCATCTGCCCGCGCGGTGCTTGTCACGACGGGCGGACGTCTCGCTGAGCGCTGGCCGCCCGGCTGGCCCGTGCTGGCGGTGGGCAGCGAGGTTCAGCTGCTGGCTGCGCTCGCCGTCCACGACCCGCGGCGCGACGCGGATGCTGATCTCGCGTCGATGCGACGGGCAGTCGCCGGGATGCGCTGGGCGAGCATCCGCGGTCAATCGCAGTCCGAGCGCGGCGCCGCCATACCGGCATCGCCTGGACCTGCCGAGCAGTTCATCGGCGCAGTCGGGGGCCATGATGTGCTCACCGGGCGCGATCAAGAAGGCGTCTCGCTCGGCGTTACCGATCTGCTCCTGCAGAACTCTCCGGAGCTGTTTACCCTGCTCATCGGCCGGGGAGCTAATCCCGGGCTGGCGTCCCTGGTGACCGAGCACATCGCGAGCGCGGACCGGCAAGTCGAGGTCGTCTGCTATGACGGCGGCATCACCAGTTCGCTGCTGCAGATCGGGGCTGAGTAGCGATGACGAAGCTGTCGGATCCGCTTCGGCCCGTGGTCGGGGACAAGGCGGCCAAGAAGCTCGCCACGCTCGGCACCGGCCTGCGGAGCGTCGGCGATCTGCTGACCTATTACCCGCGCCGGTACGAGACCAGGGGTGAACTGACCGACCTAGCCGGGCTGCGGGATGGCGAGCACGTGACCGTGCAAGCGATGATCGCGTCGGTTTCATCACGGCCGATGCGCAACCGGCGTGGCTCGATTTTCGAGGCCGTCGTCACCGACGGCCGGGGGCAGCTCACGCTCACCTTCTTCGGGAAGGGGCGTCAGGACTGGCGGGAGCGTCAGCTCGCCCCTGGCCAGCATGGCCTGTTCTCTGGCCAGGTATCGACGTTCCGGGGCAAGCGCCAGCTGTCGCACCCGGAGTACGAGCTGATCGGATCGGGTCAGGCCGGAACGGAGCGGGCTGTCGAGTTCGCCACTGAGCTCATCCCGATCTACCCGGCCAGCAAGGACATCGCGTCCTGGCAGATCGCCGACTCGGTGCGGCTCGCGCTCGCGGCCGTAGAGATCGATGATGACCCCTTGCCCGCGCAGCTCAGGGACCGCCAGAAGCTCTACGGTTACGCCCGCGCACTCCAGGCCGTGCACAGGCCAGCGGACACCCGCGACTACATGGCGGCGCGGCACCGGCTGAAGTGGGATGAGGCATTCATGCTGCAGGTCGTGCTGGCCCAGCGGCGCCGCCTGTCCACCGAGTATGTGTCGCTGCCCCGCTCGCCAATCGAGAACGGCCTGCTCGCCGAGTTCGACCGGGAGCTGCCGTTCGCGTTGACCGGTGGGCAGCAGTCGGCAGGAGCGACCATCGCCGCCGATCTTGGCCGGGAACACCCGATGCACCGCCTGCTCCAGGGGGAGGTCGGATCCGGCAAGACCGTGGTCGCGCTCCGCGGGATGCTGCAGGTCATCGACGCTGCCGGTCAGGCGGCGCTGCTGGCCCCGACCGAGGTGCTCGCCCAGCAGCATTACCGCTCGATCAGCCAGATGCTCGGCCCGCTGGCGATGGCTGGCCAGCTTGGCGGCGCCGATCACGCGACCAGGATCGCCCTGCTGACCGGGTCGCAAGGCAGCGCGGCGCGGCGCCGCGCCCTGCTCGAGGCTGCATCTGGCGAGGCGGGCATCGTGATCGGCACGCACGCTCTCCTCGAGGAGCACGTTCAGTTCGCGGACCTGGGCTTGATCGTGATCGACGAGCAGCACCGATTCGGTGTCGAGCAGCGTGAGGCGCTGCGCGGCAAGGCGGCCGACGGCAGGCCGCACGTGCTCGTGATGACTGCCACGCCGATCCCGCGGACGGTCGCGATGACGGTCTTCGGCGACTTGGAGGTCACCGAGCTGACCGAGCTCCCGTCCGGGCGGTCTCCGATCGCCACGCATGTCGTGCCGGCCGCCGAGAAACCGCACTACCTGGACCGCACCTGGGAACGCGTCAGGGAAGAGGTTGGGCTCGGCCGCCAGGCATATATCGTCTGCCCGCGGATCGGCGGGCAGTCCGACGAAGCCGACACTGGCAGCCGCCGGGCGGGACAAGCTGAGCGGCGGCAGGCTGATGATGAGACGCTCGGTATCGCAGATGACGGCGGTTTCGATTTCGGCGACGAGGATTTCGCCGATGACGAAGCCCAGACGCAGCGCCGCGCCGCCTTGTCCGTCATCGATGTCGCCGCCCTGCTTCAGCAGGGGCCGCTTGCCGACCTCAAGCTCGCGGTCCTGCACGGGCGGCTGCCGGCGGATGAGAAGGACAAGATCATGCTGGCCTTTGCCGACGGGCAGATCGATGTGCTCGTCACGACCACGGTTGTCGAGGTCGGCGTGGACGTGCCCAACGCCACCGCGATGGTGATCATGGATGCGGACCGGTTCGGCGTCTCGCAGCTGCACCAGCTCAGGGGCAGGGTCGGCCGCGGCGGCCAGCCCGGGCTGTGCCTGCTTGTTACCGAGGCACCACCAGGCCCGGCGCGTGACCGGCTCGACGCCGTCGCCGCGACCCAGGACGGGTTCGCACTATCCAGGCTCGATCTTGAACAGCGCAGGGAGGGCGACGTCCTCGGCGCCGCCCAGGCCGGCCGAAGGTCAAGCCTCAAGCTGCTCACGCTGCTGAAGGACGAGGAGCTGATCGGTCAGGCCAGGGACGAAGCCGAGGAGCTGGTCGGAGCCGATCCGGCGCTGGCCGGCCAGCCCGCCCTGGCCGCCGCGATCGCCGCGATGCTCGATGCCGATCGGGCCGAATACCTGGAGAAAGCCTGACTACGAGAATCATCGCCGGGACCGCTGGCGGCCGTCGACTCGCCGTCCCGTCGGGGCGGTCCACGAGGCCGACGAGCGATCGCACCAGAGAAGGGCTGTTCGCGGCCGTCGTCGCGATGATCGGCGGCCTGGCAGGCATGCGCGTCCTGGACCTCTACGCTGGCTCTGGCGCGGTCGGTCTCGAGGCGCTGTCGCGCGGCGCGTCGGACGCGATCCTGATCGAATCCGATCCGGGGGCGGTGCGCGCCATCAGGACGAATATCGATGCCCTGGGCCTGCCAGGAGCGACCGTGGTCCAGGACAAGGTCGGCCGCGCACTGCGCCGCGGGCCAGGGTCATCGGGTCCGCGTGACTTCGTGTTCGCCGATCCGCCGTACGCCACGACCGATGAGGAACTCAGCCAGGTCCTGCTGACCCTGGCCGACGCCGGCTGGCTGGCCGACGGCTCGCTCGTGGTCGTCGAGCGCGACGCGAGGTCAGAACCGCCGAGATGGCCCGCCAGCTACGTGCTAGACCGGTCCCGCAAGTACGGGGAGACCGTGCTCTGGTACGGTCGCGCCTCAGGTGCGGCACCTGCCGCCGCCGACTCAACGACGGGAGCGTGACTCCGCGTGATTCGCGTCGTCTGCCCAGGGTCATTTGACCCGGTCACGAACGGCCATCTTGACATCATCGGTCGCGCGGCCAAACTGCACGACGAAGTCATCGTCGCGGTACTGCGTAACCCGTCGAAGTCGTCGCTCTTCACCGCGGACGAGCGCGTCGAGTTGCTGCGCGAGGTCAGCAAGGACATGCCGAACGTGCGCGTCGCCAAGTTCAGCGGGCTGACCGTCGACTTCTGCCGCGCCAACGACGTGTCTGCAATCGTCAAGGGACTGCGCGCCGTCACTGACTTCGACTACGAAATGCAGATGGCGCAGATGAACTACAACCAGGCCGGGGTCGAGACGCTGTTCATGACGACGAACCCCCTTTACGCGTTCCTTTCCTCCAGCCTGGTCAAGGAATTCGCCACTTATGGGGGAGATGTCTCCAGCCTGGTTCCTGAACCCGTGCTCCGGCGCCTGAACGAGCGCCTCACCAGCGAGTGAGGCGCAACCGGGGCGCTGCAAATCATGATCACGGAGGATTCTCGGTTGATGATGCGGAAGTCATCCGTGATCTTGATCGCGGGAATGCTCAGGCCGCCCGCCGAGTTGGGTATTCGGTTGGCCAAACGGTAAGCTGACCGCCCAGTACCGAACTTGTTAGCTGTGCTTAATCATGCCAAACGCGAAACTCAAGAGAACTCAGCGCTTGGATCCGCGCGGGCCGCTCGTATTCGACATCAGGTCGCTCGGGTCGGCGTCAGCGCGCTCGGAATCCCGCCACGTTCCCGCCCCGGCTGACCTCGGCGCCGGGATGGTACAGGTGCCAAAAGGCTCCGACATGGACCTTGAGGTTCAGCTCGAGGAAGTTAGCGAGGGCGTCCTGGTGACGGCCGTCGTGACCGCACCTGTCGTCGGCGAGTGTGCGCGGTGCCTCGATGAGTTCACCTCGAGCGTCCAGGTGAAATTCTGCGAATTGTTCGCCGCCGAGGCAGGAGAATCCGAGGACGACGGGTATCTTCTGGACGGAGACCTGCTCGACCTCGAGCCCGCACTTCGCGACGCGCTGGTTCTTGACCTGCCGCTATCCCCGCTGTGCAGGGACGACTGCGAGGGCCTGTGCAGCAGGTGCGGCATCAAGCTCGCTGACGCTGAACCTGGCCACTCGCACCCCGATGACGGGGGAGTATGGGCGGTACTGAAGGACTTGTTCGGGCCCGGAGATCGGGCCGCGGCTGACGAGGCCGGCGCTGGCGGGCCTGACGGCACATCATCGAACGGGACATCGGGTCCCGAGGGTTCGAAGGAGCATTGAGGTGGCAGTACCCAAGCGAAGGATGTCGCGCAGCAACACCAGATCGCGGCGCGCTCAGTGGAAGGCCACCGTGCCGCAGCTCGTCACGTGTCCGCAGTGCCGCGACCCGAAGCTGCCCCATCAGGCCTGCCCGACCTGCGGAACGTACAACAGGCGGCAGGTCATCACACCCTCCTCCTAAGGCGGCGTGCTCGCGCGCAGCCATGATCGCGGGAGGGAGGTAGAGGTTACGGTGAGCCTGGCGCCGTCGGACGGGCGGGCGGTTAATGCCGACCTCTCCGTCCTCCTTGCCACCCTGCATGTCCGGATCGATGGCCAGCTCCTCGACCGCGCGCTGATGCACAGGTCATTCGCCTATGAGAACGGCGGGCTGCCGACTAATGAGCGGCTGGAGTTCCTCGGCGACTCGGTGCTCGGGCTGATCGTGACTGACACCCTCTTCCGCAAGCATCCAGACCTGCCGGAAGGCAACCTCGCAAAGCTGCGTGCCGCGGTCGTTAACAGCCGCGCACTGGCTGGGGTCGCCAGGGGCCTAGGTCTTGGCAGCTACGTCCGGCTTGGCAAGGGCGAGGAGAGCACGGGAGGACGGGACAAGTCCTCGATCCTGGCTGACACGCTTGAAGCCGTGATAGGTGCCGTCTACCTCGACGGCGGCATGGATGCGGCAGATCCGCTCGTGCACCGGCTCTTCGACCCGGTGATCGCCAGGTCTGCGCGGCTCGGTGCGGGGCTGGACTGGAAGACCTCCTTGCAGGAACTGACCGCGGCGGAGGATCTGGGCGGGCCCGAGTACCTGGTTGAGGAGAGCGGACCTGACCACCAGAAGTCCTTCCGCGCCGTCGCCAGGGTCGGCGGGCAGGTCTGGGGCGAAGGCGAGGGGCGCACCAAGAAGGAAGCCGAACAGCAGGCCGCGGAGGCGGCCTGGACGGCAATCAGCGCACGGGTGAGCGCCGCGGCCGAAGGGGCGGATGGCGCCCAGCTCGCGACTGGTGTCGAGGCCGTCGGCCAGGCCAGCTCGGATGGCAGTGGCCCCCCGCAGCAGTCCAGCAGTCAGCAACACAGGAACTAAGGAAGTGCCGGAAGGTCACGGTGCCCGAGCTGCCCGAGGTGGAGACCGTAAGGGACGGCCTCCAGCGGCACATCAGCGGACGCACGTTCGCCGACGTGCAGGTGCTGCATCCGCGTGCCGCGCGGCGGCACCTGGCCGGGCCTGACGATCTGGCTGCGACGCTGCGTGGTGGCACCGTTGGTGACATCCGCCGCCGCGGCAAGTACTTGTGGCTGCCGGTCAACGACGACGCGCTGATCGCGCATCTCGGCATGAGCGGCCAGCTCGTTGTCGGTATTGCTGACCGGCCGCTGACCTCGCATGTGCGGGCCACATTCTCGTTCACAGATGGTGGCCCCGACCTCCGCTTCGTCGATCAGCGTACGTTCGGTCATCTGGCCTTCTCGCCGGGCGGCGCCGAGCTGCCCGCAGCCATCGCCCATATCGCTCCCGACCCGCTCGAGCCGGGATTCGACGACGACCGCTTCGTGGCGAAGCTGCGGACCAGGCGGACCGGAATCAAGCGGGCGATCCTCGATCAGTCGCTGATCAGCGGTGTCGGCAACATCTACGCCGACGAGGCGCTCTGGCGGGCTGGCCTGCACTGGGCCAGAGGAACGGATGCGCTGCGGCGCACCGACGTGCTCAGGCTGCTCGCTGCGATACGCGCCGTGTTCGGCGAGGCAATCCTTGCGGGCGGCACCTCATTCGACAGCCTGTACGTCCAGGTCAACGGGCAGAGCGGGTACTTCGACCGGTCTCTTGCCGTCTATGGCCAGGAAGGCGAGCCCTGCCCGCGTTGCGGGACGCCGATCTTGCGCGAGAAATTCATGAACCGGTCCTCGTTCCGGTGCCCCCGATGTCAGCCCAGGCCGCGGCGAGGGCGCTGGTGAGCGGGCATGACGACGGGGAAGGGGGAGCTGGCCCAGGGGGGCGACGTGTCGGAACGCCCGATGGCGATCAGCTCAGCCGGCAGGCCAGGGTGACGATCTGGGTGCGCGGCCGCGTACAGGGTGTCGGCTTTCGCTGGTGGGTCAGGAGTAACGCGCTCGAACTCGGCCTCGTGGGCGTGGCGGAGAACCTCGTCGACGGCCGCGTACGTGTTGTAGCTGAAGGCAACAGGGCCAATTGCGCGGTGCTCCTCGAACGTCTGGAATCTCCGGGAACGCCGGGGAATGTCGTCCAGGTGACCCACCGATGGGACCAGGCCAGGGGCGGTATAGCCGGATTTGTGGAGCGCTGATTTGGCAACCGGAGCCGGGATTCGTCCTTTGTTTAGGTCAAGTCTCTTTTGCGATATTGATTCACGCCAGTTTTGCACGGTGAGTGCAGCTAATTTCCGCGCGCTCAGCGTTCGTTCAAGGCGGTGACCTGGGTAGATGTCAACTTGACCGGATGGCTGTTGTGGTGGGACCATGGGGGTGTTACCTGCGCGCAACTGGCGCGTCTCTAGCGTTTCTGCGTGCGCGACCACTCTGGTCACTCAGTGTGGAGGACCTCAAGCAATGGCGAAGGCTCTGCTCGGCCATGTAGGCGGGCCGGATCCCCGCATGGTGTCGGAGATGCGCCGACTTCAGCGCCGAGTACGTGACCTGGAGGCTGAGCTAGCTCGGCTCCAGGAGGTAAATGACGTACTCGCTGCCGGAGTTGGCCACGAGATTCTGCTCGACGAGCGCGAACCCGCGCTGACCTGAGCAGGCTCCTCGCACCTGATCAACCGCAAGCGGCCCGTGCAACTAGCGGCGCCGGGGCTGACGCACGTCCGCTGACGGGCGTGCGGCAGGCTCCGCACCGGGCACGGGGCGCTTACTTGGCTGCCCTGACGCTTGCCTCGCGGCTGATGCGGGCAGGGCGACCTAATGGCCCGAGATTGAACACGTTTAGCGGCCGGGCGCGGGGAAGTAGCACGCACGACTGGCAGGATCGACCAATTCGTATCGGTAGGTCCTGAGCGCTGCGAAAGTCCTGATTGGTATGGTCGGCGATCTGCAGAAATCCTGGAACCCGCGTGTCGCACGGTAGGGTTCGGTGGAGCCAGGCGGAGACTGGCTACACGCACGGGCGGATGAGGAGAAGCAGGCTGTGTACCTGAAGACCCTCACACTTCGCGGATTCAAGTCCTTCGCCTCCGCGACCACGTTGCGCTTCGAGCCGGGCATCACCTGCGTCGTCGGGCCTAATGGCTCAGGAAAGTCCAACGTCGTCGACGCGTTTTCCTGGGTGATGGGCCAGCAGGGGGTCAAGCCGCTGCGCGGCGGCAAGATGGACGACGTCGTCTTCGCCGGTACATCAGGCAGGCCGGCGCTCGGCAGAGCCGAAGTCACCCTGACCATCGATAACAGCGATGGCGCGCTGCCGATCGAGTACGCCGAGGTCACCATCAGCCGGCTGTTGTTCAGGTCCGGCCAGAGCGAATACGCGATCAACGGCAACCAGTGCCGGCTGCTCGACGTCCAGGAGCTGCTCTCCGACACCGGTCTCGGCCGTGAAATGCACGTCATTGTCGGACAGGGGCACCTCGACGACATACTCAACGCGGGTCCCGAGGCGCGGCGCGCGCTGATCGAGGAAGCCGCAGGAGTGCTCAAGCACCGCAGGCGGAAGGAAAAGGCGCTCCGCAAGCTCGAGGCCATGCAGGCCAACATGACCAGGCTGGTGGACCTGACTACCGAGCTCGGCCGGCAGCTGAAGCCGCTCGGGCGGCAGGCGCAGCTCGCCAGGAAAGCTGCCGTCATCCAGGCCGACCTTCGCGATGCGCGGCTGCGGCTGCTCGCGGACGACTTCGTGACGCTGTCGGGCGAGCTCGCGCGGGACGAGGCCGACGAGAACGCTGCCGTCGCGCGGAGGGCCGAGCTAGAGGCAGCACTCACGGCTGCGCGGCAGCAAGAAGCCGGACTCGAGGAGGCTGAGCAGCAGCACGCTCCGCGGCTGGCCGTCGCGCAGGAGACGTACTTCACCCTCGGCGGGCTGTCCGAACGGCTGAGGGCGGTTGCCGACCTGGCTGCCGAGCGGCATACCCACCTGTCAGCCCCACCGGAGAACACACGGCCTGGCCGCGATCCCGACGAGCTCGAGCGCGAGGCCGCCGCCTTGCGCGAGCAGGAACGGGCGCTGAGTGAGCGGCTGCGTGCCGCGCGCGGCCAGCTAGCCACCGCCGTGTCGGCGCGGACGGCCGCTGAAACTGCTCTTGCCGATGCGGAGCGCAAGATAGCCGCGGATGCGAAGGCAGCTGCCGAGCGGGCTGAGAGGCTCGCGCGGCTGCGCGGTCAGGCTGGAGCGGCCAGAAGCCGACTCGCGGCCGCGCAAGAGGAAGCAGGCAGGCTGGCCAGGGTGCTCGCGGCGGCGCGCGCGAGGGCCGAGAAGGCGCAGCAGCGATACGGCGAGCTGCAGGATCAGTTCGGCGGCCGTGACGAGGACCGCGCTGAGCTGGTTGCCGCGCATGAGCGCGCTGCGGCCGCTGTCAAGACCGCGGCCGCGCAGCTGACCAGGCTGCGGAAGGCTGAGCACGAGCTGAGCGACAAGCGGGCCGGCCTCAGGGCGAGAGCGTCGGCGCTCGAAGAAGCCGTGCGCAGAGGTGCCGACGCTTCGGAAGTGCTGCTCGCCGAGGGCAGCAGGTTCCCTGGTGTGCTAGGGCCCCTTGCTGAGCTGATCACGATCGCCGATGGCGCGTCCGAGGCCATCGCAGCCGCGCTCGGCAACTCGGCGGCCGCCGTGGCCATCAGCGACGTCGGCGCGGCTGCCGACATCCTGCGCATGCTCCGCGACGCTGACGCCGGGCGAGCCGACCTGGTCATCGCCGACGGCAATGCGAGTGAGCGGGAGTCCCGCGACCGGTTCGCGGGCCGCGCGCTCACGCGGCCCGGATGGACCGGCGGCAAGACCGGCTCCCACTCGGACGACGGATGGGCGAGTTCCGTTACGCCTGCTGTCGATCTTGTCAAGGCGCCAGGCGAGCTTGCGGCAGCCGTTGAGCGGCTGCTAGCCGGGGTGCTCGTCGTTCCTGACCTGGCTACCGGGTTCGAGCTCGTGCTGGCCGACCCATCAGTTTCGGTCGTGACCGCCGATGGTGACCTGCTTGGAGCGCACTGGGCGCGCGGCGGTTCGGCTGGCGGGCAGAGCGTGCTCGGGTTGCGGGCGGCCGCACAGCAGGCGAGCAGGCAGCTCGCCGAGGCCGAGCAGGCGGCCCAGCGCGCGGAGCGGGAGCTGGCCGAGGCGGCCGAGGAAGAGGAGCAGGCGCGGCAGGTTCTCGCGGAGGCCCAGGCTGCGCTGCAGGAAGTCGACGCGGCGGCGGCCGAGGTTTCAGGGCGGCTTGGTGCCCTTGCCGGAGCGGCTCGCGCCGCCCAGGACGAGGCGGGCCGGCTGGTCGCGGCCATTGCAGCGGCTGACCGCTCGGCCGAAAAGAGCAGGACGCAACTCGCCGACATCGAGGCGAAGATCACCGCCGAGTCCGGTCAGGACGAGAGCGCCGCGCCGCCGCCTGACGCCACCGCGCAGCTACATAGCCAAGAAACTGGCGAGGGTGCCGGCGACCAGGACAGCGAGGTTGGCGACCGCGACCGCGTCCGTGACAGAGGCAGGCAGGCGCTGGCGGACAGCGCATCGGCGGCCAGAAGCACGGAGATGGACGCCAGGCTCGAGGTGCGGACCGTCGAGGAGCGGTTGCGCGCGATCAGCGGGCGTGCCGACGCGCTTGCGTCGGCTGCCGTTGCCGAACGGCAGGCCATCAGCCGGGCGGCGGAGCGGGCGAAGCGCCGGGCAGCCGAGGCGCAGATCGCCGCTGCGGTGGCGACCGGCGCGAAGATCGCGCTGACCTCGATCGAGCGGTCGCTGCGATTGGCCGACGAGGAACGTCAGCAGGCCGAGGTGGCGCACCAGGGTCGCGATGAGGAGCTGAAGGCGGTCCGCGCGCGGATCAGGGAGGCGTCCGCGCAGCTGGACGCGGTCGTCGACACCGCGCACGGCGTGGAGGTCGCCAGGGCAGGGCGCCGCCTGCGGCTGGAGCAGGTCGAGGCCAAAGCATCAGAAGATTTCGCGATCGACGTCGAGTCGCTGGTCGCCGAGTACGGACCCGACGTCCCGGTTTCCGTCGGGGATGACGAGGAACCTCCGGTCAGCTACGACCGGAATGAACAGCAGCGGCGGGCCGACGTCGCGCAGCGGCAGCTCGACCAGCTCGGCAAGGTCAACCCGCTCGCGCTTGAGGAGTTCGCTGCCCTCGAGGAGCGGCACGCGTTCCTCGTGACCCAGCTGGAGGACTTGCGGAAAACCCGCAGGGACCTGCTGACCGTGGTCAAGGAGGTCGACGACCGGGTGCAGCAGGTGTTCGCCGACGCATACGAGGACACGGCCAGGGAATTCACCCAGATATTCGGGCGGCTGTTCCCTGGCGGGGAAGGCCGGCTTGTGCTGACCGAGCCGGACGACATGCTGGCGACCGGAATCGAGTTCGAGGCCAGGCCGCCCGGCAAGCGGGTGAAGCGGCTGTCGCTGCTGTCCGGCGGCGAGCGCTCGCTGACGGCGATAGCGTTCCTGCTGGCGATCTTCAAGGCGCGGCCGTCGCCGTTCTACGTGATGGACGAGGTCGAGGCCGCGCTCGACGACACCAACCTCGGGCGGCTGCTCGACATCTTCGACGAGCTGAGGTCCAATTCCCAGCTCATCATCGTCACCCACCAGAAGCGGACGATGGAGGTCGCTGACTCGCTCTACGGCGTGACTATGCGCTCGGACGGCGTCTCGGCCGTGATCAGCCAGCGCCTGCGGGAACGCGAGCCCGCTTAAAGCCGCTGCTTCCCGCTCCTCAGCGCCCTTTCTAGGAGCGTTCGATGATCCGGAAGACTTGTGGGTGCTGGCGGACCCAGAACTCTTCGAGATCATGGTTCACGATGACTGCGAGGGCGACTGGCGCGGTTGGTGGCTAGCTTCTGCCAGACTTGAAGCCGTCATGGAAACACTTTTCATCGTGCTCGGGGTCGTCCTCTTCGTCCTGATCGCCGGCGGGGGCGCGCTGCTAGCACCTCGCACGAGGCGCCGGCGCAAGGCTGTCTCGCCTCGCGAAACGCCAGGTCAAGCCGGAACGACGGCGACGCCTACGATCACCAGGGCGCCCGCGCCGGATTCCGAAACGGTCGCGCCGCCTGCGGAGGTCGGCGCGCCGCCGCCGGTCGTCGAGCAGCCAGCGGCGCCGACGCCGACAGTCGAGAAGCCGCCGCCATCGGCCGGGCGGATGGTCAGGCTCAGGAGCAGGCTGGCCCGTTCGCAGTCCGCGTTCGGCGGCGCGCTGCTGAGCCTGCTGTCGTCGGGCAAGCTCGACGATGAGACCTGGGATGAGATCGAAGAGATCCTGATCACAGCCGACATGGGCGCGGCGCCCGCCTTGCACATGGTCGAGCGGTTGCGGACCGAGGTCAAGGTAGCGGGGACAAACGACCTGACCGAGGTCAGGGCCATGCTGCGGGCGGACCTGCTCGAGCAGGTCGGCGCTGACTTCGATCGCACCTTGCACACGTCGCCGCACGGCGACCGCCCCGCTGTGCTGCTCGTCGTCGGGGTCAACGGAACCGGGAAGACCACAACGTGCGGCAAGCTGGCCAGGGTGCTGATCGGTGACGGGAGCACTGTCCTGCTCGGCGCCGCCGACACGTTCCGCGCTGCGGCAGCCGATCAGCTCGAGACCTGGGGCAACCGGGTCGGGGCTAAGACCGTGCGGGCCGACCGCGAGGGCGCGGATCCAGCGAGCGTGGCATTCGAGTCGGTCAGCGCGGGCACGGCGCAGGGCGTCGACGCAGTGATCGTCGACACCGCCGGCCGCCTGCACACCAAGACCGGATTGATGGACGAGCTCGGGAAGATCAAGCGCGTCGTCGAGAAGCACGGCCCCGTCGACGAAGTGCTGCTCGTCCTCGACGCGACGACGGGGCAGAACGGGTTGCGCCAGGCGCGCGTGTTCGCCGAAGTTGTCGACATCACCGGGATCGTGCTGACCAAGCTCGACGGCACCGCGAAGGGCGGAATCGTGATCGCGGTCCAGCGAGAGCTCGGCGTTCCCGTCAAGCTTGTCGGCCTCGGCGAGGGGCCGGACGATCTGGCTCCGTTCGAGCCGCAGGCCTTTGTCGACGCGATGATCGGGTAGTCAGGGCCCAAGCAAAGCTGCACAGCAGATAGAAAGCAAGAAGG